>NZ_MLYR01000159.1 GCF_001866655.1 Bacillus sp. MUM 116 | reverse complement strand
GAGAGTGTCGAACATTTTAAAGTAGAATTACAAAAATATATTAATTACTATAATACGAAACGGATCAAGGCAAAATTAAAAATGAGTCCGGTACAATACCGAACTCATTTTACACACGCTGCCTAATGAAATAACCGTGTCTAACTTTTAGGGGTCACTTCAGCTAGTTAGAAGTGAGGTGGGTTTTTTAGTATTAAAAATTTTAATTAAGACATACTTCCATTATTGAAGCTTTGAAAATGAAAATAAGGAGTCCTGTCATGCATTGGTATGAAAAATTAAATAAATATTTCCCGATTGAAGAAATGAAATCAAAAGAGCATTTGGAATCCTTGCTAAAAGAACGCTCAGAAATCTATCATAAAGATGAAGGACCTCTTTATGTGATTATGTATGCTGAGCTGGATAATTTTATCTTCATTGATTATCTCTTTGTTTCAAAAAATGCCCGTGGACAAGGGTTAGGCCATAAACTTTTAGAAAAAATGAAACAAAAAGAGAAACCAATCATTCTAGAGGTGGAGCCTTTCAATTATGAGGACACCGATACCGAAAAAAGGCTGCATTTTTATAAACGTGAAGGCTTTGAGCATGCCAATTCAATTGGTTATCGAAGAAGATCATTGGCGACTAATGAAATAAATCAAATGGAAATACTTTATTGGGCACCCCATCACGAATCTGAGGAAATGATATTCGAAGCGATGAAAAAAACATATGATTTGATTCATACTTATAAAGATAAGCATTTCTATGGTGAATCGTATGAGCCGGTTGAAGAAGTTTTGACCTTCAACGAAAATTCAGAAAGTGAAAATATTTTTAACCAATTATAATAAGAATCCATTTTATCAAAAAGGATGAGGTTAACAGTTTTTACTTAAAAGATTGTTAACCATTTTTTTTGCACAAATTCGATGGGTGCAAAAATATTTTGCGCAAAATAAATAAAATAATATGCTTTTTGCAAATAAAATTTGCACTTTAATGGTCAAAAATCTATATTTCATGCAAAATTTAAAGTTGGCACGGAACTTGCATTTTATTCAAACGGAACAACTAATAGGGAGGATTGCCGAATATATAAAATACTGCATTTCAGGAATTTTTCTAAATATTCGTAAGAAACAAAAGAAAGCATAAGAATGGAAAAGGTATGTTATAATTTGGCGGTAGAAGTTGAAATTTTTTATTAGTGTAACAGAGTTAATAAACAGGAAGGAAGTTGAAAGAATGAGTAACGGAATTTTCAAAATCCCAACACCTAAAAATGAGCCTGGCAACACATATGCCCCAGGTACAAAAGAAAGAGAAACATTAAAAGCTGAATTAAAACGCCAATCTGATATCGTAGTTGATATCCCTGTGATTATTAATGGCGAAAATATAAAAACAGATACAGTGAAGCAAGTGGTTATGCCGCATAATCATCAACATGTACTAGCAAACTATTCTCAAGCTGGAGAAAAAGAGTTACGCGAAGCTGTAGAAGCGGCAATGGCTGTAAAAGAATCATGGGAAAATACGCCATGGGAACATCGTGCAGCTATTTTCTTAAAAGCTGCAGATTTAATCTCTGGTCCTTACCGTGACGTAATGAATGCTGCTACGATGTTAGGTCAGTCCAAAACAGCTATTCAAGCTGAAATTGATTCTGCACAGGAATTAGTAGATTTCTTACGTTTTGGCGTGGATTATGCGAATCAAATTTATCAAATTCAACCTGAGAGTATGAAGAATGTTTGGAATCGTTTAGATTACCGTGCATTAGATGGTTTTGTATTGGCCATTTCTCCATTTAACTTCACAGCAATTGGCGGGAACTTACCATCAGCTCCTGCAATGATGGGGAACGTAGTCGTTTGGAAACCAGCAACAACTTCTATACTAGCAAACTACTACTTTATGCGTATTTTAGAAGAAGCAGGATTACCAAAAGGCGTAATCAACTTTGTACCATCTCGTGGTTCACAAGTATCAGAAGTAGTATTAACTGACACTCGTATGGCTGGGTTCCATTTTACTGGATCAACAAGTACGTTCCAAACAATTTGGAAAACAGTGGGAGAAAGCATTACAAACTATAAATCTTATCCTCGTTTAGTTGGTGAAACAGGTGGTAAAGACTTTGTATTTGCTCACGAAACAGCACAAGCAGATAAAGTAGTAGCGAATCTTGTTCGTGGTGCGTTTGAATACCAAGGTCAAAAATGTTCAGCGGCTTCTCGCGCTTACATTCCAGCTAGCATGTGGGAAGAAGTAAAAGCAGGATTATTGGAAGAAACTTCGAAGCTTAAAGTAGGGGATGTAAGAGACTTTACAAACTTCATGGGTGCGGTAATTGATAAACCGGCTTTTGATTCGATTACAAGCTATATCGACTATGCTGCAGCATCTGAAGAAGCAGAAATTATTGCTGGTGGTACTTATGATGATTCTGTGGGATATTTCGTTCAACCGACAATCATTGTGACAACAAATCCAAACTTCAAAACAATGGTAGAAGAAATTTTTGGACCAGTATTAACAATCTATGTATATGAAAATGATAAATTAGAAGAAACATTGGATGCAGCAGATACAGCGTCTATGTATGCATTAACAGGTGCTATCTTTGCACAGGACCGTCAAGCAATCGCTCACTTAGAACGCCGCTTATCTGGCGCAGCTGGTAACTTCTATATCAATGATAAACCAACTGGTGCGATGATTAATCAGCAGCCATTTGGTGGTTCTCGTGGTTCTGGTACAAATGATAAAGCAGGTTCTGTATTTAACATGATTCGTTGGACAAGTCCTCGTGTTATCAAGGAAAATTTTGCTCCAACCACAGAAATTACCTATCCATTTATGGATGCGGAATAATTTAAAATTAACTTTACATGCAAGCTAAATCAACATCTGAGATGCTATAAAATATGTTATTAAAATACCCGTACTTGAGTAAAATAGGAAAATCCAACTCAAAATCTGACCGAAATCTTAAAAGGAGCGAAAAAACTTGATAGTAACAGAAGAAAAACTTTACTGTCCTTTTAATGGAACTATTGAGGAAGTTCTGACAAAAGAAAACAGCCATGTTTACGAATGGGAGAAATTGTTCTTAATTAAAACAAACAATGGATCGATTGAAGAGATTTCGATCGGAATTAGCGGGTATATTACATCCTTAGATGTTAAGAATGGACAGAAAGTTGATTCTGATACCGTCTTAGCTACAATTAAAGATGATTTGAAAATAACTGGCTGTGATTAATATAATTATAAAAAATCCTCTTACCGTATGCGGTAGGAGGATTTTTCATTAAAACACACCGAATAAATTGATTAAAAACAGCATAAGCGGAATCGTCGATAAAGATATGATGGTTGATATGATGGTCGTTATTGCACCCATTTCTTCATCTGCAGAATATTTGGCAAATAGAATGGAAGCAAGCGTTAAAGTTGGCATCATCGATTGAACCAAAAGCGTTTGGATTATTTCCGGACTCAAGCCAAAGAAATGGATTAAAAAGGCAACTGAAAATGGTAAAAGAATTAATTTAACCATTAAAGGAATCCAAAGTTGGTGACCTTTTTCTCGTACCTTTGCACGTTGTATGGTCATTATTAGTATGCCAATATAAAACATAGCCAGCGGTGTTGCGAGGCCAGCAAGCTGATCCGTTAAGTGAACGATGAAAGAAGGAGGCTTAATGTTAAAATAGGCAACCGCTAATCCAAAAACAATTGCAGCAGTGGGCATATTTAACATAGATTTTAATGTTTGTAAGGCAAATTTTCGATCTTTTTGCAGAATGATGACTCCGATCGTCCAAATGGTAAAATCCACTCCGGCATCAAATATGGCGGCATACAACGCAGCTTCTGGTCCAATCAATGTAGCGCATAACGGAATTCCGATAAATCCGGTATTTCCCAAACCAGACATTAAAGCAATCTCTCGTTTTTTTGGTGAATCCCCTTGAAAGGTAATGGATAAAATCCAGCCAATTCCAATTCCAAGAAGATTAATCAAAATCGATAAAACAAAAACAATGAGGATGGATGTAAAGATTCGGGCATTCAGGTCCACTTTAAAAATACTGGATAGAATAATACAAGGCATTGCAATATTTACAATTAAATTAATAAACAGTTTCCTTGTATCATCATTAAACGAAAAAGTTTTTGATAATAGGACACCAATAAGGATCAAAAATGTAATATTAATAATGGATTGAAAAACGATTGAAAATTCCATAGTAAATCTCCATTCTACAGGACAATCTTATTAGATTATTTTGGTTTAATAAACGAACGAATGTTCTTTAATTCATTTTACTCTTGATAAAGACTATATTTTTCCCCATATGTTACTTTTAATCTTCCATGTGTTTACAACCCAATATTCTGTTCTTTAAATAGTTGATTTAAATATTCTTAATATTTAAACTAAATATAAAATGAAAAACAAGAAATTGCAATATTTTTTATTTGTTTTCCCTTTTTTTCTTTTGTTTTTCCATCATTTTCTCAGATTATTAATCAGCTTAAATAGTATTCCCGCAATCGGCATCACCCGTCATCAAGGACAAAGTGGGGAGGATGGTGCGGGACGATCGCATTCATATCTGAAAGGGCCGCTCCCAGTCACTTCAAATTTATTTTGGAAACACATTTTTTGTATTTTAATATAACTATTTGTATAGGTAATCTCCTCTTTTAAATGGACCATTTTATTTTCACCATCTAACGAATACCTTAATATATCTGCTAAATTTTCAACCATATCGTTCAGTTAAGTACGGGAAGTTTATGGGGATGCAACGGTAGATTTAAAAAAACCGAAAATGGCAGCGGAAGATTTTTCTTTCTTCTTACAAAAAGCTTCTGGCTGCTTCTATACCATTGGTGCAGGAAATAAAGAGAAGGGCATCATTTACCCGCATCACCATCCGCGGTTTACTTTTGATGAAGATGCAATGGAATATGGTGTAAATATTTTTCTGCATGCTGCATTTAAAATATTAAACCAATAGGTAATCGTTTAAGCAGTTCTCCCATCTTTTGGGGGAACTGTTTTTCTTTGATTTTTTTTCAACTCAAATTGCTATATACTAATTTAGTGGGAAAATTTGCGCATTGGAGCGTTTTATATTAAATATTTCTTTATTAATAAAAAATAGGTGAAAAAAATGAACTTTGATTTAAATCATTTCAAGCATTTAAAGGATTATGACAATATTTTAGTAACGGACGAAAACGGAACAGTGATTTTTTATGATATGGCGGATTTAAAAGTTCTAAATGATATTGGACTTAGGCCTGAAGAATTTATAGGCACAACTGTCATGAATCCATATCGAAATCTTACCTTTGAAAACAGTACAATTATAAAGGTTTTAAGAAGTGGTGAGGCCGTTTGTAATGTGAAACAAGAACTAATAATGAAAAGTGGAAATTCGTTCTTTTTGGTGAATTCTACCTATCCGATAAAAGAAAATGGGAAAGTAATTGGTGCAATTGAATTTTCAAAGCATTTTTATTCAAAAGAAAATATTCAATCTTTAGATAAATTTGCGAAGCATAAGGTGTTTCGGAAAAATAATACACTTTATACCATCGATAATTTGATAACGGCTAATCCCAAAATGGAAGAGATTAAAAACAAAATCGTTAAAATTGCGAAAACCAATTCAACCGTTTTAATTTATGGAAAAACGGGAACTGGAAAAGAGGTTGTTGCTCAGTCCATTCATAATTTAAGCGACCGATTCAGCGGTCCGTTTATTTCCCTTAATTGCGGGGCATTCCCTCCTAATCTAATGGAAAGCACCTTGTTTGGAACAGTAAAAGGAAGCTTTACAGGCGCAGTTGACATGCCGGGGGTTTTTGAACAAGCAAACGGCGGTACCTTATTTTTGGATGAAATCAATTCACTCGATCTACATCTTCAAGTAAAGCTTTTAAAAGCCATTGAGGAGAAAATGATTAGAAGAATCGGCGGCACGAAAAATACAAGCGTAGATATCCGGGTGATTTCAGCTACAAATGAAGATCCGGATCAATTAGTAGCTGAAAAACGCTTAAGAGACGACCTGTTTTACCGATTAGGAGTAGTCCAAATAGATTTGCCAACACTGGCCGAACGGCAGGAGGATATCGAGAGGCTGATTGAATATTATATTGAGTTTTATAATAATAATATGAATATTCACATTGATGGTGTCGCTCCCGAGGTATTGAAATGTTTTAAGAGGTATCAATGGCCCGGGAATATCAGGGAACTGAAAAATGCAATTGAAACTGCTTTTAATAACGCAACCACTAACGTTATCAAATTGGATGACATTCCGAAGAGAATTAGGGAGAATCATGAAACACACTTGCCTCTAGGTATAGAAAATCATGCTGAGTGCTTAAAAGAGGCGGTTGAACATTTTGAAAAAGAAATGATACAAAGGAAACTAACAAACATGAATGGAAAACTGACAGACACCGCTAAAAGTCTAGGTGTCTCGAAACAATTACTAAAATACAAAATGGAAAAATATAAATTATGATGATATAACGGCTAATGAAATGCTAAATTCAATAGCCGTTTTTTATTGTTTTGTAAAAAAAATTTTACGATGTAAAAACATTTTTACAAAACTTTCATATCTAAACCAGCCATTGTTTCTAGATGCAAATATTTTTAAAAGGGGAAATCGTGAAAATACTGCGGTTTATCCGAGTTTTTATAAAATTAGTTCAAATATAGCAGAAAAGAGGGAAAGTGGCATAAAAATTGCATTTACTAAGTTAAGGATTATTTTATTAAAAAATAGAAACTTTTTAATAGATTGAATGGAATAGCTTTTGTTACCCAGCCAATCTTCTTATATGCGGAGATTGAAAGCTATCTTAAAAATTTAGGTGCAGAACGAACAAAGACCACTTATGCTGTTCAATCGATGCTACCAGCAGGAATCAAAGTTGCATTTTCTTCTGATGCGCCCGCAACGGCTTGGGCAGATCCAGTGAATCCTTTTGTTGGATTAAAATCTGCGGTTACACGATTCGCATATGATGGAACTGACCTTGGTCAGGATCAAAAAGTTAATATGGAAACTGCTATCCTCCTCTATACAAAAGCGGCTCAAGAAATTACTAGAATTCCGTTTATTGGTCAGCTCGCTCTTGGCTACCATGCTGATTTTATCGTTTTAGATTAAGATATTCTTTCAATTAGCCCGGAAAGAGTTGAGAAAACAAAAGTTGTAGAAACCTATATGGGGGGAATTTGGTTTTTCAACGTGGCGTTCTAGCTAATCATTAAAAAAACATATTCATTATGCAATGCAGCCGGCAGTAAATATTTTAAATTTTCATAACACTGCCGGTTAGCTTTTTGTTATATAATATATAATATAATGAATATTCAAG
>NZ_MLYR01000158.1 GCF_001866655.1 Bacillus sp. MUM 116 | reverse complement strand
TACAGATTACTATAAACTTCAATTATAAAATTATTTACTTTAATTTGTTTAATAAACAAATTAATTATAAGCTAAACTTACCACGTTTAACCTTTTCCGTCAATTAACTCTTTACAAATTAATAGAATAATATCAGCTAATTTATGAAAGAACTTGATATAATAAGGGTAGATTTAAAACAACTGCTTAATATGGAGGATTTACATGATTACTGGTGACGCAGCATATATAAAAAAAATCAATCGCTCTTTGATTATTCGGCATATTATTAAAGAAGGTATGATTTCAAGAGCGGATTTATCTAAAGTTACAGCCTTAACAAGAGCGACCATCTCTGCACAGGTTGCAGATTTATTAGAAGAAGGACTGATTGTTGAAACACAACTGGAGCACAATTCTGTCGGACGGAAGCCCATCATGCTCTCTATAAACCGTCATGCAGGTTACGCTCTAGGGATTGACCTTGATTATGGTCAACTCTCCTTCACTTTATCCGACCTTCTCGGCCAGCCCATTTCATCCGTTAGTATCAAAATTGATACGATAGATTATTCGGAGATTTTACAATTACTAATGGGACAAATAAAAAAATTTCAAACAGATTATTCTGATAGCCAATACGGAATTGTTGGAATTGTGATCGCTGTCCATGGCCTTGTCTCTAAGGACGAAGTGATTCATTATGTTCCTCGCCTTAAGTGGGATGAAATGAATCTAAAAAGAGATTTGGCAACAGAAATCGATCTTCCCATTTATCTTGAAAATAATGCAAATGTATGTTCCTTTGCGGAGCGAGTTTATCTGCACCACGACACTGATAACTTATTATGTACAACCCTCTATTCGGGTATTGGCATCGGCATGATGATGAAGGATGAGTTTTTTCGGGGTCATGACGGATATGCTGGTGAAGCAGGTCATATGATTATTGTTCCTGGAGGCAAGCCCTGCAATTGCGGCAATCACGGATGTTGGGAAAAATATGCATCTGAATCGAGCATTTTTGAATATTTGTCAGAGAAAAGAAAAATTAAAAATTTAACCTATGATCAAATTCAAGTTTGGCTGGATGAAGGTGACGCGGAAGTTCATCACCTGATGGAACAGTTGATCTACTATTTAGCGATTGGCCTAAATAATATGATTAATATGTACAATCCGGATGTAATTGTTCTTGAAAGTGAATTACTGCGGATGTTTCCTGACTCCCTAAGTAAAATTAAAAGAAATTTAACTTCTTCCATCAGCCATTATCGGGAATTAATCATCTCAGACTTTGGTAAGAAATCTGTTGTTCTAGGCTCTTGTGCACTCGCAATTAAAAAATTCCTTGAAGTACCCATGTTAAATTTTACATTTGAAGAACAAAACGAAAAAATGAAAGCGTAGTCATTTAAACCAAAAACCTTTAGCGTGTCCGCTAAAGGTTTTTTTAAAAGAGGCTGAACAAGGCGCTTGCGCTTTTCTAATATTAAGCACTTTTGAGATTTTTATTAGAATTCTTGCCTTTCAATTCTTCTACAATTTGATTATATTTTTCGTCTGTTAAATTATAAACCACTAATAAAATTACAAACGCAATAAAGTTGAATATTGCTGGGGCAAGGAACATTAATCCCTTAATACCCAAAAGAGTTTCTGCTGTTTGATGGGCATTTGGAACATAGCCAATCAAACCAAGGGCAACCCCAGGAATAAACCCGGCAAGCGCCTGTGCTAATTTTCGGAAGAAACTATAGGATGAGTATACTACTCCTTCAGTCCGCTCACCTGTCTTCCATTCATGATAATCGATTGTATCCGCCACCATTACCCACGGTAAACCAAGAGCAAAACTTAATCCCAGGCTCCCAATGGCAAGAAGTGTAAGGAATGTCGGTATATTCGCTGGTAAAAGGAAGTTCGCCGCATCCGCTGCAATTCCAATTAAAAGCCCGATCATGAAGGTTCTCTTCTTTCCGAATCTTCTTACAAGTGCAGGAATAAAGAAAGAACCTACAACCGCAATCCCTATACTTGAAAAAGATAGCAATGTCATAAGGCCTGTATTATTTAAATTATATTGTAAATAGAAGAGCTGAACCGCAGTACGAAGATTGCTTCCCGCAACCATAAATAAACAAACAAAGCAAAGGGCGATTAAAGGTCTATTACTTAATAATAATTTGAACAACCGTGATACAGGAATCTTTTCGTTCTTAGGCTCTCTAATGACATTTTCTGTTGTATTCCGATAGCAAATATAATGGAAGATAACCCCAACGGCTGCCATGATGGTAATTCCGATTGCATAGCCTAATTTTTCATTTTGCATATGTGTAACAATTGGTACGACAGTCATTCCTGAAATAAGCAGTGCAAATTGGCTGCCGATTGCTCGAAATGATCCAAGAGATGCACGATCAACAGAATCTTGAGTCATTGATGCTGCAAGTGATCCATAAGGAATATTTACAATTGAATAAGCTAGTCCAAACAACATATAGGTTACAAACGCAAATAAAATTTTACCTGTTCCAGAAAAATTTGGTGCAGTAAACGAAATAACCGTCATAACTGCAAGCGGGATGGATCCAAAAAGAATAAATGGACGAAACTTGCCGCGTTTCCCGACTTTTCGTTTATCGACGAAAGCGCCTACACTAGAATCAGCAAAAGCATCAAAAATTTTCGAAATTAAGAATACTAACCCGCCCCAGTAAGCCGAAATTCCCAGTACGTCAGTATAAAATTTAAGCAAATAAATTTGCCCCATATCAAACATGAATCCGTTACCAACATCACCTAAACCATACGACACTTTTTCTTTTAAGGTTAACTTCTTTGTGCCTGTTGTTTGCATTGTTCTGCGCTTCCTTTCTTTTCAAACCTCTTCGTTTGAAACCCTTTTCATTAGAAAATATAATAATAGCTTTCTAAATTTCGAGATTAGCTTTTAAACAAAGTTAATTAATTTGTTTAATGAACTAATTAATTGTGTAAGTAGAATAACATTGAAATTTTTGTTCGTCAATTAATTTTTGAAAACGGTTTTAATAAAAATATTTACAATTTTATGAACAGTACTTTAAGAATCAAATAAAAACCCCTCTTATCATGTTGATATGAACTGCACCCCAATTGTTAGACACCATCTATCA
>NZ_MLYR01000157.1 GCF_001866655.1 Bacillus sp. MUM 116 | reverse complement strand
ATTCATTTGATTTCGGGTAAATTATATCCATCTATTTTAATAAGGGCTCTTTTCGTAAACTTTGTAGCTATTGGACCTTAATAAGAGTCAAATACTTAAGTTTCTTGGCAATTTTCGCAAACGTTCTTACGAAAAGATGCCACGAAGCATTTAGTTATACGGGTTAATGAACTTATACGAAAAACAACAATCTATGCGAAAATAGCCTAAATAAGAGTAGGAGGAGGATTATGGAACAAGCAGTGTTAGCCGGGCACCAGCAGGTAAATAACATCAATGTTTATTATGAATTCTATCCAAAATCAACAACGGATAAAACGGTTATTTTATTGCATGGCTTTCTTTCATCCACTTTTACTTTTCGCCATTTAATCCCTTTATTAAAGCAAGATTATCAAGTTTTATCCATTGACCTTCCCCCTTTTGGGAAAAGTGATAAGTCCAGCCGTTACGTGTACTCCTATAAAAATCTGGCACAAACGGTGATTAAGCTTACGGAGGTTTTTGGAATAAAAAAACTGACATTGTTAGGTCATTCCATGGGCGGTCAAATTGTTCTTAATATTCTCCACATGATGCCGGAGCTTGCGGATAAAGCTATATTGCTTTGCAGTTCTGCTTACCTAAAACGGTTTGGGATGCCACTCATTCTCACCAGTTACATTCCCTATTTCCATTACTTTGTGAAATATTGGCTGGCGCGAACCGGTGTAAAGAAAAATCTTCAGGATACTCTCTATAATCATTCTTTGATTAATGAAGAAATGATAAATGGGTACATGCAGCCATTTTTACAAGATAAAATCTTTATAGCTCTCACGAAAATGATTCGCCACCGTGAGGGAGACTTACCGGTCGAGGTTCTTCAAAAAATAAAGACACCTTGTTTATTAATTTGGGGCGAGCATGACCGCTCAATGCCGCTCCATGTAGGAGAACGATTAAATAAGGATTTAACAAATTCAGAGCTGATTGTTTTAAAAGAAACTGGACATGCTGTCCCGGAGGAACGTCCGGGAGAAGTGTATAATCATATCAAGAGGTTTTTAGCAGCAGTATAAGAAATGCGTAGGCGCCTTAATCAGCCTTAGGCATAGCACAAGACAAGCAAGACGAAAGGTTGTTCTTTAACCTTTTGGACGGATTGA
>NZ_MLYR01000156.1 GCF_001866655.1 Bacillus sp. MUM 116 | reverse complement strand
TAATTATGTATAATCAATAATAATTATAAAATTATAATTAATATATTTCACGTCTTGTAATTTACTGAAATTTATGTGCAATTTCAAGTAACTTACCCATTACTTTATGTACATTCCTTAACAATTTATAGCTTCGTACCAGATGTTAAATTTTAAAAGAGATCAATCACCTTTGCGGAAGATTGGTTAACGTTCGATAAAATCTCTTCCGTTAATGGTCCCCACTTTATACCAACTCCCTTTCGCACAAACATCCAAAAATTGTACTAATTCAGTTGATTTCATTATATTGGATATCCGGGTAACTCATTCCAATATAATACGATAAGGGGAGCTTTTACATATGGTTTAATTGAAAATGGGGAACAATGGATAATTAATCCACTTGTATCTAATAAAACACCTCGAACCGTCAATACTGATTCTACGGCCGAGTAGGAAGGTCGCTTAACTATGTAGTGTTAAAGCCTACCCAACATAAAGAAAGAGCCTAATTCTTGCTGTAGAATTGGGCCCTAATGGAAGAACATAACGGTTTGTTTTTAAATTACTTTATTCAATGTCAACCGTTTTCCTTATTCAACATAGCTTTGAATCATATTCGCAATATGAGCGTAAGCTCCTCCAGCAAGTAAAGCAGAAGTAACCATCACTGCTTCTGATAATTCTTCTTTTGTTGCCCCAGCGTTTACAGCATTTTTCGTATGAACATCAATACAATATGGACATTGTGTAGCATGAGCAACTGCTACAGCGATAATTTCTTTGAATTTTGCACTTAACTTTCCTGCTTTCACAGCTGCTGCGCTAAAATTTGAATAGCTTTTAAAACCATCGGCTGCATATCTTCTTAAAGTTCCAAGATGCTTTAGATTCGATCTGGCATAAAGAACATCTTCAGCCTCAGGGTTATTGGCATTTTTCATATGAGTGCTATGGGTGACGGCTCCTCCAGCTTCCACTCCAGCTACAACAAATACAGCTTCAACTAACTCTTCAAGTGATGCTCCTTCTGCCTTTGCTCTACGTGTATGTGAATCAATACAATAAGGGCATTCTGTCACATGGGCAATCGCTACCGCAATGATTTCTTTTTCTTTTTTAGTAAGTGATCCTTCTTGAAATACTGCGGTGTTAAATTCAGTAAATGCTTGCAACTGTACTGGGGCTAGATCTTTTAATTTATTTAGATTTTTTAGATTTTCTTTATCATATAAACTATTTGTCATTTAGAAAATCCTTTCATTTTACATGATATTTAACGTTAAGAAGGAATTGTGGATAGTCTAGATCATATTAAACATAGTATCCACTAATCATTATCGTACTATTAAGTAATCCCGGCCTTTTCCTACTTTTCTACGTGAAAAACAATATGATTTTGTCTCCTCACCTCTTCGGTTATTTCAAGGACAATCTCACTCCAATTCTTTAATTCTTCATATTTCTCACGATTATTCGTTTCGATAATTTCAGCGAAATTGATGCATTCATATGCCATGTCCTTGTCATACTGTTTTACGCTCAGAATATTGCTTTTCTTCGTATGACTATCCAAAAATATAATCTCTGAAATTGGCGCCGCATCTTCAAGCACAAAGGTTCCTTTTTCCCCATGGATTTCACAGGGAATCTCGGAATGAGATATTTTAGAACAAAGAATCGTGCAAACAAAACCATCATAGGTTAACACAAGCGTTCCGCTTCCATCCACCCCGCTATGTAATACCACCGGATGATAAGCCACTTTTTCCGGTTTACCGAAAAGCCCAACCGCTAAGTAAAGGGGATATACACCTAAATCCACCAATGCCCCTCCAGAATACTCTGCCGAAAAGATATTCGGTACCTCTCCCTGCAAGAATAAATCGTATCGTGAGGAATATTGGATATAAGGAAGGACTGTGCTTCGAATTTGTCCTGCTAATGGAAGATTTTCTTTTAAGATGGCAAAATTGGGTGTATGAATATTACGAATCGCTTCGAATAAAAAAACCCCATTTTCTTCAGCCAACTGATAGGCTTCTTCTAGTTCTTTACTCGTTGAAAAAATCGGTTTTTCACAAATGACATGTTTTTTATTTTTTAAAAATAACTGGACTTGTTCAAAATGGACGGAATTCGGTGAGGCGATATAAACAATATCAATCTCTGCACTGCTAGCCATGGTAGTTAAATCCGTATAAAAATGCGATGCATTAAACGTATCTGCCAGCTGTTTTGCCTTTTCCTCCGTTCTCGAATAAACGGCTGTTAAATGGAGTCTTCCACTATGCTTTGCCGCTTCAATAAACCTTGTGGTAATCCATCCTGTCCCTACTGTACCAAGATTAAGCATAAAAATTCTCCTCTCATTACCTATATATCAATTGATTGTAGCCTTTATGGAGCTGCTTATGCAATTTTTAAAATTTCCCTCCTTCTGTTATGCTTATGATTGGACGGGAATAATGGAAAAATATCAGTATTTATGGTATTTATAGTAGTAGATACAATGAAAGAGGTTGAAAATAGTGGAACATAATTCCAATTTTATAAAAGATATCATGAAAAAGGATTTAGAATCAGGAAAGCACAAAACGGTCGTAACTCGCTTTCCACCTGAGCCAAATGGATACTTGCATATTGGTCACGCAAAATCAATCATTATCAACTTTGGCTTAGCGGATGATTTTAATGGAAAAACGAATTTACGATTTGACGATACGAATCCATTAAAAGAAGATATTGAATTCGTTAACTCTATTAAAGAAGACGTAAAATGGCTCGGTTTTGAGTGGGATGACTTATTTTTTGCCTCCAATTATTTTGAAGAAATGTACAGCCGCGCGGTTCGTTTAATTAAAAAAGGCTTAGCATATGTGGATGACCTTTCAGCAGATGAAATTCGCGAATATCGCGGAACCCTGACAGAGCCTGGGATGGAAGGTCCTTACCGGAACCGCTCTGTTGAGGAAAATCTTGATTTATTTGAACGGATGCGTGCAGGTGAATTTGCGAATGGAGAAAAAGTACTCCGGGCGAAAATCGATATGTCGTCACCTAATATTAATCTGCGTGACCCTGTTATTTATCGTATTGCTCATGCAACCCACCATAATACGGGTGATAAATGGTGCATTTACCCGATGTATGCTTTTGCCCATCCGCTTGAAGATGCCATTGAAGGTGTCACCCATTCGATTTGTACGATTGAGTTTGAAGACCAACGCCCGCTTTATAATTGGGTTGTCGAGCAATGTGAAATGGAGAACACACCGCAGCAAATTGAATTTGGCCGTTTAAATATTACAAATACAGTCATGAGTAAACGTAAGCTAAAGCAACTTGTTGAGGAAGAGTATGTCGATGGCTGGGATGACCCACGGATGCCGACAATTTCAGGAATGAGGAGAAAAGGTTTTACACCTGAATCTATTCGGAATTTTGTTCGCGAAACTGGTGTTTCCAAAGGTTCCGGAGCAGTCGATTCGCAGATGCTTGAGCACTTTGTTCGTGAAGATTTGAAACTTAAAGCACCAAGGACAATGGGTGTGATTAATCCGTTAAAAGTGGTCATTACAAACTATCCGGAAGGGCAAATTGAGCTATTAGATGCAGAAATTAATCCAGAAAATCCAGAAATGGGAATGAGAAAAATTCCATTCTCCCGTGAAATCTATATTGAGCAGGACGATTTTATGGAAAATCCGCCGAAAAAATATTTCCGGTTGTTCCCCGGCAATGAGGTTCGCTTAAAGCACGCTTACTTCATCAAATGTGAAGAAGTCATTAAGGATGTAAATGGTAATGTCGTTGAGCTTCGTTGTACGTATGATCCTGAAACGAAGAGCGGTACAGGTTTTACCGGTCGTAAGGTAAAGGGGACCATTCACTGGGTGGAAGCAGCGCATGCCGTTCCGGCTGAGTTCCGTTTATACGAGCCTTTAATTTTGGATGAGGACGGCGAAGATACAGACGGGGAAGAAAAAACATTCTTGGATAAGGTGAATCCAAAATCACTAGATGTATTCCAAGGTTTTGTTGAGCCAAATATGAAGGAAAGTATGCCGCACGACAAATTCCAGTTCTTTAGACATGGGTATTTCAACGTGGATCCAAAGGATTCTATTGCAGAAAAGCTGGTATTTAACCGCATTGTTTCGTTGAAGAGCTCATTTAAGATATAGGAATAGATAGAAAAAAACACACGACTTCGGATTAGAAATCGTGTGTTTTTTGTTTGGGATATGACCGAACTCTATCTCGCTCTCGAAACAGGTACCTCAAAAATAATTTTGGTTCCTTTACCAGGAACTGAGACAATGGAAATCCCCCCATTAACTGCCCGGGCACGCTCGTCCATACTGAAGAGACCAACACCTCGCTGCACCGTTTCTACATCAAAGCCTTTTCCCTGATCTTCAACCATCACCCTTACAAGCTCATCCATTTCCCTGATGGTGACAGTCGCTTCAGAAACATCGGCATACTTGCGGATATTGGTTAACGCCTCTTGAATAATCCGATAAATCGTCAATTCAATACTGATGGGCAGCCTTTGGTTCAAGACACACTCAAAAAAGACATCAATGTTATAGTGGTCCGAATAACGGGAGAGAAACGAACGAATCGCAGGGACCAAACCAAGATCATCCAATACGGATGGACGAAGCTCCCAAGAGATTTCACGAATTTCTTCAATCAGCTCAGTTGCCTCCTGTTGCATCTGCTGAAGCAACGGGTGGTCGTGCTCATTAAGCATGCGATTGATTGTAATCAAATGACTATAAAGATTCTGACCAATCCCATCATGTAAATTTCTCGATAAACGTTTCCGTTCTTCCTCCTGGACGTCAATAATCGTGGTCATCATTTTTTGTAGTTCCTGTTCAACGCGCTTCCGCTCCGTGATTTCATAGCGAATAGCAACATACTGATAAGGCTTACCCTTTTCATTTATAAACGGAACAATCGTTGTATCCATCCAGTAATAAGTTCCATCTTTTGCCTGGTTGCGAATTTCACCTTTCCAGACCTCACCGGTACCAATGGTCCGCCACATATTTTTAAAAAACTCCTGTGAATGGTATCCGGAGTTAATAATCCGATGATCTTGCCCCAACAATTCTTCCCTCGAGTATTTTGATATGAGACAAAATTGATCATTCACATATGTAATGATTCCGCGAGAATCCGTAATAGCCACAATTGATGATGCATCAAGGGCAAATTTATAATCTAAAAGTTCATTCTTAATCTGCTGAATTTCCCTATCCATTTCTGGTCCTCCCGCTTAAAGTAATGTATGCCCTTTTAAAATCTGCTCCAGAGCTTCAGCAGCATCCTTTACCAATTCTTGATCCTGCTCGGTAAAAAGATGTGCTGCCCTATTGCCAATCAGCAATACCCCTTTAGGGACAGAATGGAAAAATATTGGAACCGCATAGGCGGATACGAGTTTTTCAGCCAGCATAATCGGATAGTCCGTTACCTTTCCAATAATATCCTTTGGAAAATCTGGAACCATCATCGCACTTCCGCTCGAAATAATTTTTCCGGCGATTCCCTTACCGAAACGAACAGTGATTCTTTCATATTTATTATTCAAATTACCTGAAACATAATGCCAGCGAACATCTGGACCATGTTCATTTTGAAAGGCAAGCCCCACAAACTCACAATTTACTGCAGCTTTCAATTGATTACACACGTCAATAACTGCCCGTAGATCTCTTAATTTTGTCATCTGTGGCGCTTCTCCTTAAAAACCATACCCTAATAACCCCTTTTTAACCGCATATTCTACCAGCTCAGGCCGAGTTTTCATTTGCAGCTTTTCCATCAGGTTCCCTTTATGGGTTTCAACTGTTTTTACACTAATGACCAGCTGCTCGGCAATTTCCTTATTGGAATATCCCTTTGCAATAAGAGTGAGGACTTCCTTTTCCCGTTCGGATAAAAGATTATAGGTATCTGAGCTATCATTCTTCATTCCTGTCAAATATTCTTCCATCAGCCTTTTGGTTGCAGCCGGATGAAGGTAGGCATCCCCCGCTGCAACGGATTCAATTGCCGACATTAATTCATCATGGGGAGCACTTTTTAGAATACACCCGGATGCACCTGCCTGAATCGCCCGAAATAGGTACTCCTCATCATTGTGCATGGTTAAAATCAAAATATTGATAGCAGGCATTTGCTTTTTGAGCTCAGTAGTGGCGGTAAGGCCGTCTTTGCCATGGGGCATGCTTAAGTCCATGACCACTACATCCGGCTTTAGCTTTAAAGCTTTTTTAATACCTTCGTTTCCTTCCGAAGCATCCCCAATTACTTCTATCATCGGATTGGTATTAAGGAGCATCTTGAGACCCATTCTTACAACGGCGTGATCATCAACCAATAGGATTTTTATCAATCTTGACTCCCCTTTATTCCCTTTTTGTCAAAGGAAGAGATATTTCAATCGAAGTTCCTTCTCCTATTTTAGAGGAAATTGAACACTGTCCGCCAGTGAGAAGCATTCTTTCTTTCATCGCTGCGATTCCGGATAATGGACTGGTTATTTCATGTTCCTCCGGTTGAAATCCCCTGCCAAAATCGTGAATCGTGATGTTTAATTCCGCTTCACTCCAGATAAAATTCATTTTCACATTGGAGGTATCGGCATATTTCGCAATATTTGCCAGAGCTTCCTGACAAACCCGGAAAACTGCGATATTTTGCCGTTCAAGAATTTGTTTTTCTTCACCTGCTGTTTCCAAATCAACAAGGATGCCAAATGTCGAAGTGTATAACTTAATATAGCTCTTAATAGCGGGAAGTAAACCAAGGGTTGTTAAAGTAGGAGGGTGCAATTCAACTGACAGCAGTCTTATTTCCTGAATGGTTTTTTCAATCAGCTGGGACATTTCCCGAAGATAATGTTTCATGGCAGGCTGCTCTGTACCGGATTCAATAAACTGTAATCCTGTTAAAATACTATATAGATTTTGGCCGACTCCCTCATGGAGCTCTAAAGCAATTCGTTTAATTTCCTCCTCTTGGGAGTGAATAATGTAGGAACTAATCCCCTCTATTGACGGTAAAATTGTCATATCAACCCTCCTAAACCCCATTTGTTTGGTAAAATAGCCGGACTATAACCAGGATATGCTACCGTATCTTCTTTTTCTATTAAATTACGGTAGCCTATATACCGGATATGCTACCGAAACCCCTTTTTCAGTTGTAATACGCGCGCCTATAAACCCGATACGCTACCGTATCTTCTTTTTCTTTTGAATTTTGGTCGCTTATATAC
>NZ_MLYR01000155.1 GCF_001866655.1 Bacillus sp. MUM 116 | reverse complement strand
TATAGTCCTCTAATTCCCGTTCAAAATGTTCAATACTGTCAAATTCCTGTAGATAAAGGAGTTCAGACTTTAATAAGCCAAAGAAATTTTCCATGACTGCGTTATCCAAACAATTACCCTTTCGGGACATACTCTGTGTAATCTGGTGCTGTTCTAATGTTTTTTGATACTGTTTCATTTGATAATGCCAACCTTGATCTGAATGAAGAATTACTTGTTCTCCTGGCTGAAGACGTTCAATCGCTTGGTCTAACATATCTCCCACTAATTTATAAACAGGGCGTTTCATAACACTATAAGCAATGATTTCGCTGTTACACAAATCCAGTACTGGAGAGAGGTAACGTTTCTCACCGAATAGGTGGAATTCTGTTACGTCGGTTACCCATTTTTGATTTATTTTCTCGGCGGAGAAATCGCGATTTAAGACGTTCGGAGCAATTTTGCCTACATTTCCTTTATAAGAACGATATTTCTTCATACGTACCAAACATTTTAATCCGATTTCATTCATTAGACGATTGATGGTTTTGGGGTCGTGGCGGAATCCTCTTTTATTTAGTTCTTTCGTGATGCGACGGTACCCATAACGACCTTTATGTTCATGATAGATCTCGTTGATAGCTTCTTTTACTTTCTCATATTTATCAGGTTGATTTAACCGTTTTTCCCAATAATAATATGTGCTGCGTGGAATGTCAGCGACTTCAACTAAATCCACAACCTCATACTCATCCTTTAGTTCGAAAATTACTTGCGCTTTGATTTTGTTTGTAATTTTTCCTGCATTTGAACTAAAGCATTCAACTTTTTTAAGTAGGCATTCTCCATTCGTAAACGTTCGTTTTCTGCCTGTAATGCCTCTAATGATCCCTCTACTGGTTGAGGAGATTTCTTTGTCTCTTTTTTCATGGATGGACGCCCCTTTTTCTTCGATTTAAGGGCATCTAATCCTTCCGTTTCAAGTTTCAGCTTCCAATCCAAAATAGTACTAGGTGCAGGGATATTGAAAATGGCTGCTGTTTCATAGAGAGACGTCCCTTGTTCGTTCATATAATTAAGTACGTCTAGTTTAAACTGAACTGTATAGTTTGTATAGCTTTTAATAAG
>NZ_MLYR01000154.1 GCF_001866655.1 Bacillus sp. MUM 116 | reverse complement strand
TTTTAAAAAATAAAATTCAAAAAAGTCTTATATTAAAAATTATTCTAGTATTTCTTTGAACTAAAATCAATAGAAAATTGAAAAATATTTTTTCGCTTTAAAGCGGCAATTTCCACCAAATATTCTTTGTATCGAAAAACAATTTTGTTAAAACTTCATTATTCTATTTTAAAAAAACAAAAAAACCTTCTTACAGGGAAGAAGATTTTAGCAATACCGTATATTAATGGATATATTTAAGAAACAAAAATTCTACCATTCTCTTGTTTTTTCTAGTAATTGATCAATTTCAATAGGTTTAATCTTATAACCGTTCTTTTCAGATGTTAGATCTGCTGTAGATTCTAGTAATTTGTCGATATCAATCAAAGTGATTCCCATTATCTAACCTCCAAGTTTTGATTTAGTCAGGTAAATCCTTTTCCTGCTAAATAGTTCGAACCATCTTGGTTTTGTATGGGGGTGTTTTACCCAAAATAATTGTTTTCATGTAAAGGAAGCTTAAATAGTTCAAAAGTAGCAGTCCATAAAATAATGCACTAGTAAGGTATGATTTAGCTTAAACTAAAACCTATAAAAGAGTATCATAAAGCAGGAAAAATCCAGTCCGCTTTAACGAAGACTGGATTTTTTAAAAATAAAATTAATAAACTAGTAATTATTTATTCATAATTTATTCATTTTTGTTTTATAAGATACTAATTGTAGGACAATCACTTCCCCCCTTTGACATCCGGACCAAATTTTTGGCCGGGTTTTTTTTATGCCGTATTTTTGATGGTCTCATTTCCATCTCCATTCTTAAAAAACCATTTCATCATGATAGGAGTTACGATTGTTGTAATTAAGACAACGACAATTAAAATCGAAAACAATTCTTGGTTTATTAACTTTGCTTCTAAACCAATCGACGCGATAATTAACGCAACCTCTCCGCGCGAAACCATCGCTGCACCAATTCCAAACGATCCCTTCCAAGAAAAACGTGCGATTATTGCACCCAAGGCTGCTCCAATAAATTTGGTTAGTATGGCAAGAATGCTAAGAATGACGATTAGACCAATGTTTTTGGACATGCCGTCAAAGGTGGCTGCTACGCCAATCGACGTGAAAAAAACCGGTACGAAAAACGAATAGCTGATGGTTTCAATTTTTTCAAATACCTCTTTTTTGTAATTGGTTAAATTGATTGCGATTCCGGCAATATAAGCGCCGATAATCGCCGCGACACCTGTTAATTCGGCAATATAGGCATAAAGAAAGCAAATGATTAATGCGGCTGAAATAATCGACTCTGTGACTCTTAGCGGGGCAAACTTTTTTAACACCCATGGAACCACTTTCCAAGCCACTAAAATCGCTCCTGCAAAGTAGAGGACTTTTTTTACAATCATCATACCTAAATGGACTTCACCGCCTGCCATGCTCATTAAAAAGGCCAGGGCAATAATGACGATCACATCATCAATTACGGCTGCTCCCAAAATTGCAGCCCCCTCTTTTGATTTCAATTGATTCAATTCTTTAAGGGCCTGAACGGAAATACTGACGCTGGTAGCCGATAACAGTAAGCCTAAAAACATCGCTTGAATGGTGGTCATGTGCATCATCAGCCCTGCGAAATACCCGCCAAAGAGCGGCACGATAATCCCGCTAATTCCCACCAACGTCGATGCTTTCGCTGCTCGTTTGAATTCATCCAAGTCCGTCTCTAATCCAGCGATAAACATTAATAAAATCACACCGATTTGGCTGATTTCCTCCAAAGTTTTGGTCTCGGACACCAATCCTAAAACGGCTGGTCCCAGGATAATACCGATTAACAGCTTTCCCAAAACGGCTGGCTGTCCTAACCTCACACTAATTTCTCCTGCTATTTTTGAAGCTAATAAAATAAGCGCTAACTCGAAGATTAACATTGACCCAACTCCTTACTTTTTCCAGAAATGAAAAAAAGCCTGTTTTCCATAGAACAGGCCCTTAAAAAAATATAAAAAAGCCCGTCAACCAAAGGGCATAATACCCCCTTGGTGACAGGCTCCTCCAAAAGTACACTATATAATTACTAATATATTAACAAATTTTATAGCGTTTTTCAATACTGTTTTTACTAATCCCATTTCTTCAATTTTTTGGTCACTTTGTCCTTCAGCGCCATAAGAAAGGTGGTTTCTCCCTTTTGGATTTTTTGCTTGTTCCATTCATTCGTGCTGGCTACGGTGATAAGAATGAGTCCTGCAATTAATAAATAACCCCACCAAGGAATATTCCCCCAATAAGGCCTTGTTTGTAAAAATACGTTTAAAAGCAGCACGCCAGAGCCAATAAAGAAATAGGATTTAATTTGCAGGAACATTCCTGCTAACAATGAAATAAGCGATAAGGTTCCTAAAATAATCGCATCGTAAATGGTTGAACTCGCCAAACCATCTTGGATTAAAAGAATAGCCACAGCACCTAAGACGGCCCATTCAAACGGCTTCGTAAAGCGTGAATATAGCCCCTTTAATTTTATACGAATCAAAATCAAAACTGCCACCAGCGGCAGAACAATCATCTCGCGGTTCCATAATGCTGGAATATTTAAATCTGTGATAACAGAATAATATGGCTCCAATAAATAAATGCTCCCCAACAACACGACGAAAACAGAATATTTTTCAGGTACCCTTTTTCGTTGCATCCAAAGGGATACGGAAATAAGCAATCCAGGAAGTGCCTCTGTCCATATCATCTGATCCTCAAAATAATACATGAACATAAAGAATAAAAAGGAAATAACTGTGTAACTGTCAAACCTTATATCCTGAGGTTTATTTCCAAACTCAATAAATTGCTTATACACCAGTTGACCAGCTAATACGAGTGAAATACCTATTCCTCCTGTAAGGAGCAATTTTTCATTGGTAACAAAATTATCCAAAAAGGAAAATTCAACTGTGGCGATAAAAGCAATAAAAAGTGGCAGAATCACTAGTTGATTCCATTTGATCTTGTGTAAAAAAACCAATATGCCAATTGTATATAAACATGTAATCAAATAGGAGCCCCAGCCTGACGGATAATCATTCAGGGTAAAGCAAAGCCCTATTATAGAGAAAGGAACGAGATAATAAACCGTTCTTTTTTTGTAAACAGGGTTAGTAGCCAGCCAAAACAGCACAAGAAGTAAACTTGTAATCGGAAATTCGTAGTATATCGTTTTTGAAACAAATAATTGCCCCATACAAAGGGAAATCGCAAAAAACACACTGATAGCCCAGCTTGTTTTTTGAATGGCTTCCACTAAATGTCTTGATCAATCCATTCATCTAAACGAATGATACTCTGTTTGGCCCGTTCATATGCTATTTTTCGATAGTGATGTAGGCCACCCTGTTCCTCATCTTTTTCGTCAGCCCATTTAACAATTTGCTGTAAAGGGGTGCGAATGATATCGTTTGATGGCAAAAAGGAGTCCGTATGAAAAAGGATTGCAAGAGCAATCGTTTTCGCCCTGATTGGATTTTCCCCCAGGCGTATTAACAGCTTATGAGCACGTTCAGCCCCTTTAATTGCATGGATATCATTTTGCTTGTACAAATCATAATCCCACTTCCCGTTTTTATACCATGTATAATGCCCCATGTCATGCATGAGACCGGCTTTTGCGGCAATATCCACATCAATTTGATGCTTTTTAGCTAGCTTGAAGGCATGATAGGCAACGGCAATGGCATGGGCGAGGCCTGAGCGGTTCAAATATTTTTGGGCAATATGATGTTCAAAGATATTTAATAAGGTTACATCTCTCATGTGCATTTCCCCCATCCATTGTGGAATTTTTTTATCATTCATTATATGACAAACTTGTCTATATTGCTATTTTTTCATGCAAAAACGGGAATTCGATTTGGTGAATTCCCGTTTTTTGGACAATTTTATCGTTTCGATTTACGGTACCCTGCCTGTTTTGCTTGCTGTTCCGAACAAAACCATACAATATGATTCATTGTTGTGTCATAATAGGCTCCTCCAGGAACATGATAAATATGGGAATTAGGGTTTCCTTTGATTTTCCCTTTACAATTCAAGTTTGTTTCTTTATCATCATTGGAATTTTTTTGATTACTTGAAATTGGTGCGGGTGAACCTGAACTTTTTGTCGCAGATGGGCTCACAGTTCCATTTACCACTTCCTCATGGTACCCGTCTTCTTTAGCATAATTTTCAATGGACCAAATGCCAATGCCTTGTTTTTGCGCTTTTTTTTGAATCGTATAAAATTGATCGACATATTTCGTGTTAGGTGCATAAACATAGGCTACACGAGCTAATCCTTTTTCTAAAAGCATTTCATTGAACATTTTTCCATCGACATAAATATAGGCAAGCAGTCGGCCGTATTTATCGCGTCCATCCCCAATACCTGTTTCGATTTGTACCTTTTTCCCAACCGGGAGGATTTGTTTTGTATATGCAGAAGCCTCTGGTCCGAATGGCTGCACACCTAATCGGGGATGATGAGTTTCCGGTGTATCTACACATAGCATCCTCACCTTTTCCTCTCTCCCATTTAAGTTAATGACAACCGTATCCCCATCAATATTTTTAACAATAGTTGCTGGAAGTAATTTTTTATCAGTCTGTTGGCTGCTAGTAATGGATTGTTTTTGACCATTCGAATCAATCGGTACAGAGGATTGATTTGATGAAGGATCTCTATATGTACTGTTGCTAGTGGAACACCCAGTCACCGCCATCATGGTTAATAGCAATATTATCGATATCCGAGTAAATACTTTTTTCATTTATCTCTCTCCCTTTTAATTAAAAAAGAGAGAAGAACCAGTTGGTCTTCCCTCTTTTCTTTATTTAGTAGTTACTGAAGTCTTGGCACCTTTTGGTCCTAAATATTCATAATCATCCGGATTGATTGGTGTATATCCTTCTGGTTTATAGAACCTTAACAGATCCTTATACACCACTTCATCAGACATTTGAAGTTCTGTTCTTACTTTTTCATCAATCCCTTTACATGAGCTGTTATTTGGCAATTCTTGCTCTGTTTCCGTTGAGTAACACTTATCACTTACTTGTGTCACATTTTGAGAAACAAAGTCACCATTTCTAAATAATGCCCAGTTCCGATGATCTTTTGATAATAGGTCAGAACCAAATTCCATGTAATCCTTCGTATCGATACCTAGTAAATGGAGAAGCGTTGGACGAACATCGACTTCACCGCCATATTGATGCTGAACCCCGCCTTTTACGCCAGGTACGTGAATAAATAAAGGAACCTCTTGTAGTTTTGCGTTCAATGCAGGTGTAATCTTATCAACACCAAGAACTTTTGCCATCGCAGAATTATGGTTTTCAGAAATACCATAATGATCACCATAAAGGACAATAACGGTTTTATCATAAAGTCCATCTTTCTTTAAGTCATTAAAGAATTGTTCCAAAGCCTGATCCATATAGTGGGCAGATTGGAAATATTGGTTTACCACTGTATCCCCGGTATCACCAGCAGGGAAATTTGTATCCTGCGGGTCCATTTCAAATGGGAAGTGGTTTGACAGCGAAATAAATTTTGTATAGAAAGGTTGTTTCAAGCTTTCAAGCATTGGCATCGATTCTTTAAAGAATGGTTTATCTTTCATCCCATAGTTTTTCGTATTTTCTACTGACATGTCATAGTACTCTGCATCGAAAAATTGATCATAGCCTAATGCCTTATACATAACATTTCGGTTCCAGAATGTCTTATAGTTGCCGTGGAACACAGCTGAATTATACCCATAACCCTTTAAAATTGCCGGGCTTGCTTGATAGGTATTTTGTGCTTTATTCACGAAAACTGCACCCTGAGACATAGGATATAACGAATTTTCCATTAAGAATTCAGCATCTGAAGTTTTACCCTGACCAGTTTGATGATAGAAATTGTCGAAATAGAAGGTTTTTCCATCATGAGCCAATGAATTTAAGAAAGGTGTTACTTCTTGACCATTTGGCATTTTATAATCAATCATAAAGTTTTGGAATGATTCAAGGGAGACGTATATCACATTCATCCCTTTTGCCTTACCAAAATACTTTGGATTTGGTTTTGCATAGTTCGCTTTCCGGTAGTTTTCAACATCGGTAATATCACTGCTGTCAGCAAGTGCACGCTGACTTGATGATTTGATATTTTGAATCAAGTCATAAATGGTAAAATTATATGCCCCAAGATATTTCACTAAATAGTTTCTATCAAAAGAACGCGATAATAATTGCGGGCGGTCTTTTTCCGCTAAACCAAGATTAAATAGGAAAACAGTGATAGAAAACAAAAGAACGATTTTAAATGATTTACTTGATTGAATTGTGACTTTCTTAAACACGGTTAATGCAAGAACAATTAAGACAATGAAATCGGTGAAATAAAAAATATCCATAGGAGACATTAAGGAAAGCGCACTATCTCCTAACTGACCTGAATTTGTCTTTGTCTGCATAATAACCGGTATGGTGATAAAATCATTAAAAAATCGGTAGTAAGCAATATTTGCATATAATAGGAATGACAATAGGAAATCTATGATAATCATGACAAGCTTTACATGCTTTTTGAAAAGCAAGGCAAATCCGAAGAAGAATAATGCTGAACTTATCGGATTAATGAATAATAAGAATTTCTGCATACTATTTTCTATTCCTAATTTAAATTCGATTTGATAGGCTGCATATGTTTTAATCCAAAACAATACTACAGCAATCGCAAAAAATGTAAGATGATTTTTATTTTTTAATGTTTCGGAAAGATTAATCTTTTTCATCCAAATTCTCCTCTCACTTACCAATAAAAACCTCGGTAAACGAACCTCAATTACTATACCATATTTTCTTTAAAAATAAAAACATAAATAATCCCATTTTACGCGGACATACGGATAAAACTTTTCGCTATTTTTCTTGTTTTTTTGCATTATCTTTATAATTTTATCAGTGATCAGCCTTCGATCAATCATGAATTTTACTTTTTATCTTTATGCCAATTGCAAATGGGACATGACTAATTTTCCGGCCTCAACTATATAAGACGAGCGAAACTTTTTTTAGTTTCACGCTTTTTTTCTTTTTGGCGATTATTTAGCTATCTTAATCGTGAAAGTATACAGATGCAATATGTATTTGGACTTATCTTTAAAATAATGACCTATGGCTTGAATAGTAGGATGCTGTTATGAAAAGGATAAAACTAAAAGAAAGCGGGGATAAAAGCTATGCCAAGAAAAAGACCGGAGTTTACAAACAGTCCGTATTTCGTGGATGAGCCTGGAAATTGGCACTTAAAACCGGGGGCTCCTGAAGTACTGCAAGTTGAATTTGAACAATACATGGCCTCTCTTAGAGACCAAGATGAGGATGGAGCATTCAATGGAATTCATATTTCTTATCCCTATAATCGAGGCAGGGACCAATATTAAAAATCCCTTAATTATCCAAGTTTCCTCCGTTTCTTCTATTATAAAAGCTATTTTCGCATTGATTGTTGTTTTTCGTATAAGTTCATCAACCCGAATAACTAAATGCTTCGTGGCATCTTTTCGTAAGAA
>NZ_MLYR01000153.1 GCF_001866655.1 Bacillus sp. MUM 116 | reverse complement strand
TAACGGGTGCTTGTGCGGCCGAGCTTAGGTCGTATCATATAGCGGGTGGGATTCCCGCCGAGTAAGAACTAGCCATTCGCTCGTAGCGAGTCTTGGAGGGCTAAAGGTAACTTTAGTCTTTAAGCGTAGACAGTTAGGTGGCGGGCCGAAAGCCAAATGGTTGAAGGGATTGAGCTCCATAATGTTAGTAAACCGAGAGGGCTGATGCTTTAAGCACTGCAGAAAGCTACATTTTATCTTTCGTCAAGGCAAGAAAGATAAAACCTCTCTGGAGTCAGTGACCTTGGCACGTTATACATTGATATGATACGGCAACTCGGGAGACCCTACCGGTCTTTTCTTATTTTAATAGAAGAGTATGGTCTACAAGTGATAAAAAGCGAGGAAACCAAATGCCGTGTAGGGAGTCGGATAGCAGCGTAGTACCAATGAAGTCGGGTAATGCCGATGGAGGAAAGGCTAGCTACCAGTTATCACCCTTACTAGGGACACATTTACTACACACAGAGGTAGGTATAATAAATGGAAACAAAACTACTAAGGATAGCAGAATTAGCAAAATCTAACCCTAAAATGAAATTTACATCTCTTGCACATCTATTAAATAAGGAAGCATTAGTTCGATGTCATCTAGAACTTCCTAATAAGAAGGCAGCCGGGGTGAACGGTACAACCAAAGTGCAATACGGTGAGAGTTTAGAAGAAAACATAGAGGAATTAATAAGTAGGCTTAAAAGCAAAAGTTATCGTCCTGTTCCAGTAAGGAGAATGTATATTCCAAAACTCAATTCAAACAAGAAAAGACCACTGGGAATACCGGAACATGAAGATAAAATTGTTCAAAAAGGCATTACAAAGATATTGAATACCATTTATGAAAATGATTTTCTAGACTGTTCCTTTGGATTCCGTCCCAATCGTAACTGCCATGATGCGTTGAAAATACTGAACCATTATATTGAAAAGAGAGCAGTAAATTATGTAGTAGATGTAGATATCCGCGGTTTCTTCGACAACGTTGACCACACATGGATGATGGAGTTCTTAAAACTGCGAATCACTGACCCAAACCTACTAAGGATAATTGGTAGGTTTCTTAAAGGTGGATACATGGAGGAAGGTAAGAAATATAAAACAGACAATGGCACACCGCAAGGTGGAGTAATATCTCCGATACTAGCCAATGTATACCTCCATTATGTCCTCGACCTGTGGTTTGAGAAAAGGGTAAGGAAACAGTGCAAGGGACAAGCATACATAGTGAGATATGCGGATGATTTTGTTTGTTGTTTTCAATATGAAAGTGAAGCCCAGCAATTCTTCCATTCATTAAAGTTAAGATTAAAGGAATTTAATCTAGAAATAGCTGAGGATAAAACCAAAATTATACCTTTCGGGCGGTTTGCGGAGCAAAATGCAAATCAACAGGGAAGTGGTAAACCAGCAACTTTTGATTTCCTTGGGTTTACACACTATTGCGGTAAAAGTAAACAAGGGAAATTTCGAGTAAAGCGGAAAACGAGCAGGAAGAAAGTCCAAGGTAAGCTAAAAGAAACGAAAGAATGGCTGAAGAGTAATAGAAGTAAAGATATTCATATGATTATGGATAGATTTAAACGCTCACTAATTGGTTATTACAACTATTATTGCATCACTGATAATACCCAAAATGTTTACAATTTTAAAGACAAAATCGAAAAGTTATTGTTCAAATGGCTCAATAGAAGAAGCCAAAGGAAATCCTTTACATGGGATAAATTCAGTCTATTTCTTAAAAAGTATCCACTTCCATCACCAAGAATTAAGGTGAACATATATGATTTAAGAAAGGAAATTAGTTACATTCTGTAAATGATAACTAGGAGGAGCCGTGTGCATTAATAGTGCAAGCACGGTTCTGTGAGGGGGGTGGAGTACAATTTACCGCAAGGTAGAAAGGCTCCCTTCTACTCGACTAGTTTCATAACAAATGGGCTGTTTTCGGCAGTCCTTTTTCATTGCCGTTATTGAACT
>NZ_MLYR01000152.1 GCF_001866655.1 Bacillus sp. MUM 116 | reverse complement strand
TATAGATTTGGTGTGATTCCTTGGCAGTCCCGCCAATCCAATTATATCAAGGCTTTTAATGAATCCTTTTATTACATAGATCAGAGGGCTGATATTATACCCTAGAACCCCACTGCTTTAGCGGTAGGAGTTGTCAGAAAATATATTCAAGGAAAGTTGAAAGGAAAAATCTTTGAAGTATACGAAATTATACTTTTAATTTTAATTATTATTTATTAAGAATAATAATCAGAAAATAGTTGAAATTAAGAACTTTTGGTGTTAACATTATAAATAGAAATCGAAACATTGTTTCTCAATAAGCAACATATGGATTTCATTACACTTTGGGAAGGGAGAAGTAAATTGCCTTACAAGTAAAAGACAAAATAGTGGTCAGAGGATTACAAATAGAATTAATAAATTAGCGGCAATCTCTGTGCCTTCAATCGGTGTAATTCGATTGTCTTTTACAAAGGAGTTTCGTGAAGGCAAGGAATTAGTAGTAAATGGATGACGGAAGCGGGCATGACGGTACGAATTGAATCCTGCATGGGGTGATCAGCATCCTCGGTTTTGATATCCGGGAAGTGAAGTGGAATTATCGGAATTAACAGAGTATTTACGTGTAATATTAGAAATTGGTTATATCAGTGAGGGCTCACAAGATTGTTGTCTTTGAAGTAAAACCGGTTGGAAATGAAAATTCGGATGTGGTAGTTGCACAATCCAAACGGCTTTTGTCCAAGCCTGGGCAAGAGTTTAATGCATTGTTCTTAGATTTATTCTTAATAAAAAACGATTGTGAATTATAAAAAAGGGAGGAATTGTGGCAAGTTACACAGAATGATAAATTAAGTCTTTTTTTGACAGCGTTTCCACCGGTACTTGAAAATAAGGTAAATTTTTGATTAAAAGGGAGTAAAATATGTCTATATACGATGTAGTCATTAAAAATGGGACTATTGTGACTTCTGAAGATGTCTGAGGTGAATTTATAAATCAATCTCATAAGAATGTGATTCATAGTTTTTATTTTTTTGCAAAAATAATTCTGAATATTATTTATATTCCGTAAGTAGTTTGTTGTTAAATGAATAGTTGCCCCGGCCTTGTGAAAAATGCAACTCCAATATTTTCTTATATCAAGGAGGAACATGGATGGGAAAATTAAGCTTAGGTAAAACAATTGCGTTAGGATTTCAGCATGTTTGTGTTATGTATGGCGGCGCTATAGCAGTCCCATTAATTGTAGCCCATTCGCTTGGATTGACACAACAACAGCTTGTTTATCTTATTTCGTTTGATTTATTGTCATGCGGTATTGCGACTTTAATCCAAGTAATTGGTTTTGGGAGTATCGCCGGTATTCGATTACCCGCTTTAATGGCCGTATCCTTTATCGTTCTTGATCCTGCCATAGCAATTGGCAAGGCATATTCGATAACGGGTGTATTCGGGGCAGTTATGGTTTCAGGAATAGTAATTGCCCTTTGTGCACCGTTTATTGGTAAGTTGGCAAAGTTTTTCCCTCCTATTGTTTCGGGTTCTGTGATTCTCATAATTGGTATTACCTTAATGCCTGTTGCGATGATTAATGCCGCTGGCGGTCAAGGAGCTAAAAATTTTGGGGATCCAAAGAATCTGCTCATCGCTGTATTTACCTTACTCTGCTTTTTAATTTTCAACACATTTTTTAAGGGATTTTTAAAGTCAATTTCTGTCTTAATTTCGATGATCATTGGTACAGTGGTAGCTAGTTTCTATGGAATGGTGAATTTTTCAACACTTAGTTCCGCAAAATGGTTTAATATTGTCACGCCATTTTATTATGGAACACCTACATTCCACCTTTCTGCCATTATTACAATGGTTATTATCTCCTTTATTATTGCGATTGAAAGTATTGGCGTATTTATGGCCCTTGGTGAATTTTCAGATAGGAAAATTGGCGAAGCCGATATTAAAAAAGGGCTTCGTGCAGAAGGAATTGGCGCATTCATTAGTAGTATCCTAAATTCCTTCAGCCATTCGACTTTTTCACAGAATGTCGGGCTAGTTATGCTTACGAAAGTAACAAATTTAAGTGTTTTGGTTGCTTCCGGGATTCTCCTTGTATTTTTAGGTCTAGTCCCAAAAGTAGGAGCACTCACCACTATGATTCCCGCTCCTGTTCTTGGTGGGGCCATGATCCCGATGTTTGGAATGCTAATTGCAGCTGCATTAAAAATTATTGGGAAAGCGGATATGTCTTTGCCATCTAATCAAATTACAATTGCTATTGGCGTCGGTATCGCATTAGCAATAAAAGGTGTCCCCACTGCCTTTACTTATCTTCCAGAAACACTTCATTTATTAATTGGGGATGGCGTTGTAGTTGGTGCATTAGTTCTTGTTATATTAAACGCATTGTTAAATGGTAGTTTGCAAGAAGCGCATTTTCATGGATTCGAGAAAGTAGAAACAGAAGCCATATTGGATGCTGAATAGAACAGGTTTTAATAAAATGGAGGCGTGAACAATGTCATTTCTGGTATCTGACTTTTTAAAGCTGCAGGTAATTGGTAGCAGCCGAATTGTAGCAGGGGATAGAGGGGTAAATAACAGCATCCGTTCTGTCAGCATTATGGATGCTCCCGATACATCATGGTTAAAACGAGGTGATTTGCTGCTAACTACCGGGTATGTCTTTAAAGATCACCAGGATACTCAGATTAAATTGCTCAATGACCTCGCCGGGAAACATTGTGCCGGTTTGGCTATTAAAGTAAAAAGGTTTTTTTCTGAAATTCCGGCAGTTATGTTGCAGGAGGCAGATCGCTTAGGTCTGCCTTTAATAGAATTATCGTCTGATATTGTTTTATCTGACCTGCTTCTTTCGGTAACGAAAGAGATTGTAAATTATGAAGATTTGTCTAATAAGAAAAATTCTTTAGTCTCACTAATTATGGGCCATCCACTCGGGCATGGAGATCTAGAATTAATCTCCCATCAATATAAGTTCATGCCTAACTCCAATTATATTGCGATGATGATATCAGTTAATCCCTATAATGGAGATAAACCGGTTATTAGTCCAACCACCTTTGCTCAAATGGCAAACGAGGTTGGAAACAAAGTAAATGCAAAGTTGCTAATGATTCCTAACAATAAAGATTTTGCAGTCATTTTAAATCCTCTTAATCTAAAAAAAACGCTCGATCTTGCCGCTTTTGCAAGAAAAACTGCAAGACTTCTGGGAAATCAAATTCAAAAGAAATTTCCCAAACAACCGATTCAAATCGGAATCGGTTCACCATGTATACAACTCTCGAGAATACATAAAAGCTATAAGGAAGCTAAGGAAGCTGTTCATTTTGGAAAAACAAATTCAGACTACATGCATTTGGCCCTTTACGAATACGCTGATTATGCACCTGAAGGTTTATTTCAGCATTTATCAGAAGACGTGTTAAAAGACTATGTCAAAAGTACACTAGAAGTGCTAACTACATATGACCAAGAGAATAACTCGAATCTACTGCAGACATTGGAGACATACCTGGAAAGCGGCGGCAAGCTAGCAGAAACTGCGAATGTTCTTTTTGTACATCGAAACACGGTGAAATTTAGGATTTTACGAATTGAGGAATTATTGGGTATTGATCTGAATGACAGCAAGACGGCATTTCGCCTTCAATTAGGGTTGCGAATCGCAAGGATGCTCGACTTGCTGTCTAGTTCAGAAGAAGTTGAAATAAAGTCAATGATTTAAAGATTTTTTAGGGCCGGAATGATTTCCCGGCCCTTTTTATATTTCCTTGGAATATTGGTAACTCCATAAGGCCAACTGTAATTTGAAAATATTCTCCCCATTGTTAAAATCCATACCAAGAAGTTCTTTAATTTTTGACAAACGCTGGTGTACGGTGTTGCGGTGAATACCCAGTGTATGAGCCGTTTCTGTCGGTTTTAGACAGCTATTCAGGTATACCGATAGTGTTTTGATGAAATCTGAATGATTCAACCGATCATATTCAATTAACGGAGACAGTAAATGAGTATAATAATTTTCTAGAACATCTTTTGGAATATATCGCAGTAACGAATAGATTTCAATTTCTTTTTCCTCTTCCATCGTCTCTTTGGACTGAACCGCCAATATTTTCCTTAGTACTGCAAGAACTAAATCAGCTATGGATTGTTCATCTGGAATTTGAAAGATGGGAAAAGAATATTCATCAGCAATAGAAATCATCTCAGAAGGCAGTGAGCGTTGAAAATGGTTGGTTTTGATTCCTAGTCCTGCACACTTCCGTTTTGCAAGATCCTGAACCAATTTAATTAAAGAAGCTTCTTCATTTTTGAAGACATACCCCGTAGTTAAGACCAAATCTCCTTCTTTAAGCCAATGAATAACATCAGGGGCGTCGAAACTATTAACTGATGTTATATAGTTGGAAATTCCATTAAAACCTGCAGCAATCTTACAAGTGTTTAATGGAGGACTGCTTAATGCTTCTGCTATAGTCAACTTCATGGTTCCACTTCCTTTTACAAGAAGTATCTAATTATCAATAGTTTACCTTATAGTGTGCTCAGAGCACAATGTAAACTAGTAAGATTTGTCAGGTTCGGCTAATGACCATAATAATAAATCCTATTAAAATTAAATTAATCCTTGGTAACTATGAAATAAGTAGTTTATGAGGGGAGATGGGCTCTAAATAGAAAGGAATGAAAAATATGAGCAGGAAGCTGGCAAAAATGAATGAACTAGACCAAACTGCTTTTACCGAAGCTCTTGGGTGGGTTTTTGAACATTCACCGTGGGTAGCGGAAAAGGCTTGGGTAAATCGTCCGTTTCATTCTATATCTGAACTGCATCGGACGATGGTTCATGTGGTTCAGGAGGCTGATCTTAATGAAAAACTTGCTCTTTTGAGGGCACACCCTGATTTGGCAGGGCGAGTTCAAATGGCAGATGCATCTGTAAAAGAACAAGCGGGTGCAGGCCTTCATCAGCTTTCAAGAGAAGAACATGAGGAATTTCTCTTGCTCAATAAGACATATATTGACAAATTCGAATTTCCTTTCATCATGGCAGTAAAAGGTCAAAACAAAGAGTCCATAAAGCAGATGTTGAGAAATCGGTTGCACAATGGACCTGAGGCTGAACTTAATGAAGCTCTGGAACAAATCTATAAAATAACTCGGTTTCGCTTAGAGGATTTTCTTAACGCCTAGCTTAGAGGTAATAACAAAATGCCAGAGCTTTGCTTCCATTCTTTTGTAAATGAACGGGCATAACTTCCGTTGATTTAGATTTTAAATGATTTAAAAATAGAAGGAGGAGTTTTTATGAGTTCAAAGGAAAGAGTTATGTATTATGGTAAAGGTGATGTATTTGTTTTCCGGACCTATCAAACCCCACTTGAAGGTATTAAATCAATTCCTGAGTCAGGCTTTTCTGGACGCAATAACGTTATTTTTGGAATGAATGCTAAGATTGCTCTTGAAGGGGATTTTGAGGAATCATTTACGAAAGCGGACAACAGCCGTGTTGTTGCTACTGATTCTATGAAAAACTTTATTTTACGCCAAGCAGCACAGTACCATGGACCGACTTTTGAGGGATTTTTAGCATTTGTTTGTAATCGCTTCCTTAATACTTATGCACACCTTACTGCTGTTGAAATTACTGCCGATGAAATTCCCTTTGAAACTGTAAATGTTGCCGGACAAGATCAATTGGAGGCAAGCCCGCTTGTTTACAGGCACTCAAGAAATGAATTAATAACGACTACTGTAAAAGTACAACGGACTGAGAAAGGGAATAAAATTGTAAAGCAAGAAAGCGGTGTTAAGAATCTTCACTTGATTAAAGTATCTGGCAGTTCATTCTACGGATTTATTCATGATGAATATACAACATTGCCGGAAGCAAAGGATCGTCCGCTTTATATCTACTTAGATATCCATTATCGTTACAACAATAATGAGGATGCAGTTTCAGACAATCCGGCTGTTTATGTTCCAGCTGAACAAGTTCGTGATATTACTACTTCTGTTTTCCATGAGGCAGAAACAAAATCCATTCAAGATTTAATATACCGAGTTGGTTTACGTATTCTTCAACGCTTCCCGCAACTTGCAGAGGTACAATTTTTATCTAATAACCGTACATGGGAAACCATTGTTGAAATCCCTGAATCTAAAGGTGCTGTTTTTACAGAGCCAAGGCCCCCATATGGATTCCAAGGCTTTGTTGTAGACCGTCAAGACCTTGAGAATGAAGGATTAGAGGTTTCTCCGGAAAAGGTAGAGGCATGAGCGGCAGATTAACAACCCATGTTTTAGATTTAGCAAAGGGTATGCCAGTAAAAGGATTAAAGATTGATCTCTGGAAACTTGAACCGGAGTGTACTTTTATCAAGTCAGTAAATACGAATAGTGATGGCAGGGTGGATTCCCCCTTATTAAACGATAATCAACTAACAGCTGGAGAGTATGAATTAATATTTTATGTTGCTGATTATTTTCGTTCCCAAGGTGCCAATTTACCCGAGCTGCCCTTCCTTGATAAAGTCCCATTAAGGTTCGGAGTTTCTGATCCGGACAGTCATTATCATGTCCCGCTGTTAGTTGCACCAGGCGGATATAGTACCTATCGCGGCAGTTGAATAATAACTCACCTTTATTGTTTGAAAGGAGGAAAATAGTTTAATGATAACAGAAAGCACTCGCAGGGCCACACTGGCAGGAAATCCCGTTACGCTGATTGGGCCTGAAATTAAAGTCGGTGATAAGGCACCAGACTTTGAAGTTTTGGCGAACGATAGGTCAAAGGTAACTCTTTCAGATTCAAATAATATGGTACGACTGATTAGTGTCGTCCCATCGCTTGATACCGCTGTATGCGACCAGCAGACCAGACGCTTTAATGAAGAAGCGGCAAAACTTGGTGAAAACGTTGTCGTAATAACCATAAGTGCCGATCTCCCGTTTGCCCAGAGCAGATGGTGCGGTGGAGCAGGAATAAAAAATGTCCAAACGTTATCTGATCATCAAAGTATGTCTTTTGGCACTGCATATGGGACTTACATGAAGGAGCATCGTTTGGAAAGCAGAGCTGTCTTTGTTGTCAATTCCCAAAATATTGTGACTTACGTGGAATATCTCTCTGAAGTTACGAATCATCCAAATTACGAAGCAGCTTTAACAGCGGTCAAAACTGCAAATTAGACTTTAGCAACAGTACTTATCAATTAAATTATGAATAAACACTTGGAATAAAATTTAGATTTTTAATAGTAATTTATTAAAAATTAACTGAATTATCGAAAATTGGATTTATGAGTGCGGTAAATATGATTCTAAGTTTACCGCACTTCCTTCCAATATTTAATGTCTTATCTTTTTCTGGAATGGTTTAAAAATGGAGTGGTACATGTGGAAATAATTGTTTTAGGCATGAATCATAGCACATCGTCTGTAAAAATTAGGGAGAAATTTAAAATACAAAAAGATTCTTATTCTAATTTTATTGAATCTTTATATCGTACCGAGGGTATTCAAGAGTGTGTAATTTTGTCAACCTGTAATCGAACTGAAATTTATGCAGTTGTAGATAAAGCACATACGGCTAAGCAAAAAATTATACGATTTCTTTACGATTCTTTTGAGGCAAACAAATTACAGATTACAAATAATTTATATTTTAAAAAAAATGATGAAGCTGTAAAGCATTTATTCCGCGTTATCTGTGGTCTTGACTCTATGGTTCTAGGAGAAACTCAGATTTTAGGACAAGTTAAAGAAGCTTATATAAGCAGCCACCGTCATCAGGCAACAGATACTATTTTCAATAAATTATTTAAACAAGCCATTACATTTGCTAAACATGTTCATTCAGAAACGGATATCGGCAGAAATGCTGTTTCTATTAGTTATGCTGCAATAGAATTAGGAAAAAAAATCCTTGGTCCTTTACATACCAAGACTGCTGTTATTTTAGGTGCAGGGGAGATGGCAGAATTAACGGTAAAACATCTTCACGCAAATGGAGCAGATAAAATAATAGTTGTGAATCGAACATATGAAAGAGCTATGAAATTGGCAGAGAAATTTAGTGCAACAGCCAAAACCATGGACCAAATTCACGATGTACTAATCGATGCTGATATTGTTATTAGTTCGATAGATACAAAAAAACATATCATCACCGTGGAAGATTTGGAAACTATTTATCTAAAGAGAAATCAACGCCCTTTATTCATAATAGATATTTCTGTTCCAAGAAATATAGATCCGAAAATTAATAACCTTGATAATGTTTTCTTATATGATATCGACGATTTGGAAGGCATTGTTGAAACCAATCTAGAAAAAAGAGCTCAAGAACGTGAAAAAATCAATTATATGATTGAGCAAGAATTGTTGAACTATCAGACGTGGTTAAGCATATTGGGCATTACACCTGTTATGGCTGCCCTTCGTTTAAAATCATTTGCAATCTATGAAGATGCTCTCAATCAAATTGAAAATAAGTTACCAGATTTAACTGAAAGGGAACGAAAAATTATTCGTAAATATTCAAAAAGCATCGTAACTCAAATGATGCATTCTCCCTTAATTGGAATGAAACAGATGGTTGCTACTAATTCAAACCAAAAGGAAATTTTGGACCTTATTATTCAACTTTTTTCTTTAGAAGAAGAAATAGACAAGCAACAAAAATCGAGAAAATGTAATTCAAAGCCAAACCTAGACTTATTCAATGTATTACATCCTTCTACTACCTTCGGGAATATTCCCGTCCACTCATGAATAAATGTGGAATAAATGAATGATATGTATTAGCAAAAGAAATCATATAAAAAGGTATTAGGGGTGATTTGCAATGGAAAAGAAAAAACCGTATAAAAGCACTTCATATAGTGAGATTATGAAATCGCTTAACTCATCAAAGAAAACTCAAGATGAGAGTTCAAATCTTGATACGTATATACAAAACGTCTTGGATGAAGCAATGGTTACTCGGCAAATTACGCTCCTAGAGGAAAAGATTGATGATGCTCTTGTATCAATGGATAAGCCCTTATTTCTTGAATTGGCCACTAAGTATAACAAATTAAGAAACCGACAACAAATGTTAATTGAAAAAAGAAGGCAT
>NZ_MLYR01000151.1 GCF_001866655.1 Bacillus sp. MUM 116 | reverse complement strand
AAAAATGAACTGCTTTTTTCCTAGGTTGCTTCGGTCCTGTCGATGAAATCAAAGAACGGCCTCACCGCCAGGACCTAAAGCCTTGTCAGGGCTGAACAAGGCGCTTGCGCTTTTCTTAATTTACCATTCGCTGTGCTTCGCGCAATTGGAATGTTCTAACTCTTCGTGGTAAGAAGCGGCGAATTTCATCTTCATTATAGCCGACTTGCAAACGCTTCTCATCAATAATAATTGGTCGACGTAACAATCCTGGATTTTCCTTAATTAATTCAAATAAATCCTGAAGAGGCATCGTATCTAAATTTACGTCCAATTTTTGAAATGTCTTGGAACGAGTGGAGATTATTTCATCAGTCCCATCTTCAGTCATACGTAGAATCTCTTTAATCTCTTCAATGGATAAATGCTCTGAAAAAATATTTCTTTCCTTGTAAGGAATCTCGTGTTCTTCCAGCCATGATTTAGCTTTCCTGCATGATGTACAACTTGGTGAAGTGTATAATGTTACCATTTGTCTTCACACTCCTCTTTATTTAACTATCGGTTTATAAGAAAAACGAATTTTGTTTAATAATTAATACCCTAATTAAAATTATTATAAACAAGGAATTTATATCATTAATTATACACCACTGTTTCTGAAAAAGGTATCCTTTTTTCAAAAATAATCAAAGAGACAAATCAAAAGAATTTAATAAAACCTCATTATATTAGACGAATAATTCTTAAGAAAGTTTCATGGTTTATTCATTTTTTTACGTAAAATTTTTGTATTACATTGTGATTTACTGTAAAATTATTGGTTTACTTTTTGGCATTTTTGCAGGTCTAAAAAAATCTTATGATTCTTCCCTTGATGCTTGTTATTCTAACAAGTTATTCTTAATTATTTCTTAACGATTAATTAAATTTGTTTTCTCAATTAAACAACCTCGAATGAAAACGCATACATTCAGTTAGGAAGTTCACAAAAAATTCTCGAATTCCTAAGGAAATAAATCAATAATGGCTTTCAATTCACGGAAAGTTCTTTTAAAATAAAATAAGAAGATATTAAAGCATTCATCATGCTGACATTTGAAATAAAAATGGAGGGTAAACGATGATTGGTGGTTACATAACTGATTTAGCCATTGTTGCTGTTCTTGTTGTGGGTATTACCGCATTAATGGGCGTCATAACCAATGGGGTTGGGGAGAGAGTATTTGGCGGGAAGAAACGTACTGAATTCACTGACCGTGTTTCAAAATATCAAACAAACTGGAAACAAGTTGGCGGAAATCGTAAATAAATGTGCATTAAAAAACGATCTCAATCGAGATCGTTTTTTCTATTGTTTATTTTGCGCTTTATATTGAGTCAACTCTTTCTCTGAGCAAAGGACAAAATGACCTGGAGTTACCTCTCTGAACTCAATTTTATCATTTTCATTATAATGATGACTTGCAGGATCATATGTTTTCCGCTTTCGCATCCGCTCACTAATTGGGTCTGGAGCAGGAATAGCCGATAATAATGATTGAGTATAAGGATGAAGCGGGTTTTTGTACAATTCATCAGCTGGAGCAAGTTCAACCATCTTACCAAAATACATGACTCCAATTCGGTCACTAATATATTTAACCATGGAAAGATCATGTGCAATGAAAAGGTAAGTTAATCCCTTTTCATGTTGCAGCTTCTTCATTAGATTTACTACCTGTGCTTGAATTGAAACATCAAGTGCTGAAATCGGCTCATCCGCAATAATGAATTCCGGCTCAACAGCTAATGCCCGGGCAATACCAATCCTTTGACGCTGACCGCCGCTAAATTCATGAGGGTATCGATTAGCATGTTCTCTATTCAATCCAACTGTTTCTAAAAGCTGATATACACGTTCCATACGCTCTTGATTAGATTTTGCCAGACCGTGGATGTCAATTCCTTCAGCAATGATATCGGCTACCTTTAGTCTTGGATTTAAAGATGCATGGGGATCTTGGAAAATCATCTGCATTTTTCGGTTAAAAGCTTTTAATTCACTTTTAGATTTTTTCCCATGCACATTGACACCATCATACAAAACTTCCCCGCCTGTAGCATTATATAAGCGGATGATTGTCCGTCCAGTTGTAGATTTTCCACATCCAGACTCGCCAACAAGACCTAATACTTCACCTTTATAAATATCAAAAGATACATTATCAACAGCTCGAACTTCATTTGCTTTTCCAACATTAAAATATTGCTTTAAATTTTTTATCTCAAGTAATTTTTTATTAAGTTCCATTTATTTTCCCTCCTTCATTGTAGGGAATTGTCGCTGACGTCTTTTTACAGCTTCCGGAGGTTCTACTTTAGGTGCATCAGGATGTAATAACCAAGTAGCTGCATAATGGGTGTCAGAAACCTTAAAGAATGGAGGCTCTTGCTCTAAATCTATTTTCATGACATAAGGATTACGTGGTGCAAATGCATCACCTTTTGGCGGATCTAATAAATCAGGTGGTGTTCCCGGTATAGAATACAGCTCTTCATCATCCGTATCCATATCCGGCATGGAACTGATTAATCCCCATGTATAGGGATGTTTTGGATTATAAAAAATCTCATCTGCTGTCCCAATTTCCACAATCTTCCCACCATACATTACAGCAACACGATCCGCTACATTCGCAACAACGCCAAGGTCATGTGTAATAAATATAATGGATGTATCAATTTTCTTTTGCAAATCCTTCATCAATTCCAATATTTGGGCCTGAATAGTTACATCCAAGGCAGTTGTTGGTTCATCCGCAATTAATATTTTCGGATTACATGCTAAAGCAATCGCAATTACGACCCTTTGTCTCATCCCTCCGGAAAATTGGTGAGGATACTGATTGATACGGATTTCCGGCTTCGGAATACCAACAAGTCTTAATAAATCAATTGCTCTCGCTTTTGCATCATGCCTGCTCATATTTTGATGCTTAATAAGAGGCTCCGTAATTTGATTGCCAATTTTCATTGTCGGATTTAAAGAAGCCATTGGATCTTGAAATATCATGGAAATATCATGACCGCGTATTTTTTGCATTTCTTTATCTTTAAGTTTGGTTAAGTCCTTACCGTCAAACAGGATTTCACCATTTTTAATTTCCGAATTATGTTCAGGAAGCAGGCGCATAATTGTTTTTGTTGTAACCGATTTTCCGGAACCTGATTCACCAACAATCGCAAGCGTTTCTCCCTCGTATAAATCAAAACTCACACCCCGAATTGCTTTAACTTCCCCCGCAAAGGTGTGGAAGGATATATTTAAATCTTTTACCTCTAAAACTTTCTCCACTATCATTCACCTGCCTTCTAATCACGCATTTTCGGATCTAGTGCATCCCTTAAACCGTCTGCAATTAAGTTAAATGCTATCATAATAAGGGAGATCATAATAGCTGGAATAATCATTTGATATGGAAACGCTATCATCCCTCTAAATCCATCATTGATCAATGTACCTAATGAAGCATGTGGTTCTTGCAATCCTAAACCGATGAAGCTTAAAAACGCTTCAAAGAAAATAGCATTTGGGATGGAAAACATAGTATTGATGATAATGACACCAAACATGTTTGGAATCATATGTTTGAAAATAATCGATGCATCAGTAGCACCTAATGTTTTTGAAGCTAAGACATATTCCATATTTTTATATTTGAGAACTTGTGCACGGACAACACGTGACATACTTACCCAGCCTGTGATACTTAATGCCAGGATGATTGGGATAATCCCTGCTTTTAAAACTAGAATCATTAAGACAACGACAATCAGGTTTGGAATCCCCATTATAACCTCGACAATACGCTGCATAACACTATCAGTTTTTCCTCCAACGTATCCTGAAATCGCCCCATAGGTGACCCCAATTAGCATATCAATTAGAGCTGCAAAAAAAGCAATTAATAAAGAAATTTGGGTTCCTTTCCAAATACGAGCAAACAAATCACGGCCTAATCCATCGGTACCAAACCAATAATATTCCTTAACGTGTTTTGTTTCATAAGGATGTAATTCAACGCCCTGTCTATTCTTCAATGTACCATCAAATGGCAGCCAATGAATATTCTCTAAACCTTGAATCCTAGGCGGTAAATTAGCATGTGGAGTATTTTGATCATCATAAGCATATGGTGTGAGTAACGGACCGACAAATGCCATGATAATCAATAAAACAGTTATAACTAAACTGATTACTGCACCTTTATTTTTTCGTACCCTTAACCATGAATCCTGCCAAAAAGTTAGACTCGGTTTTGCAATTTTCTCGCTTTTTGATACATCCACATGGGCGGGCTCAAATAACTCTTTTGGAATTTTTTCATGATTGGTAATCACTTCGATGCCCCCCCTGAAATTCGAATACGTGGATCAATAATTCCGTAAAGAATATCAACCACTAAAATAATGACTACAAATGCTGCAGCAAAAAGAATGGACGTTCCCATAATAACTGGATAATCATTTACAGTTATGGCTTTTACAAATTGTTCTCCTAGTCCAGGAATAGCAAAAATCTCTTCAATTACTAGTGAACCGGTCATTAAACTAACGGCCAAAGGTCCCAAGACGGTTATAACAGGGATTAATGCATTTCGTAATGCATGCTTTACACTAATTTGAAAATAACTTGCACCTTTCGCTTTCGCTAAAGTAATATAGTCAGATCCTAAAACATCAATTAGCTCTGTACGCATGAAACGGGCGGCAATAGAAATTGGAAACATTGCCAATGCAATGGTTGGAAGAATGGTATATTCTGGCCCCCTCCAAAACATAACTGGAAGCCATTCTAATTTTACTCCAATGTAATACTGAAGCAATCCGGCAAAAATGAAGCTTGGTATGGATTTACCCGAAACTGCAATAAAGGTCGCACCATAGTCCACCCAAGTATTTTGTTTTAACGCAGCAAAAACTCCTAGAATAATCCCAAAAATAGAGCCAAAAATCATTGCCTCTAAACCTAATGTTGCTGAAGGTCCGATACGAATTGCTAGAAGTTTGGTAACAGGGGTATTGTTAAATTGAAAGGAGATTCCCAAATCACCCTGAATCATGTTCTTTAAGTAACTAGCGTATTGAACAGGTACCGGGTCATTTAAGTGGTATTTCTCTAGCATAATTGCCAATTGTTCGTGAGTGAGTTTTCCAGCATTACTAAACGGAGTACCTGGAACTAACTTCATTAAGAAGAATGTAACCGATACAACGATAAACAATGTAATAATCATATAAAATACCCGTTGTAAAATGTACTTCGCCATGCCTCCACCTCCTATTTGATTAAAGATTCACCATTTTTCGACAATTCCTTTACAGGTAAAAAGAGAGTATACCTTAATATACTCTCTTTTATATGAGTTAACTTACCAATTACTTAGTGTTAACAATTTTAATCCATTGGTAGCTATAATCTGGACCAAATCCATGATGTGCTAGACCTTTTACTTTATCAGCAACTAACAAGTTAGCAGAACGTTGATATAATGGTGCAAGTGCTGCATCATCTTCTAGAACGATCTTTTCAGCCTCTTGTAGTGCCTTCCAACGCTCATCCGGTTTAGTTGCAAGAGTAGTAGCAGCATCCTTAACTAACTGATCCACTTTTGGATTTTTATAGCTCATATGCTGTTGTCCGCTGGTTGATGGCCATAAATCCATATAAGTCATAGGGTCAGCATAGTCAGGTCCCCAACCGCTGAATAGGATATCATATTGTTGTTTATTTTCTTTATCAAGTTTTGTAGCAAATGGAATGTTTTGCAGATTAATTTTGATTCCAGGTAAAGTTTTCTCTAATTGGTCTTTGATAAATGCATCAGTTTGCTTCGCTGCTGCAGTATCTTGACCGACATAATTGAATGTGAGTTCCTTCTTGCCGATTTCAGATAATCCTTTTGTCCATAGCTCTTTAGCTTTTGCTTTATCTGTTTTAAGATATTCGCCGGTATCCGCACGGAAATCCTTACCTTTGTTGAACGCGAAGTCTTTTGCTACAACAAAGTTCGCCGGAATGGAACCATTAGCTAACACGTCATCAGTTAGAGCTTTTTTGTCGATTGCCAAAGCAATTGCTTTACGGATATTAACATTTTTTAACGCTGAGTTTTGCTCATTAAACTTCAACCAGAAAATAGATGGTTCAGTGTAACGAAGAAGATTTTTTGAACCTTCATATTGTTGGATGATTGCTGGTTGTGCAAGTTTTGGTGTAATGTCAGCTTCGCCAGCTTCAAAGGCATTGGCAGATGCCTGCCCGTCTTTTTGAACGTTAAAGTTGATTTTCTTTAAAGAAACTTCATTTGCTTTCCAATAAGTATCATTTTTTTCTAATACCCATTCAGTTGCTTGTGGGCCATCCCATTTGGTCATTTTAAATGGACCATTGTAAAGGATGTGTGAAGCGTCTTTTGCATAGTCTTTACCTTGAGATTTAACATATTTTTCGTTTTGTGGATAGAATAATTGGAACGTAATATAAGAGTCAAAGAAAGGAATTGGCTGCTCTAGAGAAATCTCAAGAGTATAATCATCAACCGCTTTAATCCCTAAATCAGTAACAGGTTTTTTCTTAGCCACAATATCGCTTGCATTTTTGATTTTGCCTTCCATGAAATATGGACCATATGGAGAAGCCGTTTTAGGATCAATAGCACGTTGCCATGCGTATACAAAGTCATGTGCTGTTACAGGATCGCCATTTGACCATTTTTGATCCTTTTTCAGTTTAATAGTGTAAACGGTTCCATCTGCGTTCGGAACAGGTTTTCCGTCTGCAACACCGTCGATTACTTTTTGATCAGGATCTAAACGATATAGACCTTCGTTTGTTGCGTTTAACATGGTGAAACTCATAACGTCTTGTGCCATAACGCTGTCCATAGTTGGAACCTCAGCAGACTCTAAAACATTAAGTACTTGATCTGGTGCTTTTCCAGTAGTACCACCATTGTCCTTTTGTTTACCAGTGTCTTTTCCACCAGAGCAGGCTGCCAAGAACATGCTAAGAACTAGTGATAAAACTAAAAGTAGTGAAAGTTTTGATTTCTTCACTAGTAGACCTCCCTTTTCTATTATTCTGAAAAATTACTACATTCCCTATTATACATATTTTCAACTTATTGTACATTACTTTTTGAAAATTAATTTACATTTTCATAACAATTTTAATATTGGGCAAACTCCAACCTATGATACAATTTACACCTGTACTGATTTTTTTGTATAATATTTATAATGCTTTTCCTTATAAATCAAGGTTTTGGAGGTTTGCAAATGAATTTTCGTTTTGGAAAAACTCTGATAATTTCGGCAGTTTTTCAATTGCTAATATTTTTCCTATCCTTTATTATTTACCAAGGAATATCCTTGGTTAGCTATATCAATATATCTTTTTACATTTCATTTGTGTTACTTCTTCTTTCATTGGTGATATATACCATTAAAACTGGTTTTTTTGATACAATTGCTAAATCATTCAATTTTGCTGCAACAAGAGGAAAAGAAAAAAGGACCTTTTCCGAAATCCCTTCCCTTTCTGAAATGGTGACTATTAATCAAAAGCCTTTAGTTTTCCATGGATTGATCATGGGCATTCTCATGTTAATTGCCCTTGGCTTCTATTATGTTTAACGGACTTGATTACAACTATTCATTTCATTATAATATGATTAAATAAATAGTCATGAAAAGCGTTGAACCATTCTTCCCTATAGATTAGGTGACGAATGGTTTTTTTAGTTAGGCTGTGTTAAAGTCCATTGTTGAGTTTTAAACCATGTTGATTGGAGAGGAAGGCGAGAAGACTCCTGTGGGAGTTACGAGACAGGGGAGACCCCGCAGGCGCCTAAGCGCCGAGGAGGCTCCACGAACCGTTCGCGCCTGAAGCGGAAATCAACAGGCAAATTTAACACAGCCTTTAGTTAAATGCTTATTAGTAGGAGGAAAAAGTAACATGAAAACGATTTTTTCTGGCATTCAGCCTAGCGGAACAATTACACTAGGGAATTATATTGGGGCAATGAAGCAATTTGTGGAACTTCAAAATGAGTTTAATTGCTTCTTTTGTATTGTTGACCAGCATGCTATTACCGTTCCCCAAGAACCAGAGGTATTAAGAAAGAATATCAGAAGCCTTGCGGCACTATATATTGCAGTCGGTATTGACCCAGAGAAGGCAACACTGTTTATTCAATCAGAAGTTCCGGCACATGCACAGGCGGGATGGTTAATGCAATGCGTTTCCTATATTGGTGAATTGGAAAGAATGACGCAATTTAAAGATAAGTCTGCTGGAAAAGAAGCCGTATCTGCCAGTTTGTTGACCTATCCGCCGCTTATGGCAGCAGACATATTATTGTACAACACAGACCTTGTCCCAGTAGGTGAAGACCAAAAGCAGCATATGGAATTAACACGTGACCTTGCTGAAAGATTCAATAAAAAATACGGTGATGTTTTAACCATTCCCGATATTCGTCTCCCAAAGGTTGGCGCAAGAATTATGTCACTGCAAGAGCCAACAAAAAAAATGAGCAAATCTGATCCAAACAAGAAAGCGTTTATCACCCCTCTTGATGATTTGAAGCAAATTGAGAAAAAAATTAAAAGTGCTGTAACTGATTCTGAGGGTATAGTGAAATTCGATAAAGAGAATAAGCCAGGAATTTCAAATCTCCTGTCAATCTACTCAATCCTTGATGGGAAATCCGTTTCCGAATTGGAAGAGATGTACAGCGGAAAAGGATACGGAGATTTCAAAGGTGATTTAGCACAAGTCGTGGTAAAAGTAATAAAACCGATTCAAGAAAGATATAATGAGCTTGTTGAATCGAAAGAGCTTGATGATATTTTGGATCACGGTGCAGCAAAAGCAAACGAAATCGCCTCCGCAACTTTAAAAAGAATGGAAAATGCAATGGGGCTTGGTCGAGGTTTAAAGAGATAACACCAAAGAAAAGCGCAGGCGCTGGACCATTCTCAAAGCAATTTATAAATCTTATACCATAAAAGAAGCCTGACCCGTAAAAGGTATGAAATACCTTTTGGGTCAGGCTTTTAATTCACCTTTGGACCATGCTCCATTTCCCATAGTTTTTCGAAAAATGGCTGCCCTTTAATTAAATTCTCACAAAAAGTCATATGGCGTATACTCCAACCGTACTTTGCTTCTTCAAACAACTGCTCCCAGGCATCCTCAAAATTCATTTCCTGGATGGTTGCATAGCGTTCCGGACACCATTCAGTAAACCAATAACGGACTTCCGCTTCATTACTTGAAGAATGTAATTGATCAAGGGCCATAAATAACAACTGTTTTAATTGGCGTTCCTTTCTAGTCAGACCTCTCATTAATTCCGGCTCGGGTGACAAAATATGATGGTTTTTCATCTCACCTGGCTGATAAAAATGGTAAATTTTCGCTTCATGTGTGTCAATCATCTCATAAACAAGCTGCTCTTGCCTTGGAATAATCCTGCTTTTTCGGATAGGGATATTGTAGCCAATTGTATCAATCGCTAATATCCCAACCCCGTCGGTAACGACAAAACAATAGTCCAGCTGAATTCGCTCATGGTTTTTTCGTAAGTATGCTTTTTGATAAATATCATCCAGGAGTTGTTGAGGTAATTCCGCTAAATCATTCTCAAAATAGTTAAATAAAACTGGTTCAATCTTTAAGAGTGGAACCTGATCTAATAGTTCGACTCCATCATCCTTGCGCCATTCATGAAAGTGGCAAACATTATACCCGTTTTCTTCACCTTCAAACCAATTAACCCAAACATCATGAAGATACAACATTGTACAACCCCTCACTTCAAGAAACTGTTTGTCAATCAGTATGGGCAGACCTTAGTTAAATTATTCCTTTATATATGTTTTGCTCCTTAATTAACTTTTATTACCAAATGAGTTAAAGATAAATCCAAATAGGGGAATTTTGTATTATGAAAAGCGCATTCGCCTTGTTCAGCCCAGACAAGGCTTTAGGTCCTGGCGGTAAAGTCGTTCTTTGACTTCATCGACAGGACCTAAGCAACCTAAGAAAAAAGCATGTTCATTTTTTCCCTCGATGGGCAGGACGCTACCGCTGGACAATTCTCAAGGACGAAATTTTTTGCTTTCTTATCTATTGAAAAAGGGATGATCAACAATGTGATCATCCCTTTTTCTTATTTTTCTACTTCTGGAGTCTCGTTTGTCACCCCAACATTAACCCAATTTAAGTTATCTTCTAAGAAATTAGCTTTGATATTTGTTACACGATTATTAATCGCAGAAATCTTAGAACGGAACAATGTTGGAATAACTGGCATTTCATCATTCATAAATGTTTGCCATTCATCGTAAACTTTTTTCCGATAATCATGGTCAAACGCCTGTGACGAATGCCCATCAGCTAATAATTGCTCATTTTTGTCGCTTACGAAACGTGAGAAGTTAAATGCAGCATCTTTGGAGTATAATCCATATGGATCCACATCTGTACCAGTGCTCCATGCAGCACCCCACATATCTACCTTCTTGTTATCTTGTTCTACCATATCATAGAATGAATTGAATTCTGCCAAGCGGCCATCCAAAAGTGAAACATCTAAGCCAACTTTTTTCCAGCTTTGGATATAGAATTTTGCAAGAGGTTCGGACGTATCATCCCCACTCATAGCTAAGTAATTAATATGGAACTTATTTCCTTCTGGATCTTCACGAAGGCCATCATTATCAACATCTTTAAACCCTGCTTCATCTAATAATTTTTTCGCTTTTTCCGGGTCATATCCGATTGAGTTGGCATCTTTATTATACCAGCTTGGGAATGAAGGCGGAATTAAGGATGTGGCCGGGAACCTGAGCCCATTGTAAATTTTTTCACCGACAGATTTGTTGTCTAAAGCATACGCCATTGCTTGACGTAAGCGCTTGTCTTGAAATTTAGTATTATCCATTACGTTTTCGCCTTTTTTAGCATCCCAGTGACCTAATTTAAAGCCAATATAGTTATACGCTAAATCAATGTCGCCGATAAATTGGAAATTCTTCGACCCTTTTGCTGCCTCGTATTGAGCTGAAGGGAATTCAGCAACATCTACTTCACCTTTTTTAAGAGACTGCAGAATGACTTTAGGATTCACCACTTTTAGCACGATACTCTTAAGTTTAGGCTTGCCTGCGAAATAATCATCATTTCGTTCAAACTCAACGGATTCACCTGGAACGATTTTTTTAATCTTGAATGGCCCAAAACCAATAGGAGTTTTATGGATTTTATCTGATTTTGCCAAATCTTTAATTGGAATATCACCTAAGTAATGCTTAGGCATGGCCCATGACCATAAACCCGTTAACAATGATGGATTTGCTTCCTTAAAGGTTATAGACATAGTTTTATTATCAATAATTTTGATCCCTGAAATATTTTTTGCTTTGCCTTCATGGTACTCCTTCATCCCGACAATACTTTGGGTAATCGCATCGCCATAGCGCACTCCTGTGTAATCCTTGTTTCCGATTACTAAGAAGGAATATTCATAATCCTGTGCCGTTACCGGCTTACCATCAGACCAATTGACATTGTCTTTGATTTTTACCGTAATCGTTTTATTGTTATTTGATAGTTCATATGTCGCCGGACCATCATTGGTAAATTCGTAGTCATCATTTGTTGAGAATAACGAGATATCAAAGAATTGCATAACTTCTGCGTCAGGAACCCCATCCCCGAATGCTTGACTTAATTTACCTTCAAATGGAGTGTCAGACACCAATGCGTACGTTAGGGAACCATCCACTATCTCTTTTTTGTCATTTTTCACGACTGTTGGAAAATTCCCAATTTCCTCTTTGGGTTTGTCATTTGAAACGGTTGGCTTTTTGCTGTCTCCACCACTTGTTTTGGTACATGCTGATAAAAACAGTGCCAAGACAACTAGGAGACTGAAAAACTTTAAAGTATGCTTTTTCTTCATCCTGCTTTTCCCCCTTTTTTATCCTATTCTTTGTCTTGCATCGGCGGCCCGTTTAAAGGCTTGACCAATGTAATTTATACTCAACATCATTATTAAAATAAGTAATGATGCAGGTAACCAAATCCACCATTTATTTTCAAGAATATCTGGATTTGTTGCATAACTAACAAGTGTACCTAAACTTGGAGAACTTTCCGGCAGACCAAACCCTAAATACGTTAACCCGGATTCGATTCCAATATTTCCAGCAAGGTTTAACGTTAAATTTACGATAATGATAGAACTTAAATTAGGCAGAACTTCCCGGAAAATAATTTTCCAATCAGGCGTACCAAGCGTTTTGGAGGCACTTACATAATCAAGCTCCCTTTCCGCAAGGGTTTTTGACCGTATTAACCTTGCTTTACCCGTCCATAAAAACAGACTCATTATTAAGATGAATGTAAAAACATTATATTTTGGAGCAATGCTAACAAAAACAATGACTAACATTAAAGTTGGAAGTATAAGAAAAAAATCGATGATCCGCATAAGTGCATTATCGACCCTTCCGCCGAAATATCCAGCACATAATCCTACGCAAAGACCAATACAGCCTGTTAATATAGTAATCATTAAACCTATGGTAAATGAATTTCTTGCCCCTATGATTAGCTGGCCGAAAATGTCCCGTCCTCCATAATCTGTTCCCAGCCAATGTTCCGAGGAAGGCGGGGAATAAATAGATAGCAAATCTACCGTTATAATTTTTTCCTGGTCTAATAGGAGTGACGCACCATAGACAATAATCAGAATAAGTCCTAACAGGATTAAGGAACCTAATGCAAGTTTATCTTTTACAATCTCCCGCCACAAAATGGAAAAAACCCCGTTCTTCTGCTTTTTTAACGCATTTTGCTGCTTAGGTTTAACGATTTCAGGTTTCATATTCGATCCCCTCCCATTTGTTATTCAATCCTGATTCGAGGGTCAACAGCACTTAAAATAATATCTGAAATTAAGGTTCCAACTAGTGTTGCAAGACCGGAAACCATAACTAGTGCGGTGACAACACTAAAATCACGCTGCATAATGGAAGAGAGGAACAATTGTCCAATCCCTGGATAACCATAAATAGATTCCAAAAAGACGGAACCACCTATTAAATAGACAATTTCATAGCCTATGAAAGCAGCAATTGGCAATAAGGAGTTTCTAAAAATATGTCTTGAATAAACTTTCGATTCACTGACTCCTTTAGCTCTTGCCGTTTTAACAAAATCCTTAATTTTTGTATCAATGATTTCATTCCGTAAATATTGAATCGTTACAGTCGTACTTACAATTGCTCCGGAGAAAGCAGGTAAAATGAGGTGGTTTAATTTACTCATGTAATAAGCAATTGTGCCATCTTCAACCCTGATATCTACACTTCCGCTTGTAGGAAACCAGCCAAGCACAAAGCCAAAAATAAACAATACCAACAACGCAAAAATGAAAAGTGGTGTAGCGTATGTTAAATAATTGTAGCCAACAATCATTTTATCAGCCCAAGTATCTGTCCATCTGCCGCCAATGATTCCAAGTGGGATGGAAATAAGATAGCTTAAAACCATAATGGCAAATCCTAAAAGGATCGTGTTGCCCATTTTACCTGCAAGCAGATGGGTTACCGGGGTTTGATGGATGATTGACAGTCCCAAATCACCATGAAGTAACCCTTTAATCCATCTCCCATATTGGATATATAATGGATCAAATAACCCTAATTTCTGTTTCAATTCATGGATTGTATTTGCATCCACTTTCGTATTACTTGCCAATCTTCCGGATAAGGCATCTCCCGGCATCGCTTTTGCCAACAAAAAGATTAGTATGCTTAAGATCAATAACTGAGGGATCATAACAAGGAATCTGCGTAAAATAAATTTCAACATTTATATAAACCCCTCTCTATGGCAGTGCAACGGAATGTGTTTCAGATATAGATTTTAGACTATAAGCTTTACCCTCAGAATCAAAATATTTAGTATAAGAATTGGTATATTCAGTGTTAACATCTTGTCTCAATTGTTTTTGTTTCTCTCTGTTTTCGGGTTTTATATCAGGAATTGCCGAAATTAATCTCTTCGTATATATATGCTGTGGATTTGTATATATATCTTTACTGGTCCCTTCTTCGACTAATTGTCCACGATACATGATTCCAATCCTGTCACACATATGCTGAATAATCCCTAAATCATGACTAATAAATAAATAGGTTAAATTAAACTCTTTCTGTATATCCTGCATAAAGTTTAGCACTTGGGCTTGAACGGACACATCAAGTGCCGAAACAGGTTCATCTGCAATAATTAATTTTGGTTTTAGCGTTAAAGCCCGTGCAATCCCAATACGTTGTCTTTGTCCGCCTGAAAACTCATGCGGGTATTTATAAATAGATTCCGGATTTAATCCCACCTTTTCTATGTAATACTGCACTTTTTGTCTCTCTTCAAGCGGTGATAGTTTTTCATAATTTCTTAACGGCTCAGCAACAATTTCCAATACCCGTTTTCTAGGATTTAAGGAGGAATAAGGGTCTTGAAAAATCATTTGAATATCTTGACGATATCGATGAAAGCTGCGGCGGCTTAGTTTCATTAAATCCTGGTCTTCAAAAAGGATTTCTCCTGAAGTTGCCTTAATTAGTCCAATCAAAGTCCGGCCTGTAGTCGTTTTACCACAGCCTGATTCTCCCACAAGCCCGTATGTTTCTCCTTGTTTTAATTCAAAGCTGATATCGTCCACAGCCTTTACATGACCAACTACTTTTTTGAAAAAGCCTCCACGTATTGGATAATATACTTTAAGTTTATTAACTTTAAGAAATGACATAATTAATGTCTCCCATGTTTTTTTCTGGAAAATGAAAGTTCTTGTAGCAGGTGCACCGTACAAAATGATTTGGTTCAACTTCTCGCAATACTGGATTTTCTTCATGATCATGCATTTCTATCCACCCAATCCGATCTTTAAATCGGCACCCATTTCTTGGCAATTTTTGCAATGGAGGAACAATACCTTTAATGACATGTAATCGTCCCTTGAATGTCGCGGAGGATGGAATAGAATTAAATAAAGATCTTGTGTAAGGATGTAAGGGCTTTCTAAATAAAGTATTTACATCTGCTATTTCTACAATTTCACCCGCGTACATGACCGCAACACGATCTGCCATTTCGGCAACCACCCCAAGATCATGAGTGATAAGAATAATACCTGCTTTCGTTTGCCTTTGCAGTTCTTTGAGTAAATCCATTATTTGAGCCTGAATCGTTACGTCTATCGCTGTTGTTGGTTCATCGGCAATCACCAATAATGGATCGCAGGCAATAGCAATAGCAATGACAATACGCTGCCGCATTCCGCCGGATAATTCATGTGGAAATTGTTTGTAGGTTCGTTCCGGATTGGGAATCCCAACTTTTTGCAATAGCTCTATTGCTTTCTTATGTCTTTCCAATCCGGATAAATTAGTGTGAAAGATCATGCTTTCTTCAATTTGTTTTCCACAAGTCATAAGTGGATTGAGGGCTGTTAAAGGATCCTGAAAAATCATTCCAATCTCTTTGCCGCGAATCTTATTCATTTCTGATGTTTTTAGAGACAACAGATTTTTCCCTTTAAAATTTACATTTCCTTCTTGCTTTGTTCGTTCCTTTGGGTGCAACCCCATGATGGACAAAGCTAATGCGCTTTTTCCACAGCCTGATTCTCCCACGATTGCCAAGACTTCATTTTCATTTACTATTAAGGATACATTATCTACAGCAGCAAAGTAACCGCTTTCAATTTGAAATGATGTCCGAAGATTCTGCACTTGTAATAGTGGATGATTTGCCAAAATTGAGACCTCCTAAACTATATCATTCTATAAAAATCCCTATCTTGAAATCACCATAATTTCAAGTAATAACATATTCTGTTTAATTTTGTATTTAGTAAAATTTTATTACGGAATTATTTCAATTGCAATACTTTTTAGAATATTGTTATTTTCCACTCGTATTAAAATAAAAAAAACCTGATACATCAGGCTGTTTTTCTACAATCTGAACCTGATACATCAGGCTATTTCTCTTATTCTATTCTATGAATTTTGAAGCAGGGATTGTAAAAGATTGTTTTGTAGAATAGTGATGACTTTCGTAATATTCTTCAACAATTTTATAACCTGCCGCATATCCCAGCAGTTTAGGTATCCTTCCTCCCCCATATAGGAGCTGGTCGTGAACCCTCTCATTTTTTTTACAATCCAGCTGATTATTTAAATACTTTTTCCATAATCCCTTTATTTCTTGATCAGAATATATGTGGCACCAATTTGCTGTGTAATTTTTTCCACAGTTTTTTAATACAGCATATTCGGCCAGCCCTTCAATAACGATAGAATCCAATAGGGTATATTGATTCATTTTTTTGTTTAGGTTACTAAGCCGGCAGACGTGGTGATATTCGTGTACAAATAAGGCTTCCAGTTCCTTCGGATCACTCAAATGGGAGAGAAATAGAAACATTTTATCCGGATAAGAAACACCTGATTTGTTCTTTTCCATCCGAAAGAAAAAACCTCCTGATTGGGCGATTGGAAAGAGAAAAATCGGAATATCCGGACCCGACCATTTTTTTTTGTATAGTTGAAACAGCCTCTCCACCTGTTTCCATACTTTTTCTTTTACCATTAAGTCAAAAACATATTTTGAACTTCTTAAGGGTCTATACATTCCAAAGCTGATTAATTGATTGTAGATTTCATTCGCCGTGTATCCCTTGAAATAAGGCAGCAATTTCTCGCAAATTTTAATCGGGCGGTCAAACTCCTCTTGAAGCCATTGATTTGTTCGTACGATTCCCATTCCCTCACTCCATTTTTCAAACTCCCTTTAAATATTTTATGAATCAGAAACGGATTGGTTCAAAGGAAAAAGAAAAGCGGAAGCGATTTGGTCAGCCTCAGGCATAGCACAAGACAAGCCGGCCGAAAGGTTGTTCTTTAACCTTTTGGACGGATTGGCTTGTGACCTCGAGGGGCTAGGAGCTGGACAATTCTCGAAGTCGAAATTCTTTCTTACATCAAAAAGGAAAAGACTAGGCAAATGCCTAGTCCTTATTAACATTATTCATACTTTTTAAATACAATGGTTGCATTGTGTCCGCCAAAACCAAGAGAGTTGCTCATTGCTGTTTTGATTTCTTTTGGACGTGCTTTATTAACAATATAATCCAAATCGCATTCCGGATCAGGAGTTTCATAATTAATCGTTGGAGGAAGAATGCTGTCCCTTATCGCTAATACTGAAAAGATCGCCTCTACTCCTCCAGCTGCTCCAAGTAGATGGCCTGTCATCGATTTGGTTGAACTCATTGCCAGTTTATAGGCATGCCCGCCAAACACTTCTTTAACCGCTAATGTTTCAAATTTATCATTATAACCTGTACTTGTACCGTGAGCGTTAATGTAATCAATTTCTTCCGGACTTAAGCCGCTATCATTTATCGCCATTTTCATTGCCCTGGCCCCGCCTTCACCGCCAGGAGCCGGCGCTGTAATATGGTAAGCATCCCCTGTTGCACCATATCCAATAATTTCAGCATAGATTTTCGCACCGCGGGCTAGGGCATGCTCTAATTCTTCAAGCACAATAATCCCTGCTCCTTCGCCAATAACAAACCCGTCGCGATTTTTATCAAATGGTCTGCTGGCTGTGTTTGGGTCCGGATTGGTGGAAAGTGCAGTATTCGCGCAGAAACCGGCAACAGACATTTTCGTAATTGGCGCTTCAGCACCGCCGGAAACCATAACATCCGCATCACCGCGCTGGATGACTTTAAAAGCATCCCCAATCGAGTTGGTACCTGTTGCACAGGCAGTTACCGAACAGTTATTAAACCCTCGTGCACCAAGTGTAATGGAAACTTGTCCTGTAGCCATATCAGGAATTAACATCGGTACGAAAAATGGGCTTACCCTTCTGTATCCTCTTTTTTGAAAAATTTCATATTGTTCTTCAAACGTTTCCATTCCGCCAATTCCTGAACCAATCCATACACCCACGCGATGGGAATTTTCCCCATCAATGGTTAAATTAGCATCTTTAACAGCCATCAATGCAGAAGCAACTGCATATTGGGTAAAACGGTCCATTTTCCTGGCATCTTTTTTTTCCATAAAGACTTCTGGATTAAAATCATTAATTTGAGCGGCTACTTTTGCCGGGTATTCATCGGCATTTACTCTTGTCAAAGGTCCGATACCTGATTTTCCATCTATTATATTTTTCCACGTAGTTTCAGCATCCAAGCCAAGTGGAGTTACCGCTCCGACACCTGTAACTACTACTCTGCGCATTTCCATGAATGACAACTCCTTTTCTATCTATCATTCCTAATTATTCCATTTTGTATGAATCGATAACTCTTTATACCTAATCATTTGTTGACATCGATCTATTTTTTACTTACCCCAGCGGATTGCAATGGCTCCCCATGTTAAACCTCCGCCAAAACCAACCATTACAATCAAATCATCATCTTTAATTTTTCCTGCTTCTAATTCTTCAACAATCGAAATTGGTATCGATGCTGCTGAAGTATTTCCATATTTATGGACAGTTTTTGACATTTTTTCAACCGGGAGCTCTAGTCTTTGCCTAGAAGCCTCCATTATACGAATATTCGCTTGATGTGGAATCAGAAGGTCCACGTCCTCGTTCGTTAATCCTGCCTTATTTAGCACATTTACACAGCTTTCACCCATTTGACGAACAGCAAATTTAAACACTTCGCGTCCGTTCATAATGATGTATTCATCTTGATAGAGATGTTTTGCACCTGTACCATCTGCTCCAAGTTCAAAAGCAAGGATTCCTCTATCACCGGAAACTGGTCCGATAACGGCAGCTCCAGCCCCGTCACCAAATAATACTGCTGTATTACGGTCGTTCCAATCAGTGATTTTCGAAAGTTTTTCTACTCCGACAACAAGGATATTCTTATAAACACCTGTTTCAATAAACTGTGATCCGGTTATAATTCCGTACATAAAGCCGGCACAAGCTGCACTGATATCCATTGCAGCTGCTTTTTTGGCTCCCAATCTTTCCTGAAGGAGGCAAGCGACTGATGGAAATGGCTGATCAGGTGTCACTGTGGCAACTAAAATTAAATCGATATCCAATGGCGTAATTCCTGCATTTTTAATGGCATTTTGTGCAGCTGCAAAAGCCATATCTGATGTATTAGTATTATCGTCGGCAATTCTACGTTCTTCAATACCAGTTCTGGTCCGAATCCATTCATCTGAAGTATCCATGATTTTTTCTAAATCGGCATTTGTTACGATCTTTTCTGGCAAATATCTGCCCATTCCAATTATACCGGCTTTCATTACAGCCATCTCCTTTTATGGGTATCCCCTTTTTCAATTTAATATCAATTATTATGACTTGGTACTAATTTTATCAAAAATAACCTGACTTCGGCAACTGGAAATTACATCTTCATCCTCCGCTATTGTCCATACCCTTTATTTCCTTAATCATATCCTAGATATTAACAAACATTAAAGGGGATTTTTTCTTATGAACGAATACCTTCAGGAAGATGTTAGGGAACAAGGAAATTTGTTTGATGATTTCATGTTTGGCTCTGGCCGTAAGGGAGGGCCGGAACCAATTCAACCGCAGAATACAAATAATAATCCAAACTATCTTGATTATGGTGAATTAATCGTCCATCTTGATACTTTAGTAGAATCTGCAAGAAATTTAAAACCACTTTTTGATAACGTTTATCCTTTTATAGAACAAATCTGGAAAAAGAAATAAGCTGCCTTTTGTTTGGCAGCTTATTTTTCATTGTTATTCCATTTCCTTCTTTGCCTCTTCCCAGCCGAGCTCATAGGCCTCTTGCATCACCTTTGTAAAAAGGTTCATAAAAGGCTGAATTAAGTCCATAGATAATTCTACTCCTGCATTATCCAGCTGATCTTTTGCCTCTGGTAAGTATTTCATCGCAATCTGCATAAATTGTAAAGATTTATCCTGATTAATCATATGTATCTCCTTCCTGCGGTAATTTTCTAGTTTGTTTATTTATTTATATCCTTGTTCATCTTTTGCCCCTTCTTTATAATAAACATCCATATTAAATTTGAAAAGATAAATTTCCTATAAATCCTTTATTTGTAAACCCCGTTTTTTAAAAAAGGTTTAGAGAATATTAGAAAATAACCGTTGAATATGCTCAACCTGTTTTGTAAATGATTCCTCTATAGGTGTAACCTTTTTAACGGGAATCCTTACTATTGGCCGATTCCTTATCATTTCTCCCGGAAGTTCTGCTTTACGTTGTTTCCCATTTAATTGCAAATATTCAGCACATAACTGCCAATAATCCTTTTTACCACTTTCGAATAAATAACTGCCAGGCTTCTTGCTTTCAATTATTTCCAACATTGTTTCAATGGCATCATCTATAAAAAGAGCATCTGACTTATCTTCTCTCACCCCTTGAATTCGAACATCTCTATTCAAAGAGGTTAAGATTCTCCTTTGAAAGAGAAAGGTTTCCGGCTGCCACGGTCCATAAAGAGTGGGTAAATAAAATAATTGTACTTCTTCAACGGGCAAATTCATTTTTGTTAAAAAGTCATTTAAGATAGTTAAAGTTTTGGGAAATTTAGACCTGGTGACCAATTGGCTGGGCAAGAGTAAAATGATTAAATCTGTTCTTTCCTTTTCATTCAGAATTTGTAAAATGAGCTTTGTTACGGAGTCGTTTTCCAATAGATTTTCTTTATGAAGCATATAGATATCATAAAGTGAAAAGATAACATTCGATTTTTCCTTCGGCAGGTCATTTCGTTCTGCCCAATCGGTTAATAAACTCTCATTAAAATTTGCATTTCTGCCCACTTCAAATCTTTTCTCATCCAAATAAGGCTCATTCCGATCCTTTTCTAAAATAATCCCATTCACTTCTACCCCGTTATTCAGCAATGCTTTACAAAAATGGAAGTTCACAAAATCAAATACATTAAAAATGACTGCCTTGTCCATAAAAATCTTCCTCCCTAAAATTACCTTATTGAATCCTATGCAGATTCTAAGGAATTATTTCATTTAGGGAGGCGATGTTTAAAGGAATATTTCATATCGCTTGAAAAACTTAATAAACATATTTCCCAGCTGTTGTTTTTTTTCTGGAACAACGAAACTGGGACTAATTTCCGTTTTGCTGACAATTTGCTGGATTAGCTTTGATTGATGGTAGGATCTTCCTCCACACATGACATGAATGATTTTTACGGGTATGCCAAAGTCAAGATTAATCGCTCCATCAGAAAGAAGAAGTTCACTTTCAAGAATTTTTTGGTCCTTTTTATAGGCTGCTTCTAATTCCTTCATCCATTTTTTATAAAAAAATTTATGTTCTTTCTCTTGCTCAAGGTGGTGTTTTAAAGAAAGAATCGGATTTAAAAGGGCCACGGATCTGAGCTGACCTTTCATTTTCTCCATTAACTTTATTGCCACTAGGGCCCCCATGCCTTCTGCTAAAATATGAATCTTGTCATTCAATATTTCGTGGCGAATCACATATTGATATAATCTTTCTGCGAGTTCTGCCGCTTCATCACTGCCCCAATTTCGGCCATACAGATTTGAGGAAAAAATGGTATACCCAGATTCTTTTAATTGGTTGATAATTGTCAGTTTTCCTTCATTCTGAATCCAGAAGCTTTTGCTTTCATCCACAAAATGCCGTTCATCACCGATTACTAATATCCCAAAGCCTGTAGGTCTTTCAGGGTAATGGATGATATTCCATTCGGTATCCAACTGAAAATTCCGGTTCTCCATTGTTATATCCCCTTTTACATAATCCCTCACCATATTGTATGTCTCTTCACAATAGATGAAAGGGGGTTTGCCCAATTTGCAAAACATTCAGCGAATATTTTTAACCTATACGGAAAAAGCGAAAATAGCGTTTATTAATTTAATATGCTATGGTAATATTAAACGAGATGAATAATATTTCGAGGTGAATTTTGTGCGATATTTTTGGACTTTTTTCTGGGCATTTCTATTAATTGAAATGGTAACGTACGTTGTTAGTTCCATGACTGGAGCTGTGTTTAATTTTCAACTTGGTGCAATCATAGCTGTAGTCGTAACGATTATCGTTTATGCTGCCTCCGCAATTATTCCGAATGAACCAGCTCATAAACATTAACAAATATTAAAGGTCATCCTTTTTTAAGGGATGACCTTTTCTTAATTTATTCAACGGAAATTTCTAATTCTCCTTTTTCGACAGTTATGATTACTTTTGAATGATCGTGTACTTTCCCCGCAATGATTTCTCTCGCAAGCTTTGTCTCAATATTTCTTTGGATATACCTCTTTAAGGGTCTTGCACCATAAATTGGATCAAAACCATTTTCAGCAATAAATTCTCTTGCCTCATCACTTACGGAAATTTCAATATGTTGATCTTTCAAACGATTCTCAAGTTCTTTCATCATTTTTACTACTATTGTTTTGATTTCAGCCATGGATAATGGTTTAAATAGGATGGTTTCATCAATTCTATTTAAAAACTCAGGTCGAAAATGATTTCTTAATTGATTAAATATCTTCTCTCTTGTTGTATCACTTATTTCAATTTCATTTCCACTGCCCTCAAGTAAATACTGTGAGCCGAGATTAGATGTCATGATTATAACCGTATTTTTAAAATCCACGGTTCTTCCTTGCGAGTCGGTAATGCGACCGTCGTCTAGGGCTTGTAATAATATATTAAATACTTCCGGATGCGCCTTTTCCATTTCATCCAGGAGAATAACCGAATAGGGTCGTCTTCTTACGGCTTCTGTCAATTGTCCGCCTTCTTCATATCCAACATAGCCCGGGGGAGCCCCAATTAACCGAGAGACCGAAAACTTCTCCATATATTCGGACATATCAATACGAATCATTTGCTCTTCGCTGTCAAAGAGAGCCTCGGCCAAAGCTTTAGCCAATTCGGTTTTTCCGACACCTGTAGGTCCCAAAAAAAGGAAGGAACCAATTGGCCGGTTTGGATCTTTAATCCCTGCCCGAGCCCTGAGAACCGCATCTGACACCAATTGTACAGCCTCATCCTGCCCGATTACCCGTTCATGCAATATGCTTTCAAGTTTTAATAATTTTTCTCTTTCGCCTTCTACAAGCTTTGATAATGGGATTCCTGTCCATCTTGAAACAATATTTGAAATCTCTTCCCCCGTTACCTCTTCCCTTAAAAGCTTATCATTCTTTTCAGCGGCTGTTTCCAATTCCTTTAGTTCTTTTTCCGCTGACGGAATCAGCCCATGGCGTAATTCTGCTGCCCTGTTTAAATCATAGCGGTCTTCAGCCTGCTGAAGTTCACGGCGAAGTTTTTCAATTTGCTCTCGCTTCTCTTGAAGCCTTTGAATGCTTTTCTTTTCAAGAACCCATTTTGCCTTCATCGCACCCGCTTGTTCTTTTAGTTCCGCCAGTTCTTTTAAAAGCATTTCCAGCCTATGCTTGCTTGCTTCATCTTGTTCCTTTCTTAAAGCTGCCTCTTCAATCTCTAATTGCATGACCCTTCGCGTAACCTCATCTAATTCAGTCGGCATCGAATCGATCTCTGTTCGAATCATTGCGCAGGCCTCGTCCACCAAATCAATCGCCTTATCCGGTAAAAAACGATCGGTTATATACCGGTCCGATAACGTAGCTGCGGCAACAAGTGCTTGATCATGGATTTTCACACCATGATGAACCTCAAAACGTTCTTTTAATCCTCTTAATATCGATATGGTATCTTCTACATCAGGCTCCTGAACAAGAACCTGTTGAAATCTTCTTTCAAGCGCAGGATCCTTTTCAATATATTTTCGATGCTCATCCAGTGTGGTCGCTCCGATACAATGGAGCTCTCCTCGTGCTAGCATTGGTTTAAGCATATTGCCAGCATCCATTGCTCCTTCCGTTTTTCCTGCACCGACAATAGTATGGATTTCGTCAATAAACAAAAGAATTTGTCCTTCGCTTTTTTTCACTTCATTTAGGACAGCCTTTAGCCTCTCTTCAAATTCCCCCCTAAATTTGGCCCCGGCAATCAGTGCGCTCATATCTAAAGAAAAAATGGTTTTGTCTTTTAGGCCTTCCGGAACATCCTTTCTTACAATTCTTTGTGCCAGCCCTTCAACGATGGCTGTTTTCCCTACTCCAGGCTCACCAATCAGCACCGGGTTATTCTTTGTCTTCCTTGATAAAATTCGGATTACATTACGAATCTCTGTGTCCCTGCCAATGACAGGGTCTATTTTCCCCGCTTTTACTTCAGCTACTAAGTCTCTCCCATATTTTTTTAAGGCATCATACCCAGCCTCAGGATTTTGTGAAGTCACTCTTTGGTTCCCCCTAATTTCTCTTATTGCCTTCATTATGTCTTCAGGTGTTATACCATACATTTTTAAAATCTTATTAAAGATTGTTTTTTTCGAATAGGCAGCAGCAAGCAATATATGTTCAACAGATAAAAATTCATCTGAAAATTTTGCAGCAGATTCTTCTGCCTCAGCCAATAACCTCTGCAGCGGTGCGGTAATATAAAGCTTCCCTTGTTCTGCACCACTCCCGGTAACCTGTGGTTTTTTTGCCAATTCTGCTTCAAATTTTTCTTCCACTTCGCTAGCTGACAATCCAATTCTTTCAATAATAGAAACAGCCAGACTATCTTCTTGGTTCATCAGGGCTAAAAATAAATGGGATTCATCCACCTCTTGATGATGATGTTTTACGGCTATTGTTTGTGCATGAAGAAAACCTTTTTGCAAACGTTCTGTCATTTGGTTTAAGTCCATACTCTCACCTCATTTGACCTTTTTTGACCTTTGTTTATATTATATCCTATTTATAAAAAAAGACAAAACAGAATCAATAGAAAAGTCATCCTTAGAGGATGACTTTTTCACGTGTTTATGGTTTCCTTTGATATGTCCAATGACGGTTGTCGTTAGATGTTTCAGGGAATGCATCTCCGGCTTTCAGCTTAATCTTTTTAGGATTTACCACATTATCTCCTGTTTCGCCTATCTCAATATATACCCCATTGTTTGGCGCCTTTTGTCCTGATTTAAAATGGCGATTTTGTCCCATCCGAATCCCTCCTTATCAAGTACGGTATTATTATTTCCAAATGTAACGCAACCATTATAGGAAGTTCTTTCATATCGACACTATTTTTCCACAAAATTACTTTAAGGAAAAAACAAATAGAATAGTTTTAATTTATACATCACATAATATGGATGGACTTTTTCAATATTTACCATTCATTTTTAAAAAAAGAAAGGGGCCTGCTTATGTTCTTGCGGCACAAAGGAAAATGGTTCAATAAACAATTACAGTACCAATCAAAACAACTGCAAGTCCCTGGACAACACGACCAGCTTTCGGCTGATTTGGATGATAACTTACATATTCTTAATTCCATGTATCAAGATTGCTTTGATGTGGTTTTCAAAACGTTTTTAATTGGCGGCCAGACAAAGGCCGTTCTTATTTATATAGATGGATTATCGAATATTGAAGAAATCGATGATCATGTACTCAGTCCATTAATGGAAGAAACAGATGGAAGAGTTTTAGTTCACGGGAAATGTTAGAGAAAAAATTACATATTTCAAAGGCGAAAGAAGTCAAAACATTTGTTGAGTGTATAGAAAATCTCTCTACTGGAGACCCTCTCCTTTTAATTCACCAGAATGATTGGGGACTCGCCATGGGGTTATGCAAATATGAAAAACGTTCGATTGAAGAACCACAGGCCGAGAGTGTTGTACGAGGACCTCGGGAAGGATTTGTGGAAACCTTGGTTATAAATACTTCCTTGCTTAGACGAAAAATCAAAAGCCCTGCCCTCAAAATGAAGGCAATGAAAATTGGCCGATATACGGATACCAGTATTGTAATTACTTATATCAAAGGACTTGTGGATCAATCCCTTCTTGAAGAAGTTGAAAGCCGCTTGCGGCGGATTAAAATAGACAGTGTGTTGGAAAGTGGGTATATTGAGGAACTGATTGAAGACAATACCTATTCTCCCTTTCCGCAACTTATCAATACCGAACGTCCTGATGTAGCTGCTGCTAATCTCTTAGAGGGGCGTGTTGTAATTTTAGTCGACGGAACTCCCTTTGCCTTAATTGCTCCAATTACCTTTTTTTCCTTACTTCAGTCACCTGAAGATTATTACCAGCGTTACATGATTAGTTCAGTCATCCGTATCCTTCGTTTTGTGTTTATGGTCTTTTCACTTGTCTTGCCTTCTCTCTATGTTGCTCTGCTTACCTATCATCAAGAGATGGTGCCAACGAATTTGTTAATTAGTGCGGCCTCCTCAAGAGAAACTGTTCCCTTTCCAGCGCTAGTGGAAGCATTAATTATGGAGGTAACCTTTGAAGCATTGAGAGAAGCAGGTGTAAGGCTTCCAAAACAGGTTGGAGCGGCAATAAGTATTGTTGGTGCTTTAGTTATCGGTCAAGCCGCTGTTCAAGCCGGACTGATTTCTGCTCCAATGATTATTGTTGTAGCGATTACAGGTATTGCCTCCTTTATGGTTCCTCACTATTCGCAAGGGATTTCGCTAAGGATGCTGCGCTTTCCAATCATGCTGCTTGCCGGCTCACTAGGACTTTTAGGGATTATGCTTGGTGTAATTACAATCGTTATCCATCTATGTACATTGCGTTCTTTTGGGATGCCCTATCTTTCACCAATCGCTCCTCTGAAAGGCCGTTAATTAAAAGATGCCTTTATTCGTGCTCCATGGTGGAAAATGAATACCCGGCCACATTTAACTGGCGAATTCAACCCGAATCGAGAGTCATCCGGACAAAAGCCAGGGCCAGAGAATGGAAACGAATAGCGATTAAAAGGATGTGATCAAAAAATGATTCCCTTACTAAATCGCCACAACAGAAAAATATGCATCATATTTCTCTCTCTATTCACCAGCTTCCTCCTTACCGGCTGCTGGGACAGAAAGGAAGTAAATGATATGGCCCTGGTGTTAGGCGCCGCCATTGACAAAGAAAAAGGAGAAAATATCAAACTTACTTTGCAAATATTGATTCCTCGGGCTGTAAGCGCTGGATTGCAGGGTGGTGGAGGCGGCGGCGGTCCCGTGGTATTGACAAGATCAGCGGTTGGCGAAAATATGGCTGATGCAGCATCTAAGCTTCAGACAAAATTTCCACGCAGAATCTTCTGGGGACATTGTAAAATCTATATTATTGGAAAAAAACTCGCGAAATCAGGAGAAGTTCATAAACAAATTGACTTTTTACTTCGCCATCCTGAACCTCGGGAGCGTGCTTATTTATTTGTCAGTGAAGGCGAGGCAAATAAAATTCTGGATTTAGAACCACCGTTAGAGAGGTATCAGGGAGATGTGCTCCGAAAACTAACCGAAATGCATATTGGCGTGAATATTACAGTGAAAGATTTTGAACAGATGTTAATCGGTGATGCAGGTACAGCCGTTCTTCCTTTGATTAATAAGCTTCCTCCATCACTAGGGCAAAAAAAAGATGAGACGATTGCATTTATGATTGGTACCGCTATTTTTAAAAAAGATAAAATGGTTGGTCAAATTGATGCTAAAGCTACAAGAGGTATATTGTGGTTACGGAATGAAATCGAAGTAACCGCGGTTACTGTAAGCCCGAAAAAAGGAGAAACGATTACCTTAGATCCCATTCGAGAAACAAGCAAACTCCTCCCTTCCATTTATAAAGGAAAATGGAAAGTTTTATTGCAAGTTACATCGGAAGGAACAATTGTTCAAAATGGAAGCAACCTTGATGTGATGAGCCCCAGCATTACGAAGGAGATTGAAAAAGAATTAGAAAAAGACATCAAAAAACGAATTGATCTGTCGATAAAAGAAGTGAAGCAAGGGATGAATTTGGATGTGTTTGGTTTCGCCGATGCGTTTCACCGCAAATACCCTAAAGAGTGGGAAAAAGTTAAAGACCGCTGGGATGAAGTCTTACCAAAGGTGAACGTGAAAATCGATATTAAAACACGAATACGCCGCCCTGGTTTGTCTACTACACCGGCAGGCTTTAAGGAAGAAGAGGTAGAAAAGAAATGAAATGGGTATCAATTGTAGGAATAACAGTATGCGTGGCTATTATGGCGTTATTCGAGTGGCCAAAAATGAAAAAAAATCAGAAAAAGGAGAAAGCTGCTTTTGTGACTTTAACTGCAGCGGGATGGCTGCTCGCCACCATCCTTCTCTTCTTTCCTGATATGCCGGCCCTACTCAAATAATCGACAAGCTTTTTAAACCGCTTGGTAAAATGCTTGAGAAATAGGAGAAAAAATAAAATGGAAAAAGGGAAAATCTCCGCATTTCAAATGGCTGTAATCATGTATCCCGCCATCCTTGCTACATCCATTCTTACAGTTCCTTCTATTACAGCTCCATATGCAAAGCAGGATCTCTGGATTTCGCCTTTATGGGCCTGTCCAATCGGGATATTGCTTGTGCTTGTTCTCCTGAAGTTGAACAAACTTTTTCCAGGATATAATATCATTCAATATAGCGAGCAGATTATGGGACGTTTTATCGGGAAAATACTCGGGATTATCTTTTTATTTCTTTTCTTTTACAATAGCAGCTTTGTTCTGCGTGAGTATACAGAGTTCATCATTACCACAGCTCTTCCTAAAACCCCGATCATTGTAGTGATATCATGTATGACGTTAGTCAGTGCGTATTCTGTAATGGGTGGTGTAGAAGTGCTGGCCCGTGCTGCATTAGTTTTTCTGCCATTGTTTACTATTCCATTGATGATAATGGCAGTGATGCTTTTGCCTGACTTCAAACCACTAAACATACTGCCTATTTTGGGAAATGGCATTTTACCGTCTTTAAAAGGAGCTTTTTTTCTCGTGACCTGGTTTAGCGATTTTTTTACCTTTCCTTCTTACTGCCTTTTCTGAAAGATCATGAAAAAGGAGGAAAATGGGCGATAATTTCTGTCATTGGCATCACGTTGACCATGGTGGTTACTAGTATTGCAACTCTCTTTGTTCTTGGCGAGGTGACGCGGATAGAATTATACCCTGTAATGAGCATTGTCAGGTATGTTAATCTTGCAAATTTTGTTGAGCATGTTGAAGCAATTGTGATGGCAATTTGGATTTCAGGTATATTTGTTAAGTTTTCACTTTATTATTATACACTTGTCCTTGGGACAGCACAGTGGCTAGGTTTATCTGAGTATAGGGCGCTAGTCCTTCCAATCGGATTTCTTCAAGTTGTAGGTAGCATCTGGGTAGCTCAAAGTGTTCAACAAATGGGGCATTTTTTTGCCACAACCGGAGCTTTTTTTACTCCCTTGATTGAAATCATGAATCCGCTTTTTCTATTAATTGTTGCTCTTTTACAAAAAAAATTTAAAAATAAAAACCCTAAGCCCAGAAGCGTCGGATAATTGTTATTGAATATCATGCAGTAAGACAAGCTGTTCAAACGGTTTTGCCAGTAAAAAGAAGGAGAATGAGAATGATTGAAAAAGGGAAAATTTCTGCATTACAAATGTCACTTATGATTGTTCCAACAATCATAGCCACAGTTGTTCTCATTGTTCCGGCGATTACTGGAAAGTACGCAGAAAGGGATATGTGGATCTCACCCATTTTGGCTTCCTTGAATGGGTTTTTTACCGTTCTTATCGTCTATAAGTTACACAAGTGTTATCCAAACGAAACCTTTATTCAATATAGTAAACATATTATCGGCCGTCTTCCGGGGAAAGTTCTTGGGTTGGCTTATTTGTTCTTCTTATTGCATCTATGCGGTATTATTTGCAGGGAGTATGCTGATTTTGTAATTGTTTCCTTTCTCCCTAGAACTCCGATGATTGTAATCGCTGGCAGCTTAATTCTTGTTTGCGCTTTTGCTGTTAGAGGTGGTGTGGAAGTATTGGGAAGAGCAGCCCAATTGCTGGTTCCTCTGTTTTTGCTTCCTCCTTTGCTATACTTTTTGCTTATACCTGACTTTAAATTAGAAAATATATTTCCAATCGCAGGGCATGGCATGATTCCCCCTATACTGGGAGCCATTGTACCACAAGCTTGGTTTAGTGAAATTTCCCTTATTTCCGTTCTGCTCCCTTTTGTAAAAGATCTTGAAAAAGGGAGGAAATTTGGAATGATCACCGTATTATTTACCATGTCTATTTTGGTTTTCACTAATATTGTTAACATTTTTTTGTTTGGAGGAACTGTTAGCAGCTTTAACTACCCAGTGTTTACGGCATTCCGATTCATCAGCATTGGTGATTTTTTTGAACATTTAGAGTCAATCGTGATTGCTCTATGGGTGTTAGGCGCTTTCATTAAAGTGGCCGTGTTTTATTATGTCCTTGTTATTGGAACTGCCCAATGGCTGAATCTGTCAGACTTTCGTCCCATTGTGTTTCCACTTGGTTTTTTTATCACGATATTCAGTATATGGGTTACTGCCAATGGTCAAGAAATGGGTCATTTTTTGGAAACGATTTATCCTTTTTATGGAACCATTGGTTTTACGTTCATCCCATTACTTCTATTGATTTTCAACCTTTTTCGGAAAAAGTTGAAAAATAGATAAAAAGAGGGCTCTGCCCTCTTTTTATCTATTTTTGATCAGAAAATCGGCAATTTTGCTTATGGAGGTTTTATCATGAATTGGAAGAAGTAAAATCCCTTCTTGTTTACCCAAAATGGTTTTAATTTCTTCATTCCAGTATAAAATCATTTTTACATTTTTTACTATTTCTAAAAGTGATAAATCAGCTTTTTCTCTAAGAATCAAAAGCTTTGGATAATTCTTTTGCTTATGCCCTTCAATTAAAATGTAATCGGGCTGAAAGGGTTCTAATATTTTTATTTGGTCATCAAGTTCCATGCTGTAATCTTCTGCCTGTAAAAGCAGCCTTCCCCCACCCTCAACAAGAGATGCCGCTGCTCCTGCAGAAATATGTCTTGCGGAATCCTTTTGACTGATTACACTCGGTTTTCCACCATGGCCATGGTGCTTTAGCGTAACCGTTCTAACCCCCTGTTTGGTTAACTCTTCAATAATCTTTAAGATTACTGTTGTCTTTCCACTATTTTGAAAGCCAACCACTTGAAAAATATTGGGTCTTACCAAGGCCACACACTTCCAGTTTGATCTTCCAGTAAAAGGATCTCCACAATATTCCCTGACTCAAAACCTCTCGTACCGCCTGGTAATACCATTAATGCATTAGCACCTGCAAGACTTGTCACAATATTTGACTTATCCGTGCCGCTCGGTGATACAGTCAGCCTACCTTCACTAATTTGTACAGTACTTCGTACAAATCGGGTAAATGGATTGGGTTTAGGAAAATTAGCAAGAAGTTCAGCCTGTTCTTTTCTTAAATGCGGCCAGTCGGAAAACAGCATCTTACGAATAATGGGCCGTGTAAATAATTCAAACCCTACATAACAAGCGGAAGGATTTCCCGAGAGACCAAATAGAATTTTATCTTGGAGCTTAGCAACGGTTGTCACACTTCCAGGTCTCATTGCCACCTTATTAAATAAAACCTCTGCCCCCAATTTTTGGTAGATACCCGGAAGATAATCAAAATCTCCGACCGAAACTCCCCCTGTTGTGATAAGCAGGTCGACATCTTCCAAGGCATTTTTTACCGCATCGAAGCAGGTATCAAAATCATCCGGCAGCTTGCCAAAATAATGACTAATTCCGCCAGCCCTTTCAATTTGGGCAGCAATCATATACGAATTGCTGTTGCGAATTTTTCCTGGTTCTAAAGGTTCGTTCACCTCTAAAAGCTCCGTTCCTGTAGCAAACAACCCGATAATAGGCCTCTTTGCAACCGGAACCTCACTATAGCCAAATGTGGCGAGGATCGCTTGAACTCCGGGATTGATGTATGTACCTTTTTTCACCATGATTTCTCCCACTTTTGTATCTTCACCACGAAAAGAGACATTATCTCCCTTATTAAAGCTCCGCTTAATGGACATATATGATTTACCATTTTTATCGTAGTTATTTGTCAGTTCAAGCATTACTACACAGTCAGCTCCATTAGGCATCATCGCCCCTGTCATAATTCTGACGGCTTGAAATTCGTTAACCGTCTTCCTTGATACCTGACCTGCTCCAATATGATCGATTACTTCAAACTCAACTGATTGTTCGAGGGAGGCATTCTTTGTGTCAATTGAACGCACAGCAAATCCATCATATGGGGATCTGTCAAAGTGGGGGACATCATTCTTGGCAATAATATTCTCAGCTAAAACACGTCCATAACTCGCTTCAATGGATACGTATTCAACCGCACCTGTCAATTGAAATTCCATTATTTTTTTTACCGCTTCTCCTACTGGAATCGGGTTTCTTCTTTCTAACAATTGAATCAGCTCCTGCCTTTATACAGTCATTTATAATAAGACTATCGAAACTATATGAACATCGCAACTATCACATTGCTGTCATGTTCCTATTTTTATCATAAATATCATATGAATTGTGTGATTTAAGTCACCTTGTTTTTTCTCAGATTGAATTATGCTTATGACATGAAAGAAATTTCTAACGAACTAAGGAGGAAATTGTTATGACCTTTTCATTTACTTCAAATACATTGGTGAAAGATATTGTAAACAAGATCCCAAAAACAAGTGATATCTTCAAAAAGAATCGAATTGATTTTTGCTGCGGCGGTAATATTCCATTATCTCAAGCCGCTGAACAAAACCATTTGAATTTGGAGATGTTAATCGAAGAATTAAAGTATGTCTATGAAAAAAGTGAACCGGTTGATACCAATTTGGAAGTATGGACGGATTCTGATTCCAATACGATGATCGATCACATTATTACCCGCTACCACCGTGTTACGGAAGAAGAATTAACACAGCTTAGTCCTTATGTGACAAAGGTATCACGAGTTCACGGCGATAACCATCCAGAGCTATTAAAAGTTAATGAACTTTTCTATGAATTAAAGAAAGAATTGATAGAACACATGGCAAAAGAAGAGGAAATTGTTTTCCCTTTAATTAGACAGCTTGTAGACAATACTGTATCAAATCGTGAAGAGGCAATTGCGATGATTGTCGAGCTTGAAAAAGAGCATGACCATGCCGGAGAAATTTTAAGACAAATCCGTGCGGTAACATCTGATTTCGAACTCCCACTAGATGCCTGCGGCACGTATCATTTAGTTTATAAGCGATTAGAAGGACTCGAAGGATTAACCTTCATGCATGTACACCTTGAAAATAACATTTTATTCCCAAGATATATAGATTAAAAAAACAACCTGCTTCGATTGAAGCAGGTTGTTTTTTACCCCCCAATATAGGACATTTCAATTTTCTTTCGATTCTTATTGGATTCTGCCATTCTTTCATCAGAGTAGCGGTCTTCGCGGCCATTCCAAATTTCAGTAATCCGGTTTGTGAGTTCTTCGTCCGTTGCCCCATTTCTCATGATATTACGAAGATCATGGCCGTTTCCATTAAATAGGCAGGTAAATAATTGTCCATTTGCAGACAAGCGCGCCCGGGTACAGCTTGAACAGAATGACTCTGATACAGAAGAAATAAATCCTACATTTACATTCGTATCTTTATAACGGTAAAGTTTCGCCACTTCGCCAAAATAAGCGGGATTCACTGGCTCGAGTTCATATTGGTCTTTCAACATTTCGTAAATCTGCTTTTTCGTAATAACATCATCCATCTTCCAGCCATTTGTCGAACCAACATCCATAAATTCAATAAACCTGAGCTCCAGACCATTATTCTTACAGAAATCGGCCATCGGAATGATTTCCGAATCATTCAGACCTTTTTTCACTACCATATTGATTTTCACGCCTAAGCCAGCCTGTTTTGCTGCTTCAATTCCCTCTAAAACAAGTTTCGTTCCAATCTTGCGGCCGTTTATTTTTCCAAACAAATCATCATTGAGGCTGTCAAGGCTGACGTTCACCCGTTTAAGACCGGCTTGTTTTAGTTTTTCAGCAAATTTCTTTAGCATGACACCGTTTGTTGTTAGTCCAATATCTTTTAGACCTTCAATATCGGACAGTTTGCTTACAAGAACTGGCAAATCCCTTCTTAATAGGGGTTCTCCGCCGGTTAAACGAATCTTTTCAACTCCCAATTGTACAAAAATCTTAGCCAGCCGCTCAATTTCTTCATAGGTTAGTAAAGCTCTTTTCGGTAAAAAGACAAAATCCGGTCCAAATTGATCGGCCGGCATACAATATTGACAGCGAAAATTACAGCGATCGATAACAGAAATACGTAAATCATGTAAGGGACGATTCAATTTATCTTTAATAATGGTATTTTCCATTCTTATCAACTCCATTATTTTTAAAAACATCAAATGAATTAAAGTTTTATGAAATTCATTATTAAACACCAGGTAACTTACTCATAATCATAACAGAAGATGGATGAGGTACAAACGATTGTTTTTGGAAAATCCACCGTACAAGCAATTCAAATTTTGTAAAAAATATAAACAGTTTTCACTATATTGTCATTGTTTACTTTTCTTTTTTGCAAAAACCTGAGTTAAAATATTTATAACAATACAAAATGACCTAGTAAAAAACATCTGGTTTTTTAACTATTGATGAGGTGAAACCTGAATGATGACAAAAATGAAACCGACTCATTCATTAGAAATAAAAGAATTGCTTAAATTCGCTGACCGGAAATTTAGAAGTGAAAGAGGAGCGTTTTTATTCCAAGAAGGAATGGCAGCCGAAGAGCTCTATATTATCCTTTCCGGCAAAATCCAAATCAGTAAAATTACCTCAGATGGCCGGGAGCTTTCCTTAAGAATCTGTGGGGAAAATGATATTTGTGGTGAATTGACCCTATTCACTGATAATTCCAAATATTTACTCAGTGCCAAAGTTCTGGAAGAAGGAGAAATTGTCGCCATCAAAAAAGATGTGCTTGAAAACGAAATTTTCCATGACAGCAAACTTGCTTTTGAATTCATGAAATGGATGAGTGATCATTTCCGCAAAACGCAAACCAAATTTCGTGACCTTGTTTTAATTGGCAAACGCGGCGCGCTTTTTTCAACACTAATTCGTATGTCTAATAGCTATGGTATTCATAAAGAAAATGAAATATTAATTGATTTACCTCTTACAAATCAGGAGCTTGCGAATTTCTGCGGAACCTCCCGTGAGAGTACAAACCGGATTTTAAGCGAATTAAAGAAGGACAATATTATTTCAGTTAAAAAAGGCAAAATTTCAATTTTAGATCTTCAATATTTAAAGGATGAAATTGGCTGTGAAAATTGTCCGGCTGTTTATTGTAATATCGAATAAAATGGGGAAGCAATCAGATACCGATTGCTTCCTTAATTTTTATTGCGTCTGCTTTCCCCTTTATGCTTTTGGTATATACACGCAGAATGGTTCGCTTTCAAGATAATCTCCGGTCATCGCATATGCTCTGGATCTTGACCCACCGCATACATATCTGAATTCACAAACACCGCATTTCCCTTTAAAGGAATCGGGATCCCGTAATGACTTGAAAATTGGGGACTCACGGTAAATTTCCGCAAGCGGGTTCTCACGGACATTTCCTGCTTTTACAGGCAAAAGACCGCTAGGATAGACGTCTCCAATATGAGAAATGAACACAAAGCCATTTCCATCATTCACGCCTTTTGGCGCCCTTCCAAGGCCATCAATCGATCCTGTTAACCCTTTTTCCGTTAAAGCATTTAAATAATCGATTTCATCGGTGCTAACTTTTGCCTCGCGCATTTTTTGCTGGATGACCACCCGGCGGTAATGCATCGCTTCCGTTGTTTTAATATCAAAGGAAACTCGTTTACTTAAATCATATAACCATCTAAGGACTTTTTCATGTTCGACTGGAGAAATCATGTCAGTATCCTGGCCTCTTCCAGTCGGTACAAGGAAGAAAACACTCCAAAGCACACAATTTAAATCTTCGACCATTTTGGCCATTTCATCAAGATATTCCACATTATATCTTGAAATCACTGTATTGATTTGAATCGGAATTTCTAATTCATGTAAATATTTAATTTTTTCCATCGTCAGATCAAATGATCCGGCCGTTCCGCGAAAATGATCATGAATTTCGGCATTCGGACCGTCAATACTAAACGCCCAGCGGGAAAGACCTACTTCCTTCGCCTTTTGAATTGCTTCTTTGGTCACCTTTGGTGTCGCACTTGGAGTCATTGAAACACGTACGCCTTTTTCAACTGCATATTTTGCAATATCAAAAATATCTTCCCGCATCAGCGGGTCTCCCCCTGTGAAAACAAGGAGAGGGTTATTCATTTCATATATTTGATCAATTAGATGTTTGCCTTCTTCAAAGGTTAGTTCGCGCGGGTCTCTTGTATATTGTGCATCTGCACGGCAATGCAGACACTTTAATTGACAAGCACGTGTTAGCTCCCAAATCACAATAAATGGATCTTTATTAAAATCTCGGCTAAAAGACATGATGATACGCCTCCTACATCAGCTTTTCAATGCAAACAGCTTTAATAACTGTATTATAAAGTTGTTTATAGTTGAAAAATGTGAAGTACCTCACTTAAAAAGCAGGAGTTTATGTCAGTTTTGTGAAGTCAAAAAAACAGCAAGAGTTAGACTCTGCTGTTTGAGAAGTTCATTTCTAGCGGATCCCTAAGGCAATTTTTGCATATCGGGACATCATGTCTTTATTCCACGGCGGATTCCAAACGATATTGACTTCGACATCTTTGATTTCCGGAATATCTGCTAATGATCTTTTTACTTGATCGACAATCGTTCCGGCAAGCGGGCAACCCATTGAAGTTAATGTCATCGTAATATCGACTTTGCCTTCATCATCCATTTCCAAATTGTAAACTAAACCTAAATTCACAATGTCCACACCTAATTCGGGATCGACAACAAGCTCCAGGGCTCCCATTATATTTTCTTTTAATTCTTCATTCATAAAAATCACTCCTGTCAAACATTTTTACTTTACAAGTATTTTGCAAACCAATCAACAGTAGCTAATAACCCATCCCTACTAACCTTATGCCCTGCATGCTCATCTAAAATAAATGCGAGTCTTTCAGGATTTTGATGATAAAGCGGCTTAATTTTTTGATAAAATTGATAAGTTAAGGAGTAAGGAACGATCGGGTCTTTTTTTCCATGCCAAAACAAAAGCGGCCTTTGTTCCAGTTTTTCAGGATTCCTGCTTAAATCATAGTCCCTAAGAATCGTGAGTTGGTTAGTAATTTCTTCCTCTGTAAAAGGAACTTTCATTCCCCTGTTTTTCAGCTGATCAAGCTGCCAAAGTGAAAATTCCTCATATTCTGGCATTCCCATTAAGCTGACTGCCGCTTTAATCCAAGGGTATTGGGTAATAGCACCTAATGTTACGATTCCCCCCATGGATGTACCGACAAGCCCGATTCTTTTTGGATCAGCCAACCCTGTCTTTTCGAAATGCTCTTTTATTACATTTAATTCTGTAATAGTTTTAATGACAATGTTCCAAAATTGGGCAGTTAATTCTTCCTCAACTATACCTTGCCCCCGTTCGCCATGGTTTAAAGCATCTGGCAAAATCACACGAAAGCCCTTATCTGCTAATAAATAGGCATAATGCAGGTTATGCTCCTTGGCACTTGTAATACCATGAATAAAAATAACCGTCGGCAGTGTATCATGATGTTTATCTTTTTTAACTACTTCTAATGCAGGTATATCCTTAATGTATTTCCTTTCGATGATAACCACGATTATATCCTCCTGAAGCCACACATTAGTATATCGATAATTTACATTATATGATGTGAATTTTTTTACAGGTTAGGTATAAAATTGTTAACATAGTAATAATTAAAGTTTTAATACAGTTTTACATTGTATTAAAAGAAAATCACAAATGTAGTGTAACATCTTAACATATATTTTCCTAAAATAAAGACTTATACAAAGAAAAGCGGAAGCGCCTTGTTCAGCCCCAACAAGTGCTGAAGGTCCGGATGATGAAGTCGTTCTTTGACTTCATCGGCCGGACCGAAGCAACCTAGGAAAAAAGCAGTTCATTTTTTCCCTCGAGGGGCTAGGCGCTCGAGCTGGAAATTTATTTAAGATGAAAATTTTATACCATCTTACCCAATAAAAGAGAAGGGGTCTATATCATATGGCAGAAAGACACTTAATAGCTTTAGATTTAGATGGAACATTATTAAAAGATGACAAAACGATCTCTTTAAAAACGAAGGGTATTTTGAAAAAGGCCCAAGAGGCGGGACATATCGTCATGATTGCAACGGGAAGACCGTACCGCTCCAGTGAAATATATTATCGTGAATTGGAATTGGATACTCCTATTGTTAACTTTAACGGAGCATTTACACATCATCCACGAAATCCAGACTGGGGATTTTTCCATGAGCCATTAGATGTTAAGGTGGCGAAAGATATTGTTGAAGCCTGCAGATCTTTTCAGTTCCATAATATCATTGCAGAAGTGATGGATGATGTTTATTTTCACTACCACGATGAAAAGCTTCTCGATATTTTTGGAATGGGGAAACCAAAAATAACAACCGGTGATTTAAGTAACTTTTTACAGGATTCCCCAACTAGTTTATTGATTCACACTGAAGAAGATGAATTAAAACAAATTCGTCAGCATTTAGCTGAAATCCATGCTGAAGTAATTGATCAACGCAGTTGGGCAGCACCATGGCATGTCATTGAAATTATTAAAACCGGTTTAAACAAAGCAGTTGGTCTGAAAAAAGCAGCTGATTCTTTCAACATTCCAGCAGAACGAGTTATTGCCTTCGGGGATGAAGATAACGACCTGGAAATGATTGAATATGCCGGACACGGAATTGCCATGGGAAATGCCATTGATCAGCTAAAAAATATTGCAAATGATGTAACCCTTACAAATGAAGATGATGGAGTCGGAGTATATATCGCCGATTTATTAAATTTAAAATAGTTCTTTTTTCGCCATAGTTTACCTAAATGAAAACATCAATTCGGAGCATACTAATTTCTGAGGCAGCACCTGCTGTTTCAAGCGAAGCTCAAACATTGGAGGGATTCGAATGGGTAAACGAAACAAATCAAAACGCTTTGTCCAGCAAGGAAAAGATTCGGTTTCTAAACATGCCGAACGTATCCCCTTTCACATGACATATGCTGAAGCGGAAGCTCAGAAAATGTCCAATGTGCATGACTCCTCGCTTGGAGGAATATAAAAATGAGTAACCAATTATTCCAAGAAGCACGAAGATTTGTGGAGACGGCAAAGTCTGCCAGCCCTGCTGAACGTGATTCTGCTGTGGAGAAAGCCAAAAATGCATTAAGTTCTGCATTTGCCAATTCCACATTTGCCGAACAACGTCAGCTCCAACAAATGCAAAATGAGCTTGAGCAAGTAAATAGCTAATGTAAAAAGCAAAAGCGCGTTTAGGCGCTTTTGCTTTTTATTTTAAGTAAGGCTATTTTCGCATAGATTGTTGTTTTTCGTA
>NZ_MLYR01000150.1 GCF_001866655.1 Bacillus sp. MUM 116 | reverse complement strand
ACCAAAAAAGGGGAAGGGCACTGTCTGCAATTAAACCCTCTCCTAGGCTTCTCCCTTTGCCATGCTTAAGTGTAGTCTTTTATTAAGTCGAAAGGATTAATAAATACAAAAAAGCCCTACTAGGGGCCTTTGGTGATTGAGACTGTCTTTGACAAGTCTATGTGCTAAGTAAGACTATGGCTTTTCGGCTACACTCTAGACTATGCATCAGTCTAACTTGAGTACCCAATCGGTTAAGCCTGATTTGGAGGAATTTTTTAGAACAGACCAAGAATGAATTCGTTATAAATCAGCCCTTGTCCATTCCATTTCATAATCTTGTACATATATTATTATTACACCATCGTTAGCCAGACATATTCCATTACCTTTACGGATATAAAGAACGTTTGCCTAAAGCAGACGTTTCTTTGCATTTTTAGGCATGTCGTATATTTTGCCTTCTCAATATGATGTGTGTCCAAGCAATTCTTGTCTTATGAAATATGATACATAGTGAAAGATTTATTTCGGACATTTTAACAGGTGGTGATAAGTATGTTTGGATACGGATTCGGAGGTTGCGGTGGTTTTGGCTACGGTGGTGGCTATGGCGGCGGCAGCACTTTCGTTTTAATCGTAGTATTGTTCGTCCTTTTAATTATTGTTGGTACTTCTTTTATTTTTTAATAAACCAATACACGTTCTAGCAGAATGAATCATTATGGCTGGAGGTGTAATAAATGGACGGAGTAGGAAGTAGTTTCGCGTTAATCGTAGTATTATTCATCCTCCTTATCATCGTTGGTACAGCATTTGTGTTCTACTAATAATAAGATGGATGGAGCAGGAAAAAGGCCCTTTATCGGGCCTTTTTTAACGTTTAAAGTGTATTTGTTGTTACATTTTTCAGAACACAAAAAAACTGCTGATGCAGCCCGATACTTATTCAACTCAAGTACCCGTTTGTTTAAGTGATAATCTTCACAATCTTTTTTTATCTTAACAAAAACTAATCCCTTAATGTGTAGGGGAATATCAAAAAGACGCCTTCTTACTAAAGAAAAGCGCCCTATAATGGAATAACGAAATTACTTTATTAATTTTCAACCGAAACCCTCTTCATTAATCGCTTTAATTTATTTTCTGTATCTGTTTCTTCTACTGGTGTATAGATACTGCACCGTAAATCCATATCACCTTGAACCTGAAGAGAAGTTAAATTAAACAACATTTTGCCTGCTTTAGCATGTCTGAATTCAATTATCATTTCTGGAGCCTTACTTACTTGACTTTCTTGCCATAATTCCTGAAATTCTGAATGTGAATAACTCATTTCTTTAATAAATTGGTTGTACCATTCATCGCCTAAATAGTGTCCATAATAGGTACGGAAAATAGCAAGAAAACCTTTCGCAAAATGTTCCCAATTGACGGCCAATGCTTTTAATTCTTTTCTAGTGAACACTAAACGAATCAAATTTCTTTGATCATTCGGTATTTGTTCAAAATCTAAAAAAACATGAGCAGCTGCGGGATTCCAGCCCACTATATGGCAATGTCGATCCGTAATGATAGTCGGACAATATGTTAATTCAGTTAGTATTCGTTTTAAAGAAGGGCTAAGATCTGATTGATTCTTTTTTTGATTTGTAATTTCTGATTTTGTCTCTAATGCCAGGTCATATAAGTAGTCTCTTTCATCATTATTTAATTGTAGAGCTGTAGAAATACAATCAAGTACGATTGAAGAAACTTTTATATCTCTTCCTTGCTCTAGCCATGTATACCAAGTGGTACTTACACCTGTTAATTGTGCAACCTCTTCTCTTCGTAATCCAGGTGTCCTTCTCCGGGTTCCAGCAGGCAAACCAACAGACTCTGGCTTAATTTGAGCACGCTTAGCTTTTAAGAATGTCGACAAAGCTTCAAGCCTAGTTTTATCATTCATTTTTTAAACTCCTCATCTTATCAATTTAACCTATTAGTAATTATACCAGGATAAAATATCACTTGTAATAGGATAAAAGAGATGTAAAATACAAGTAAATTATTTATTTGGAGGGATGAAAAGTGGAAAGAGTTGTGATTACCGGTATGGGGATAGTCTCTCCTATAGGAAACAACATACAAACATTTTGGAACAATTTGATTAACGGGGAATCTGGTATATCCACTATCGATACATTTGATGTTACTAATCATAAGACAAAAATTGCAGGTATCGTCCAAGGCTTCGATGCAGATGAAGTTTTAGGAAAGAACGAAGCTAGACGTTTAGATCGTTTTTCTCAATTTGCTTTGGCTGCAGCTGAACAAGCTTGGGTAGATTCTAAGTTAGACCTCGATCGTATAGATGTAGAAAGGTTAGGCGTATATGTAGGTTCAGGTATAGGGGGAATTGAAACCTTGATTGAAAATATTGATGTGCTTAGACAGAAGGGGCCAAGAAGAGTTAGCCCGACCCTAGTACCTGCTATGATTTCTAATGCTGCTGCAGCACAAATTAGTATCAAGTGGAACGCAATGGGACCTTCTTTATCGCCCGTTTCTGCTTGTGCAATTGGAAATACAGCTATTGGTGAAGCCTTTAGACTAATTCGTTCCGGAGAAGTTGACGTTGTGTTCGCAGGTGGAACAGAGGCAGCTATAACAGACTTATCAATAGCAAGCTTTGGTAATGCTACAGCATTATCAACAAGAAACGATGATCCCACTAAAGCTAGTCGTCCATTTGATGAAAATCGAGATGGATTTGTCATGTCAGAAGGTGCTGGAATTCTAATCTTAGAATCTTTATCTCATGCATTACGTAGAGAGGCAAAGATTTATGCAGAAGTCATTGGATATGGTGCAAGTTCAGACGCACACCATATCGTGGCTACACATCCGGAAGGTAAAGGGGCCTATCTTGCAATGAGATCAGCTTTAAAAAATGCAAATATATCGCCTGAAGAAATTGATGTTATTAGTGCCCATGCAACAAGTACAAAAGTGGGAGACATCTCCGAAACGATGGCTATTAAGCAGCTTTTTGGTAAACAAGCTTATCAGATTCCAGTAACAGCTAATAAATCTATGATCGGTCATATGTTAGGGGCAGCAGGCGGGGTTGAAGCAATTGCTTTAGCAATGAGTTTAAAGGAAGGTATAATTCCTCCAACAATTAACTTAGAAAATCCTGATCCATTATGTGATCTCGATTATGTACCATCTATTGCTCGCAAAGTGAAAATAAATACGGGTCTGTCTAACTCATTCGGTTTCGGAGGTCATAATGCGGCAATTGTTTTAAGGAAATACGAGTGAATAAACTTTCTCTCGTAAATCTAACCGTTTCTTAAGGAAACGGTTAGTTTATTCCGTTAAATGGCCCGATTGTTGAATAAAAGCTAATGACGATTGTTCAACTATAGGGTGCGTTACTTGAAGATCCGGCTATCATTGCTGGCTTTTTATTTATTCAATTAAAGGGTGATTTTATGGAGGGACGAAAAAGTTGTATGTTAATCTACACATTAACCTTAAGATAAATATTAAGGTTAATATTTATCTTAAGGTTAGAACATTCCTCTATTTGATTTTTAGGAATTTCTGAACCGTTCCTTGTTTATTTCCTCCTATTTAGGAATTATCCAAGACCCAACAGTAAATGGTGTTGGAGATTCCGAAAATGTATTGACGCGAGAAGAACCTTTACCAAATAGAAAACATTAGTTTTTACAGCCCTCACCCATCAATGGTTGGGATTTTTTCTTTTTTTACCGGACAAATTCTAGTATTTTTTAGGGTGTAGGCTAACATAAGATAATTTTGCTGTTACCAATATAGGGATTGGGTGCAAGTTGGGAGGTCATTAGCAATAAAACAGGATATTAGCAAAGAAAATGTTCAAGTCTCCAGCAAAACAAATGCCTGGGTGACCCCAAAATAAGAATGCGTATGACGCATTTACTCCTATAACCACCCACGAAAAGGATTTTAATTTTGCGTTGACGAAACACAGTTAAAGAAAATGATAGATGAAGAATTAGAAGTTGAAAAGAGGGGGAGTGCCCCCTTTTTTTATGGATTCAGAAGCAAAACTGAATGTAACATAAAGGATATTAAGCTTGAAAAATGTATAAACTTTTTCAAACTTGCAAATTTTAATTATTGTTGAGTTTTTATTTTAAATTCCAAACAAAATTCATTTACCTAGGAGGTATTTTCATGACACAACAAAACCAACAGCAACAACAAATGCAACAGGCTGCTCAACAAGCACAACAAGCTGCTCAACAAGCGCAACAAGCTGTTCAATCTGCTCAAGCAAGTACAAACACACAACAAATTCAACAAGCTCAACAACAAGTCCAGCAAGCTCAACAAGAAGTTCAACAAGCCCAAGCTACAGCTAAATCGCAACAAAACAATTTACAATAGAACGGAAAAAAGGATCTTCCACCGAAGATCCTTTTATGCTATTTAATCTGTCTCGTTTAAATATCACGAATGAAAGAGGACATCGAATACCTAGAACGGATTAAGGGAGTTAACTTCTACGGTTACGTCAAGCGATTGAACGTTAAAAAAGGCCCGATAAAGGGCCTTTTTCCTGCTCCATCCATTTTATTATTAATAAAACATAAATGATGCACCAACAATGATAAGAAGGATGAACAATACTACGATTAACGCAAAACTATTTCCTACTCCGTCCATTTATTACACCTCCAGCATTAATGATTCATTCTGCTTGAACGTGTATTGGTTTATTAATAAAAACAAGATGCACCAACAATAATTAAAAGGATAAATAATACTACGATTAAAACAAATGTACTGCCTCCGCCGAAACCACCGTAGCCAAAGCCTCCAAAGCACATATTGGTCACCATCTGTTAGATTGTCCGAAATAAACCTTTCAGTATGTATAATATTTCATAAGACAAGAATCGCTTGGACAAATATCATATTGAGAAGGCAAAATATACGATTTGCCTATAAATGCAAAGAAACGTCCGCTTTATAGGCAAACGCTCTTAAAAGAGAAGGTAATGTGTAATATGTTGGTTTTACGCTGGTGGTAATCATAATATATGTACAAGATAATGAACTGGAAGGACAAGTGCTGATATATAATGATTTAATTCTTGGGGTTATGTTCTAAAAGATTACTCCAAATTAGGCTTATCCGATTGGGTACGCAAGTTAAACTGATGCATAGTCTAGAGTGTATCCGAAAAGCCATAGTCTTGCTTAGCACATAGACTTGTCACAGACAGTCTCAATCACCAAAAGCCCCTACCTAGATGGGCTTTTTTGTATTTATTAATCCTTTCGACGCAATAAAAGACTACACTAAGCATGGCACAGGGAGACAACCTAGGAGAAGGGTTTTAATTGCAGATAGTGCCCACCCCCTTTTTGGTATTTTACATATTTTATAGGTATCAGCTGAAAGGAGGTTGTGTATATGGATGGTTTTGGCTATGGTGGTTTTGGTGGTTGCGGTTGCACCGGATTTGGCTATGGAGGTGTTGGTTTTGGCGCCGGTTTTGGTGGCTTTGCCTTAATCGTTGTTTTGTTTATCTTATTAATTATTATCGGGGCAGTCGTGTGGTACTAATTTAATTTTTCAAAAAAAGTCTTATAAAAAGGCTTTTTTCTTTTTTGTATAAATTGTTAAATGCTCATATGGAGAAAAAAGTAAATTAGGCAAGCCCTGCCATAAAGTCTAATTAGGCAAATGTTGTATAAACCAAAGCCATCTGCTGCACCTCATGTTGTGTTCTGCCTC
>NZ_MLYR01000015.1 GCF_001866655.1 Bacillus sp. MUM 116 | reverse complement strand
AATTAACTGTATAATAACATTATGGTTTATTTACGTCAATATTTATGAAAATTTTCCTTTATTAAGGCTCTTTTCGTAAACTTTGTTGCTTTTGGACCTTAATAAGGGTCAAATACTTAAGTTTCTAGGCAATTTTCGCAAATGTTCTTACGAAAAGATGCCACGAAGCATTTAGTTATACGGGTTGATGAACTTATACGAAAAACAACAATCTATGCGAAAATAGCCTTCACGAAAATAAAATCCGCTGTCATGTATGACAACGGATCAATCTCATAATTAAAAAATTTCATCTAGGTCCTTGTATCCATTAAATCGAATATCGATACTGTTAATTGAATGTTTAAAATGGTTTTCCAAGGCAATTTTTAATCCAGTTTCATCTTTATTTTGTATTAATTGCAGTAAATATCTATGTTCGTCTGGGCTATATGGTTCTTGCCCGGGATTCGAGAAGAATTCATCAAAAAGAATAAGATAGATATTTGTTTGATTAATTAGTCTTTCAATAAACTCATTCAAAAATTTATTATCGCATTTTTTTGTAATGGCAATATGAAAAGCTTTATTAGCAACAACAAATTCCTCAGAATTATGATTAATAAGGCTCTTTTTTTCATCTTCAATGATTCTATTTATATGATTATAATCATTTTCGTCCATAACATGCATGGATTTTTTTACAGCCAAATATTCCAAATTTGCCCGGAGTTCATAGGCTTGAATAACCTCATCTTTGGAAGGACTTGTTACAAAGGCACCACGATTGGGAATCAAATCAACAAATCCCTCATTAGATAATTTTTTAATCGCATTTCGAATCGGTGTTCGGCTTACTCCTAAAGTATTTGAAATATTATGTTCTACTAATTGTTTCCCTGGGGCAAGCTTACGGGCTAATATAGCAGTTCTGAGTTTATTATATACATGCTGCTCTACTGTTTTTTCCTTCATCTAATCCTTCACCCACTCTATTTTATTTTATCATACTATTAATTTTAAATATTCAAAAAACATTGACAACTATATTAACCGAGTATACACTATGATTAATTGTACTACAATTTTGGACAACAAAATAGTCGTCCAAAAATTAAAAGAAAGGATAAGTAAAGAATTTTTAGTTGCGAGCGTTACCGACCAAAATATAAGGAGGAATTTATTTGAAAAAGAGTTTACTTTTATCAATTGTTGCACTTTTGATGATCGGTGTCCTAGCAGCGTGTAGCGGGAAAGAAGCTAGTGGAACTAGTAAAAATGGAGTTTTAGACAGAGTAGAAAAAACAAAAGTATTAAAAGTAGGATTTGAAGGAACCTATCCACCTTTCAACTTTTTAAATGATAACCAAAAGTACGATGGTTTTGATGTAGATATTTCAAACGAAATTGCCAAACGATTAGGGGTAAAGACAGAATTTGTCGCTACGAAGTGGGATAGTCTGCTTGGCGGGTTAAAATCGGATAAATTTGATATTATTATCGGCCAAATGACGGTAACGGACGAACGAAAAAAGAGTGTTGACTTCACCAGCCCATATGTTGTAACAGGATCGGTATTAGTAACGAGAAAGGATACCAATAATATTACGAAGTTAGAAGATATTAAAGGGAAAAATGTTGGGGTAGGCGGAGGAACGACGTTTGAGGAAGTAGCTAGAAGCGTAGATGGATCAAACGTTAAATTGTATAAATCTGTAAACGATTATATTGCAGACTTAATGAATAAACGATTAGACGTAATCATTAATGACCAGTTATTAATGAGTTACAATATTAAAGCGAAAAATTTACCAATTAAAATTACAAGCGGTATTTTAAATAAAGATGAAATTGGGATGGCTGTGAAAAAAGATAATAGCGATTTTGTGAAGAAAGTAAATACGATTATAGCTGATATGAAAAAGGATGGAATATACAATCAGATTTATAAAAAATGGTTTGGTACAGAACCTTTAGAAAAATAATTATGTGCAGTCAGGGAAATTAAAAAATAGGCTAATAGGAGGGCAAAACCATGCGCGCAGCTGTATTAGGTACTGGAATGATTGGTACAACCGTTGTGAGTGAACTTGCGAAATTTACAACGATTGATACTGTTACTGCAGTCGATGTCAATCAAAATAGTGTAAACAAATGTTTGGAAATCGCTAATAATTCAAAAGTTATCGGGAAATGTGCTTCATTAGAAACGGTGGAAGATATTACAAAAATTCTACAAGATGTAGATGTAGCCGTTGCCTGTTTACCACATTCATTAAGTTTACCTGCTATTAAAGCGGCAATTTTGGCGAAATGTCATCTAGTGGACCTGGTAGGATCTAAGTATGAAGAAAAAAAAGAATTAGATAAACAGGCTAAAGATGCAGGAGTCATAATCATGCCAGGGTGTGGGGTGGCACCAGGTATTACAAACTTTTTAGCTGCACAAGGAATTGAAATGCTCGACGAAGCAGATGAAGCTGTTATGATTTGCGGTGGAATCCCCAGATACCCCAAACCTCCTTTATGGTATCAAGTAGTTTTTCGGCTTGAAAGTGTGTTGGGACTTTACACAAGACCTGCACGTGCTGCTGAAAATGGGAAGCTTGTCGAATTCCCGCCTCTTTCAGGTTTAGAAACAGTGAATTTTCCGGAACCAGTAGGGGTGTGTGAAGCAGTTATTACGGACGCCCATAGTACGGCCTATACATTGAAAGATAAAGTAAAAAAATTATATGAAAAAACGGTTCGCTACGAAGGCCATTGGAGGAAGATGGATACTTTGAAAGAATTGGGCTTTTTTGCTGAGGAACTAATTGAAGTGAATGGAAACTATTTAAGCCCACGTGCCCTAACAGAAAAAATATTGGTTCCAAATATGAAAGGAGAATCGAAAGAGGATATTACTGTATTAAGGGTAGAGGTTAGCGGTCAAAAAGACTGGCAGCAGGTAAAATATACCTGGGAAATGGTTGATTTTTATGATCATGAACGAAATATTACCTCAATGGCTAAAACGACTGCTATCCCGGCAATGTTGCTGGCCAACTGGATTGCTGCTAAGAAAATTACAGAAGTAGGTATTGTTCCAATCGAAAATGTCATAATCGGTGAACGGTTTAACCCGTTTATGGAAGAGTTAAAACAATTAGGAATAGAGATTGCCTTCCGAAAAGACGTCCTAATACAAAATCATTAATGATTTACATTTTTTACAGTTTCACAGATTGATTGTTTGTTAGACGGGAGGAAAATACATGGATTTTTCAATTATTATCGAATCCCTGCCAGCATTACTTAATGCTACATTAATGACGATTTTTTTAGCTGTCGTTTCCATTTTAATCGCTCTCGTCCTTGGATTTTTCACAGCATTAGCAAGGATTTCCAATTTAAAACCTTTGGTTAAATTGGCTGCCTTTTATGTTTCCATTTTCCGTGGAACTCCATTACTCGTGCAAGTATTCGTTATTTATTATGGACTGCCACAAATAGGTATAGAAATGGAACCGATCCCTTCTGGAATTCTTGCGTTGAGTCTAAATGCGGGAGCGTATTTGTCTGAATCCTTCCGTGCTTCCATAATATCGATTGATAAGGGTCAAATGGAAGCATCTGTTTCATTAGGGATGACGTATAGTCAAGCCCTTAGAAGAATTATTTTGCCGCAAAGTCTTCGTATTGCTATTCCAACTATGTCAAACACATTTATCATTCTAATTAAAGATACATCCCTAATATCGGTTATTACCGTTACAGAATTATTGCAGATGTCCTCATTACTCATTGCTAAAACATTTGAACCATTAACGATTTATTTATTGGCAGCTGCACTGTATTGGGTACTTATTGCCTTTTTCTCAAGGTTATTAGACAAACTTGAAAAACGGACATCTCAGCATATAACAGTTGGGAATTAAATGAAAAATACTGGGAGGTGATGAGGATGAGTATTATTCAGTTGCAAAATTTAAAAAAGAGATTTGGTGAGCATGAGGTCCTTCATGGCATCGATCTTACCGTAAATAAAAGTGAAGTCGTGGTCCTTATGGGACCGAGCGGGTCGGGGAAATCCACACTTTTGCGCTGTTTAACATTTTTAGAGGAACCCTCTGAAGGGATTATTAAGATTGGTAAACATATGTTACCAGCAGGGGAAAAGTTGACCCGAAAGCGAAAAAATGAAATCAGGTTATTACGGCAAAGCACAGGGTTTGTTTTTCAGCAATTTAATCTATTTCCCCATAAAACGGCCATTGAAAATGTGATGGAAGGGCCTATTGTAGTACAAGGTGTAAATCGGGAAGACGCAAGAAAATTGGCTCAAACACTTCTAGAAAAAGTAGGTTTGGGAGAGCGTTGTAACCATTACCCTTTGCAGCTTTCCGGTGGACAACAACAGCGAGTGGCAATAGCACGTGCATTATCAATGAAACCAATGGTAATGCTTTACGATGAGCCTACATCCGCATTAGATCCTGAACTAGTAAGAGAGGTTCTTCAGGTAATGAAGGATCTAGCACAAGAGGGAATGACCATGGTAGTAGTTACCCATGAAATGCAATTTGCAAAAGAAGTAGCGGACCGTGTTATTTTTATGGATGGCGGAGTCATTATCGAGCAAGGGTCTTCAGAAGAGATTTTCAATCATCCAAAGGAAGAAAGGACGAAAAGGTTTCTGATGAAGGTAATATAAATACAGTAGTAATCACAGAATACTTCGGGGCCCTGCAAGTAGATTTATGCTGGGTCCTGAATGTTTTTATTATATTAATTGTAAATATTCCACAGACTTAGCGTGAATCTTTACCTCATTTTCTGTAAAAAGAATCCGTTTAAACGTCAACCAAAAAATAAAGAGTTGGTGACCAAACTTTGATTTCTCAACTCTTACGATTACCAATATACAAAGTGATGTAAATTATACATAAAAGTTTGTAAGAATTTATCCTAGTTTTTTGGGAGGATTGCACAAAACTCTTCCTTAAATCCAATATCTTTCGTAGAATTTAGTGAAACAACACAAATCCTCGACCACCGATTTCTATTTTTTTAGTTAAACTGTACATATGATTCAGAATATTTTTAATTTAAAATTACCTTATTGTGATGATATCAATTATAAAAAGGAGGTTATGCTCATGAACAAAAAAGAAGTAAGAGTTAGTGAAAATTTAAGTGAAGCCCATACATTACCCTCATGGCTCTATACAAAGCCTGAAGTTTTGGAAGTAGAAAAAAGAGAAATTTTTTGCAAGACTTGGCAGTATGTCGGTCATATTAGTCAAGTATCAAAATCGGGTGATTATTTTACCACCGAAGTAGCTGATCGTCCGATCATTGTAAGCTGCGGGCAGGATGGAGAAATAAAAGCTTTCTACAATGTCTGTACACATCGTGCAGCTAAATTAGTAGAAGGGGAAGGGAATAAATCGGTCTTTACATGCCCTTATCATGCCTGGACCTTTCGCACAGATGGTTCCCTCTTAAGAGCGCCAAATATGGGGGGCTGTGAAAATTTTGATTACCAGGATTTTTGTTTAAAAACCATTCAACTAGAAATCATTCATTCTTTTATTTTTGTGAATTTAGACCCCGATGCTCCTACTATGGCATCTCAATTTCCTGACCTCTTTAAACACGTTGAAAAATATGATCTGAGCAAATTAAAAAGAATGCGCGTAAAAGAAACCATTTGTAAATCAAACTGGAAAATTGGGATTGATAATTACCTAGAATGCGATCATTGCTCCATTGTCCATAAAACGCTAGTTTCTAAGCTTAATATGAAACTATACGAGATGGAGATGCAAGAATACTATTCTTATCAAGGTACTCCGTTAAAAGGAAAAAATAGTGATTTTGGACTCGGTCAAGGTGGGAAATATTATTGGCTCTATCCAAACACTTGGTTTTCTTTTGATCCTGGTCCTGCAAATTTATCCATCCACCAATCCATACCAATTGACCATAAAACCACGAAGTATGTTTATACGACATTTTTCATGACAGACGAAATTACCGAAGAAGAGGAAGAATTAATGGCAATGGATCAATTGGTAAGAAAAGAGGATCTGGATATTTGTGAAGTGGTGCAAAAAGGAATCGAAACAGGTGTCTATACTCAAGGTAGATTTTCCCTTACTGAAAACTTGGTTCATCAATTTCATTTGCTGATGCAGAGGGATTTAGAAACCGTCCTCCCACTGCAATCTGTAAATCCATCCAAGACTTATTAAGAGATAGTTTCTATCGCATAATCATCACCACTGTGTAAGCGCTTCCGTAATGAAAATTTTTTTGTGGAAGATAGGTGAGAGAATGGTCAATAAAAACGAAAAGCAAGTGGAATTAAAACGGACGATGAAGAGCAGGCATTTGTTTATGATGTCTTTAGGAGGAATCATTGGAACAGGACTTTTTCTCGGGTCTGGGTACGCAATCGGTGAGGCCGGTCCATTTGGAGCTATCTTGGCATATTTAGTCGGAGGCTTACTCATGTATTTGGTCATGGTTTGTTTAGGGGAATTATCAGTGGTCATGCCTGTTTCGGGATCTTTCCAAGCCCATGCGACAAAATTTATTGGTCCAGCTACAGGTTTCGTAGTTGGCTGGGTTTACTGGTTGAGTTGGGCAATGTATGTAGGACTTGAATTTACCGCTGCAGGAGTATTAATGAAACGATGGTTTCCGGATGTTCCTGTCTGGATTTGGTGTGCAATCTTTATCATCCTTCTCTTTTCAATCAACTCACTTACAACAAAAACGTTCGCTGAAACAGAGTATTGGTTTGCAGGGATTAAAGTTTTTGCGGTGCTTATGTTCATTATTGTTGGGTTAGGAGCAATTTTTGGCGTTATACATCTTAAACATGCATCCACACCATATTTAACCCATTTCCTTGGTGATGGGCTATTCCCTGCCGGTATGGTCGGTATTTTTGTATCGATGATGAGTGTAATTTATGCTTTTCAAGGGTCGGAAATAATGGGGGTCGCCGCAGGGGAAACGGAAGAGCCGGAAAAAAATATCCCACGGGCGATTCGAAATATTGTTTTCCGTATTTTAATATTTTATGTGCTGGCAATGTTTGTTTTATCTGCCCTTGTTCCATGGAAAAAAGCAGGCGTTCTTGAAAGCCCGTTTGTTACCGTTTTTGATATGGTAGGAATTCCTTATGCCGCTGATATTATGAATTTCGTTATTTTAACGGCGATTCTTTCCGTTGGTAATACTGGATTGTTTGCTTGTACACGGGTAATGTTTTCGTTGGCGGAAAATGGAATGGCTCCAAAAGCGCTTGGAAAAATAAACAAACGTGGGATCCCATTTAATGCATTATTAGTAACCTTAGTTTTTGCACTACTATCCCTTCTTTCAAGTGTGGTTGCTGCTGATACCTTATTTGTTGTGCTGCTTGCTGTTAGTGGAATAGGCGGAACACTGACATGGTTAACCATTGCAGTTGCCCAAATGGGTTTCCGAAAGCAATACATGAAAAATGGCGGTAAAGTTGAAGATTTAAAATATAAGGTTCGATTCTATCCATTTGTTCCGATTCTGTGTATTATTATGTGCTTATTCATTTTTGGCTTTATGGCATTTGATCCCACACAACGTTCCTCATTATATTGGGGTTTTGGGTTTATTGCTGCCTGCTACTTATATTATTACCTTTGGTTCAAACGCAGAAAAATTATGCTTCCAATTCATCAAGAAACTAAAGCCATTGGTATAGAGACAGAGAAAATCTAATTATTGTATTGGGAGGATTGAAGAATGGGAAATTTAAAAGATTACGATGTTATTATAGTGGGTGGTGGATTTTCTGGACTTACCGCTGCAAGAGAACTTAGTCAATTAGGACATAAAGTCCTGATACTGGAGGCGCGGGACCGGATCGGCGGAAGGACATGGGTTGATAGCCGTTTGGGATTTGAGCTTGAAATGGGCGGAACCTATGTTCATTGGCATCAGCCGCATGTTTGGACAGAAATCACCCGCTATGGCCTGGAACTAGCTACTGGTCCAAAAACTGAAAAGGTATATTGGATTTCAGAAGGTAAAACCCAATGTACTCCGGTGTCCGATTTTAAAAATAAGCTGAGAAATACAGTTGAAAGGTTAATGAGCGAGAGCATGAAATATATGCCATTGCCATTTGACCCTTTACATTCCCCTGATTTTAAAGAATTGGATGGGGTTACTGCGGCCCAGTTTATGAAGGATTTTGGCCTCACGCAAGAGGAATATGACATTTTGCACGGTTGGGTGGCCTCCGATTACTGCGGTGCACCTGAAGAGGGTGCTGTGACACAAATCTTCCGCTGGTGGATTTTTTCACAAGGGAATTGGGATACCCATAGTGCGATGATATCCAGTTACCGCTTGAAAAAAGGAACTAAAGCATTAATCGAGGCAATGGCTGCCGATGCAAAGGCTGATATAAGACTCTCAACGATTGTGAAAAAAATTGAGCATGATGAAAAATCAGTGAAGGTTTCTACATCAGACGGGAATTCTTTCAAAGGAAAAGCTGTTATTGTTACCGTTCCGCTTTCAACGCTGCAGGATATCGATTTTGTTCCGGCCCTGTCTCGGGAAAAACAAGCTTCTTCTAAAGAGGGTCAAACTGCTAAAGGAGTGAAAGTTTGGGCACAAGTGAAGGGGAAATACGAACCATTTGATGCTCTGGCACCTGGAAAATATCCGTTGAATTCTGTTCATGTAGATCGTTATTTAGGGGAAGACACGATTGTGGTGGGATTTGGTCCAAGCGCGGCCATGCTTAACCCGAATGACAGGGCTGGAGTAGAGTTGGCATTACAGCATTGGATTCCGGATATTGAAGTAATAGAGAGCACGGGCCATGATTGGGTAAATGATGAGTTTTCTAGAGAAACATGGCCGATGTTGAAACCTAACCAGCTAACTTCCTATCATAAAGAATGGAATACACCTGAAAATAATGTATTTTTGGCCGGGACTACATATGCAAATGGCTGGGCAGGATTTATTGACGGGGCAATCGAGAGTGGTATTACGACGGGCAGAAAAGTCCATAAGCACCTGGCGAGGGACGGAGTATGGAATCGTGAGTTTCTTTTGAAATAGGTTAATTTTGCAGGGAAGAATTAAATAGTAAGTTCTAATACATGGGAGTTTTATCTCGTGTATTTTTTTATTCTTTAATGAGTTATTAGAAAATCTTTAAAAAGGTGAAAATTTTTATTGCAAAATTACATGAGCGGAGTTAAGATATAAAAGCAACTTTAAAAACCTTGTTTTTAGAGATTATATTCAAATTTAAATTTCATCTTTCGTGAAAAAAGTTGTTGACTTTTAAGTTGATATCTTAGTATAATAATAAAGTCGCTTCTGAGCGAATGATAAAAAAAGATAAATTGTTCTTTGAAAACTAAACAAACAAAAACGTCAACAAACAATAATTATTCATTTCATTTATTGAAGTGAAGCCATCGTAAAATTCGAGCTACATCAACTTTCTTGGAGAGTTTGATCCTGGCTCAGGACGAACGCTGGCGGCGTGCCTAATAC
>NZ_MLYR01000149.1 GCF_001866655.1 Bacillus sp. MUM 116 | reverse complement strand
TTCTTACAGCTTTATTGCCTATATTAAAAAGTGAATTACCAAATATAAAAATGGTTGCATGGCAACATAATGAATTCGACGTTTATATAAAGAATTATTATAAAAGGTTTGTTAATGATTATCTGTTAGGAGTAAAACAGGCAGATTTAGTTGTTTGTTTAACTTCAGCAGACTTAATAAAATACAAAAATATTAATAATAATTCAACTTATATATATAACCCAGTTACTATACAAAATACAAACATATCAAACTTAAATAGTAAAAATATCATTTTTGTGGGTCGTTTAATTTTAGAACAAAAAGGATTGGATTACTTAATAAATATTGGAAAAGCTTTAGATAATGGGTGGAGGATTCTTGTTGCAGGAGATGGCAATGATGAAAAAAAATTCCGTCATTTGATCGCTAAAAATAAATTACAAGAAAAAATTATCTTAAAAGGGGCTTTGAAAGGTAAGGAGTTGAGCGATCTTTATTCGTCAGGGTCAATTTTTATTTCTACCTCTCGATGGGAAGGGTTTGGGCTTGTAATAACAGAGGCAATGGCATCAGGATTACCGATAATTAGTTTTAAAAATAATGGTCCAAATGAAATTTTAAAGAGTGGTGAATATGGTATCTTGATTAAAAGTAATGATGTTAATAATTTTACTGAAAGTCTAAAGGAATTAATGGAAGAAAAAGAAAAAAGAGAATATTATCAACAAAAAGGCCTAGAACGAATACAAGACTTTAAAATAGAAATTATCTTAAATAAGTGGTCCAAAAGTTTAAGAAGAATAAAAGACTAATTCATATTAGGTTCAAATTAAATACAGAAAATATTTTTTTATGAAGAGGTGAATGGTAGAAAGTTTTCTATTACGACCATGAATATATTTATAAAAAAACTCCTTGGTTTTTCTATTGGTCCAGTGGCAGGTGCATTTATAACTTTTATTACAATACCTATAACGACTTATTTTATCTCTCCAAGTGAATTTGGAAAAGCGAGTATGTTTACTTTATTCCAAGTTTTAATTGTGGGCTTTTTGTATTTGGGATTAGACCAATCCTATACAAGAGAGTATCATGAGGTTGATAAAAAAGATAATTTATTAAAAAATGCTTTATTGTTTCCTTTGATTTTATCAATTATCATTTTTGTTATTATTTGTACTAATTCAAACAAAGTTTCCATGCTTTTATTTGAATCAGAAAAATATAAAATTGCTGCTAAATTATTTGGATTAACAATAGTTACATTAACTATTGAACGTTTCATATTACTTTCAATTAGAATGAAAGAAAATGCCTTTGAATATTCAGTAATTAATATTGTAATCAGATTAAATATATTAGTATTTACACTAATATTTGTAATGTTTATTAGAAAAGATTTTTTAGCTGTAGTGTACTCAACTGCATTGGGACAACTTATTGGTGATATTTATTTAATAATTCATTATAATAAATTACTCAATTTCATGAAATTCAAATTTGATAAAAGTTTAATTCTTAAATTATTAAAGTTTGGAGTACCTTTGATAATTGCAGCATCAGTTAATAACCTTTTAAATTCACTAGATAGATTAGCTTTAAGAATGTGGAGTGATTTTTCTAATATAGGTATTTTTACTGCTGCTCTAAAAGTATCATCAACATTATCAATAATTCAGGTGAGTTTTACAAGTTTTTGGGTGCCAACAGCATACCGTTGGTATAGTCAAGATAAAGATGTCAAGCACTTTGAAATAGTTAGTAATGTTATTTTATTGCTAATGTCTATTTTGTTTTGTTTAATTTTACTATTTAAAGATTTTATTGTTATTTTATTATCACCAGACTATATTGGTTCAAAATTTATTATAGGCTTTTTATGCTTACAACCTATCATGTATACAGTTAGCGAAACAACAACTCTAGGTATTGTTTTTTCAAAGCGTAGTTATTTAAATTTATTTGTAAGTTTAATATCGATTATACCCAATATAGTATTAAACTTGCTATTGGTCCCCCGTTATGGTGCAATTGGTGCTTCAATTGCTACTGGAATTTCCTATATTTTCTTTTTCTTTGGCAGAAGTTATTTTTCTAATAAACATTGGACTGGTTTCCCTCTGAGAAGGCACATATTAGTTACCCTAACAATCTTCTTAGGAGCACTAGTCAATTCTACAAGTAATAAGTATATAAATTTAATTAATTTGTTTTTACTTAGTTTAACTATATTAATTCAAATTCCAACAATAAAAAAAATAATATTACTAAATAATAATAAAAGTAAAAAAGAGTGGGACTTTTCATAAATAATTAAAAATAAACAAAAGAATTTCATAAACCAAGTTTAAAAAGGGAGGAACAGGCTATTTTTAAGAAGATTAGAAAAGATATAAAAAGGCATACAAATGGGAAAACTAAATTCAAAAAAGTATTAAGTCTTTTTTACTATAATTCCATTCCTGCTATATTAATATATAGAATATTAAATTGCTTGTATAATAAAAACAGTAAGGTTAGTAAGCTATTATATTATTTTCTTTTTTTTCTCCTATATATACCATATAAACATATAACTGGAGTAGAGATCCACCCAGAGGCAAAAATAGGAGAAGGTCTCTTTATACCTCACTGTACTAGTATAATTATATCGAAAAGTGCAGTAATAGGTAATGAAGCTACAATACATCAATGCACAACAATAGGATTGAATTATAAAACTAATAAAGCCCCAATATTAGGAGATAATGTTTTTATTGGTACGAATTCCTCAATTGTTGGAGGAATAAATATAGGAGATAATGTTAAAGTCCTTCCAAATAGTACTGTAACAAAAGATTTTTCTAAAGACTTAATTATTGGAGGAGTTCCAGCCAAAATTATAAAAGAGAATAATATTCTTAAGGATTTATAATTATAAAATTGGCTAATTTCTAAAGAATATTTGAAATTATTTTTTTAGAAAAATTTTTGTCAAATAGGGAGGAAGGTATGGATATTACTTATTCAGGCTCTTTGAAAAACAGTAAGTCCAAAAAAAATAGTATAAAATTGAATTTTTCAATTTTATTTGTAATTTTTTTATTTATTGTTAATGAAACAACACGAAGTGTCCTTGGTGAAAAGGTTGGTTTGATTAACATTCCATTCTTATTAATTGGAATATCTTTTATATCTTTTGCTTTTCGTAACGGAAGGATTCGTCCTGCTATTTTTCTAATCGTCACTCTTTTTTCAGCGATTGATTTAATCGTTTCACTTTTTTTACAAAAATCAGGACATTATTACGTTATAACTATTAGCAATTTATTAACACCACTATTTTTATTAAGTGTAATTATTAACAAAGAGCAAGCACTTAAAACATTACGATGCTTTGTTAAATATTTCAATGTCTATATTATTATAGTACTTTTTTTTGGAATCATAGATTATTTTACAAATAGTTCTATACAGTTATTTTTAGCTAGGACTGTATACAAGGGGCAGCATTTTGCTGAAATATTATTGAGTGAAAAAAGGTTAGGGATCTATAGGTTTTACTTTATATCAGGACACCCTTTACAAAATTCAAAGTATTTTTTAATCTTTTTTATAGTAAATAGTATATATGCACGATACGATAAATATCTACTAAATAAATACTTAATATCAATTATTACAATTATTGGACTTATTTTAAGTGGAAGTAAAACAGCACTTGTTATTGGTGCAACTCTTGTTATATTTTTTAACTCTTTAAAAAAGTATAAGTGGGTTTATATTAGCATTACGGTATGCTTTTTAATAGTTTTCTTTAATACCCCATTGTTTCAAAATAATTTAGGAATGAGGTTTCAGCAAGGGATAAAGTCAGGTGACTTAACCTCAGGAAGAAATGATGTAATAAAGATGATTTTGACTACAAATGAAGAAAAACCACAACTTTTTTATGGTGGCGGGGCAGGGTATTCTAGAGAAGTTGTGTCAAGATTAAATACTTATTCAGGGAGTTTTGAATATCCGATTATTATGTTTTCCTATGACTATGGTGTATTTGGTATGGTCCTAATATATTTTTGTATCCTTATATATCCTTTGTATGTTTTCGTTAAAAGAAAACAATGGTATTTATTCTTTTCTTTTCTTTTATTAACTCTGTATATTAATACAAATAATGGAATAGCACAGTACGAAATGGATTCAATGTCACAATTATGCTTTATTATATTAATCTTGGTGAATTTAGGGAAGGAACCATTGGGAAATAATTTGACACTCAATAGAATATAATCACAAGGATAAATATATTTATTTTTTTTTTATTTATTTTATAAACCTATTGTTAGTGATTATAATTTAATAGATCCTGGTACTGAAAATTTTTCTTAGTTTTAGATGACCATGCACTAAAATTTTCTTTTGTTTATTTTGCATTTGTTCGTCAATAAAATACAACATTTGTATAATAAAATACATTTTTTAAAAACCAAAAAAATTAATTTTAGGAGTGGAATATAAATTGAAAATTGCCGTAGCAGGAACTGGATATGTCGGCTTAGTGACTGGTGTGTGTCTTGCAGAAAAGGGGCATACAGTTTCTTGTGTAGATATAGATGAACAGAAAGTATTCTTAATGAAATCAGGGATTTCTCCTATATTTGAACCTGGTCTTGAAGAATTAATGGTGAAAAATATGGTTAGATTGAACTTTACTACCGACTATAAAGATGCATATAAGGACGCGGATGTTATTTTTATTGGAGTGGGTACCCCTGAAAAACATGATGGTTCAGCAAATCTTAGTTATGTCTATTCAGTGGCTGAACAAATTGCAAAGAGTATTCAGAAAGATTGTATTATTGTTATAAAATCAACCGTACCTATTGGAACAAATGATAAAATCGAAGATTTAATTAAAGCAAATCTAGTTCACAATGTAAATGTATCTATCGCTTCTAATCCAGAGTTTTTATCACAAGGTACTGCCGTAAGAGATACTTTAAATGCTTCAAGGATTGTTGTTGGAGTACAGGATTCCTATGCAGGGGACGTATTAAAGGATGTATATAAGGATTTTGGAGCTCCAATTATAGTTACAAACAGGAAAAGTGCAGAAATGATTAAATATGCTTCAAATGATTTTCTAGCTTTAAAAATTTCTTTTATTAATGAAATTGCAAACCTTTGTGAAATCATTGGTGCTAATATCGACGATGTTGCGACTGGAATGGGGTATGACAGCCGCATTGGTAATAAGTTCTTAAACTCGGGGATTGGTTATGGAGGATCGTGTTTTCCTAAAGACACGAAAGCATTACATTGGTTGGCAAATTTCCACGATTACGAATTAAAAACAATTAAGGCAGCTATAGATGTTAATGAAAATCAAAAGCTGAAATTAATCAAAAAATCACGAAAATATTTTGATAGTTTAAAGGGTTTAAATGTAGCAGTACTAGGATTAACATTTAAACCAGGTACTGATGATTTAAGAGAAGCTCCATCACTTGTTAATATTCCGATTATGCTAGAGGATGGGGCAAATGTTAAAGCTTGGGATCCTGTGGGCTTTGATAACTTTCAAAAATTACATCCAGATGATATCACATACTGCTATACAATTGAAGAAACTCTTAAAGATGCGGATGTATGCTTTATTTTTACAGAATGGGATGAGGTCAAAGGCTTTGATTTATCAAAATATAGAAAATTAATGAAAAATCCAATTGTCTTAGATGGAAGAAACTGCTACGATCTTACTAACGTTAAAAAAGCTAACATCATTTATGATTCTATTGGAAGAGAAACAATAAATAATTTAGAACCTTTATTAGTCTAGATACTATTTGTATAATTTGATTAAATTAGAAGGTATTATAGATAAAAGTTTTTTATAACATCCTTGTCTATTAAATAGAGGCAAGGATGTATTATTTTGTTCAAATATAAAAGATAAGTAATAGAAATATAAACTTTATAGAAAAATCACCTAAGTAAATTACAAGGATTTCTGTAAAAAAAATTATCTATGAGAATGGAGAATATATTTTGAACGGCTTAGACAATGCTCGAAAATGGTTTTCATATAATAATTTGGCTGATGATTTATAAGATAAATTACTCGAATTTAAAAGCAAAAAAAGTTTACTAGAAGATAGCTTTTATAAACACCTAGAATTTGGTACTGGGGTATACGCGGAGAACTTGGACCTGGGATCAATCGTTAAACATTTACACGATACGTAGAGCTGCAGAAGGACTTGCCAGATACATTGCGGAACAAGGTGAGATTGCTAAACACCATGGAGTTGTTATTGCTTATGATTCACGCCATAAATCTCCGAAGTTTGCCTTAGAACATTGCAGTTAAATCCGGAGTTAGTTTCAGATGTGGCGAAAGAATTAAAAATTGTTTACTCTCCGATACATGGTACTGGAAACAAACCAGTTCGTGAAGGGCTAAAGGCATTTGGGTTTGAAAAATGTCACCGTCGTAAAAGAACGGGAATTACCGGATCCGAATTTTTCTACAGTTACATTGCCGAAACCTGAAGAGCATGCTGATTGGAATTAGCCATCCAATATGGTGAGCAAATCAACGCGGATGTCCTCATGACAACTGTCCCGGATGCCGACCGTTTAGGGGTAGCGGTTAAAAATACTAACGGAGAATATGTAGTTTTAACCGGGAACCAAATGGGTGCCTAATGCTTGAGTGTCTTCTTTCTCAAAAACTAGCAAAAGGGATCCTGCCGGAAGATGGTGTGGTTATTAAAACGATTGTAACTTTCGAAATAGGCCGTGCCATTGCAAAGCATTATTGCCTGGAAGTAATGGACATACTAACAGGCTTTAAGTTTATTAGAAAAAATTAATGAATTTGAACAAACGGGGCAGAATACCTTCCTCTTTGGATATGAAGAAAGCTATGGTTATTTGATTGGCGAATTTGTACGTGACAAGGATGCTGTTCAATCTGCCACTTTTGTTGCCGAAGCAGCTACTTATTGTAAAACCAAAGGCATGACCATGTATGAATGCCTATTAGCTATTTTTGAAAAATACGGATTTTATAAAGAAGGTCTCCAGTCAATTACATTAAGAGGCAATGATGGGGTCGAACAGATCGCGGCATTAATGGATACATTTAGGAGAGAATGATTAGAAGAAATAGCAAGATTAGAGGTAAAGTCTATTGAATACTATTCTACTTCCATTAGGGTTGGAAATGGTGTTGAGAGCAAAATTGATTTACCTAAATCCAATGTTATAAAATATCATTTAGCAGATGGATCATGGTTCTGACTTCGTCCTTCAGGAAAAGAGCCGAAAGTGAAATTTTACTTTGGAGTAAAAGACACAACGATGGAGAGTAGTCAAGAGAAGCTTTCCTCACTAAAACAGGCTGTAATGGGGAAGGTCTATGAAATCTTAGGAAGGGGATCGGAATTATGATTCTTGTTATTGGGGGAGCTGGATATATCGGTAGCCATCTCGTTAAAGAATTAGTGAAGAAAGAAGACGTCATTGTTCTTGATAACCTGTCAACAGGGCATCGGGCAGCAATAGATAGCAGAGCTATCTTTGTAAAGGGTAATATTGGAAGTGAAGAAGATCTCCAGTTGATCTTTTCCAACTATCCTATCAAGGCGGTTATGCATTTTGCTGCCTATAGTTTAGTAGGTGAGTCTGTAGTGGATCCATTCAAATATTATCAAAATAATGTGGCATCAACATTGACGTTATTAAATGTAATGATGAAAAACAATGTAAAAAATTTTATCTTTTCTTCAACGGCTGCTACATACGGAGTTCCCAATGTAGAATTAATTGAGGAAGAAATTATTACATCACCCATTAACCCATATGGACGTTCTAAATTGATGATTGAACAAATTCTAACTGATTTTCATGTTGCATATGGATTGAATTATGTTATTTTACGTTATTTTAATGCAGCAGGTGCGCATGAATCAGCAGAGATTGGCGAAAGTCATGAACCGGAAACTCACTTAATCCCGATTATCCTTCAACAATTATTAGGTCAACGTGAACAGATTGCTGTGTTCGGTTCCGATTATGATACACATGATGGAACCTGTATAAGGGATTATATTCATGTTACTGATTTAGCGAATGCTCATATTCAAGCACTTGAAGCTTTATTAGAAGGGCGAAAATCGTCAGAAATCTATAATCTGGGTAATGGCCAAGGTTATTCAGTAAAAGAAGTCATTGAGACATGTGAAAAAGTAACGGGTTTGAAAGCTAATGTTGTACTTACGGAACGTCGTGCAGGTGACCCAGCAAGGCTAGTGGCTTCATCCGAAAAAATTTTTACCGAACTAGGTTGGAAAGCAGAACGAAAATTAGATAAAATCATTGATGATGCATGGAAATGGCATCAAAATCAAAAATACTAATTTAAAAGAATATACCAAGATTTGTGTAATTTAATCTGTGAGTTTTAAAAAAGGACCAAAAATGAACTGCTCCCCAATTGTAAAACACAACTAACAATTGGAGGTGCAGTTTTTTATAACGAAATATTTACTGGAAATAAAAATAAATGCTATTCAAGACTACCTTAAAGGTATGGAATCTTTCAAAGTTACAGCACAACGCAATAATGTCAGTATCACGATGTTAAAAATGGGTAGCGAAGTATCGAAAACATGGATTTGAAACCTTTCGCGAAACCCTCATTCTTCACTCTAATCAGGGCTGGCATTATCGGATAAAGAAGTATCAACATGCATTGAAAGAACATGGAATTACACAAGGCATGTCTCGTAAAGGGAATTTTTTAGATAACGCAGTGATGGAGAATTTCTTCGGCATATTAAAAAGTAAACTACTTTATCTTGAAGAAGTTAACAGTATGGAGGATTTGAACAAGAAATAGAAGAAGTATATTCAATATTACAATCACAAACGAATTAAGGCAAATTTTAAAGGCATGAGTCCGATTCAATACCGTACTCATGCCCAGGAAGATGCATAAAATTCTTGTCTAACTTTGTGGGTTCAGATCAAAAAGCGTAAGATGTTTAAAAGGAACGTTACACTTTTATATTACTAATTCAATTAATGACAGAGGTTACTGGTACTTGTTCCGTAACCTATTATAGTGCAAATTCGATTTGTCCAGTTATAGTAACCTTTTAAAAATTGAACAGTCGCACAAGACGTATAATTTTTTGGTATTTGGTCATTAAATAAACAGTTTTATCCAACCTTGTTTATATCTGTTTATAAACTTATACTATCCACATTATAATTTTCAAAGTATTTATAGATCACCTAATTTCAATATAAACATCATTTAATTCTCTAGACCAAGTGAGCTTTGTACAAAGTTTAACATCATTTGAAAGAATAACAATTTTCAATTCATTTATTAACATGATATATTAACTCCCATTTAATGTTTTAGTACTCCATTGTGAATTTCCCATTACAATAATTCAATTGTTGCTCTTCTAACTCTTTTGATTTTAACTCTTTTTACCGTTAAGATATTACTGCAATCAAAAGTGTTTTTAGCAATCATGGATGAATTATTTTATTAAATCTTGTTTTCTATTACACACATCTTCTTTGGTTTTCCAGCATCCGAGATTTCTAAATTGTTGGGCGAAAACTATTTCTCCCCTTTGCCATACCAATTAAGCTGTATAATTTATTTGCCGATGCCGCTCTTTCATCTAGTTATCTCTTATACCTGAGTTTATTTGCTCACCCACTGTACTCCGAATGCAGATACACCAAAAGCAAAAAGATTGTTAATCTTTTATATATTAAACAGTGTAGGAACGGAAATTAGAGTCACCTATGATTTATAATGGATAACTGTATATATTTGGAATGGAAAACGATGGGTTGAAATAATACTTGAAAGTGGAAAAATAGTATATTCAAGGGAATGTCCAATTTGTCAATTAGAAGAGTTTAGTGAAATGGAAAAATTTATAATTTAATGTGTTGAATCTAAAAAAGCATATGCCTTGGCAAAACATCTCTTAATTTAAGAAGAAATTTAGTTACCTCATAAAAATTGTTCTTGCAATTTCTTATTAAGCATTAACTTATTTTATAAGGAAGTTAGGATTGAAGTATTATAGTAATAGAGGTGAGTATTTTGAATCGAAGGAAATTTATATTAGATTTAATATTTTGGATACTTGCTTTCTTTTTGGGGTACTCGATTAAAAAGGATGTTGAAGACTGGAATTTTTTTAAAAAAGATGCGAGTGTAGCAGATATAAAGAAGCAAGTTAGAAAAAGAGTAGGTAGCGAAACCGACGATACAAAAAGGGTACAAGAACTGTTTAACGAAAAAGGAAAGATTTATTTTCCGAAAGATACTTACATAATTTCAAAAACAATCACTATTTATGATGATACAGAAGTAATATGTCACCCACAAGCAACGTTTTTATTAGCCGCAAACGCTCGGTGTTATATGTTCAAATCTGATACCACAACAGGTAAGAAAAATTTCAAGTGGTCAGGTGGTATCATTGACGGGAACGATGCCAATCAAGGGAATGAAACAGTTTCTGGAACCAATCATAACGTTTCAAGAGGGCTCACGCTCTATAATTTTTACAAAATTGAAGTTTGTAATCTGCTTATTAAAAGTATACGTGGTCAAGCGATTACTCACTGGGGAAATCAACACGCATATTTTCACGATATAGAAATTTGGCAAGATTTAAGCCCATTTGAATTAACCTTATTCCCAGGTGGTGGTTCAAGACGTGATGGAATCACAGGTGCATCAAGAAATCTCACATATGAAAATATCAGAGGATTTACAGATGATGATTTCATCGCTATTGCTCCTGGATGTAATTGGGAAGGTGGTGGAAATCTATTCCCTATAGATAGTGTTTTTATCCGAAACATCAAAATGGAACGCAATGGCAAAGATTCATCATTTGCTAGTTATAGAGGATTTGCCGTTTATTCTGGTGGTTTTGACTATAAAATTAAAAATATCGTTATAGAAAACGTAAATGCAACAGTTAATACGGAATTTATGAGGATTCAAGGTGTTATTGATAATCTTAGTATTAAAGATATAAACGCAACCTTAGACATGAAAGACCCTTCTAACGCCCGGGGTTTCTTGTGGGTTCGCTTAGTTCAAAACAATGGGGGAAGTGAAGATATAGGCGGAAGTATCATAAATAATTTAACCATAAACAAAGTAAATTATCAGTATGTTAATACTAACGTATTGAAACCTTACGTCAATGTTTCAGATAGTTCTAACATTAAGAACCTAAAGTTATCCGATATTTACGGATACTATCCGATTAATGTTTCTTCCGGTGGTGAATTCATTAATGTAGATGCGAATAGTATAATCAATAATTTAGAATTGAACTAAAGATCTTTAATAGTTGAATATGACAAACAACTTTCCATATTATAAGAGGAATGAGCGGGTGAGACACCCTAACTGAAAATCAACACCGAGCGTTACTATTAAAGGGGATGTTTAAAGAAATAATAATATCACGCTTTGAATTTACAGGGATACTACCTTATATACAATTCAAAAATCTAATTTGGTTATAGTCATTTATTTTATTTGATTGAAGATTCAGAAGTGACTGAGTGGTTATGAGTGAATCCCTTTGGACGGATTACGATCTTTAGAATCTTTTCAAGAACCATTAAACACAAAATGGACATGAGTAACATGTCCATTTTGTGTTTTTTATTTCTGGTATCTACATAATTGGTAATATACTCAAGATCTTCTCATAAATTCTTATCTTCCATATTTGATTATTTAAAAATATTTAGACATAATTTCCTTTAGTTGCTGTTCAACTAAAACAATTTGTGAGTTATTAGCTTTTAGGATATCATCATACATCGATTTCCCCTCACCGTGTAATTGATGGTAGGATAATTGTTTATTCGGATCGAAGTCCTTTACCGCAAGCCCAAGGCTTAACATATCGGATGTTGACATATTGCTAGCTACAATAAAATCTGAGATTGAATTAATTAATGAAGGTAGGTTCCCTATATTACTTGGATCTAATGCCTTTTTGACGATTCCCTTCATGGCCTCTTCTTGCAATTGTTGACGACCGTATTCACCATTTTTTAGTGAATAGCGTTCATGCACAACCTCCGTAACCATTTTTCCATCTAAAGTTTGATTCCCTGCTTTAATGACTTTATCTTTATTTTCCTTATACCATGGATGAGTTAACGCTACATCGAACGGAACATTCATATCTATGCTGCCAACAGAATCTACCATGGATTGAAAGTCCCAATAATTGGTTTCTACATAGTAGCTAATTGGAACCCCAGTAAGCTCACCTATTGCTTTGACTGCGGCTTCAACGCCTTCCTTTTGACCTTTTGTCGACTGCATGATATATTGAACACTTGTCAACTTCGTATAGCCATATCCATCTAAATGAACCCGTGTATCACGCGGGATGCTTACAGCATGGTATTCGTTTTTATTTAAATCGACGTGGACAAGCATCATCGAGTCAGAATGACCGGCGTGATCTCCTTTTCTTTGGTCAGATCCAATTAATAATACGTTATAAGAGCTACACATATATTGGAAACAACATCAATGCTAGTGATTGGCGCCACCAGAAATTCATAAAATTTGTTCAATCAAAAAAGCGTAAAGTTCCATTTTAGAACTTTACGCTTATCTATTATGCCAATCCTAATAAGGATAAGGCTTCCTATTTTACAAATAAACGAACCATGATTTTGATCCAACCCAAAAATGCAATCCACAATGGAACACTAATAGATGTACCCCAAAATAATCCAGTCAAGAAATTTGCTTGTCTTTCCATACAAATCCACTCCTTTAAAGTTGTAGATTACCTTTTTTGATTTTCAGTTGTATTTATTACACAATAAATGATGGCGCTTACAATGGCGATGGGGTTATTTTCTGAACTTTTTGTTTACTTATAAATTTGTTAATGGCTTTATACCTACTTATTTATGTTTTTTTACTATACCAAATAATAGAAGGAAAAAAACGAGAAGCTTGTTAAGGGGGTAATAGATGTTTTCGACAATTCCGAACGGGAGAAAATTAAGTTTTGTTAAAGAATCGAATAGAGAGGATAAAAGTAACAAACTTCGCTAAAAACCTTTACTTTACCCATTTATTCGACAGTGATGCGATAAAAATATCACGCAAAAAATAACAATTTGTTGGAAATAATATGGCGTAAAAGTGGGGGATCAGCGGATTACCTATCGAAAAAGAATTACGGCTTTAGTCGCAATAGATTCAATAATTGTTTTCATCACCATTTACATAAGCTATCTATTTTTTAATCCCAACTTCTATATTTTAAAAATGCCGATGCTGCTGGTGACCTCCTGCGATTCTAAAGGTGGTTCCTTTTCTGTCGCAGAACCTATGAAATCCCTGATGTTTTTATCGGCCGGAATCAAAAGCTACCGCCTATTTACCCCCCATTTTACCAGCAATCAATTTTGTTTGTGTTGCATAATAGGAAGTTGTAATGCTTCATGCATTCGAATCTCCAACGTAAGTCAGTTCCTTCTCTCGATTTATTAAACTCCTTTTTCATTTAATATAAATATTTTTCGAGCCTCTTATACATGGTGTATACAAGCGAGTCTATTTCTTTGTCCTTTTGTATAATAGTGGAAATTCTAAATGTATAATACAATTTAATCATCCTAACATTTGGTAATAAATTTCGACAGTTTAGAAAGAGGGATTTATATATATGGAGAAACGTGAATACCTAATTAAACAGGTATTAGGAAGTGAATATCCTACTGCACTATATGGAGTGGGAATTGATATCTATAATCTTGAAGGAAATAAATATATTGACGGTTCTCCGGGTGCAGTAACAGTAAGCATTGGACATGGTGTACAAGAGATTATTCATGCGACGAGCCAAGCACAAAAGATTGTGCAATTAGTTCATGGTAAGAGGGGGTATATCGAATGAAAAATTATCATTGGTTGGCTTTGATTCCGTTTATAGGTATGCTGGGTGGATCAATCCTTTTTAACAGAATGACCCCATATGTTCTAGGAATGCCATTTATCCTTTTCTGGATTGTATTATG
>NZ_MLYR01000148.1 GCF_001866655.1 Bacillus sp. MUM 116 | reverse complement strand
GGTCTTCATGCCTCCTATGAAAACTAAATCTGCCCTGAACCTAAAGAGATATGGTCTTCATGCCTCCTATGAAAACCAAATCCGCCATGAACTAAAAGAGATATGGTCTTCATGCCTCTTATGAAAACTAAATCTGCCCTGAACCTAAAGAGATATGGTCTTCATGCCCTATTCCTTAACACAATAATAAACCCGTCTAGGATCTGGTGACTGAATTTGAAGCCTTTACTCTGATAGAATTTTAATGCATTTTCGTTCCCGTTTGATACAAAGATAAACAAATCAGTTATCGACGGAAAGGAATGTAACCAATCCATTGATTTTTTAAACAAAACGGAACCAATGCCCATATTTCGATAGCCTTCTTTTAAATAAAACTGTGACAGGCAGCCCACATCATCATTTTTTACCGAATCCAGGTCAAAAAAGGTAGCAAAATCATTCGAATAGGTTTCTTTTGCGGAAATATTGCTGTACACATATCCAACAATTTCATCTCCATCCTTTGCAATCACAAAATGGTTTGCTTTTGCACTTTTCACCGATGGGAGCATCCTTGTTTCAAAATTCATCCCGTCAAACAGCTCAGTATGAATATAGGATTTAGATTTTTGAAAAACCATTAACTCATTGCATAAATCTTTCATACAACTAATTTTATCTTCTGAAATATTTTCATAAAGGATACTCATAAAATCTTCCTTTTCCCAATAATCTATTGGTAACATTTTATCATTTCTATAGTCATTTTCGTCATTTACCTAATAGGAAAATGATAACAATGTTAGAAACAGAATATAGGGAGCTTGAAAGTAAAATATGTTACTATGTATGGGTGAGAAATTTTTTAAGCTTTATGCACAAATGATAATGATTTTCAAACACTTTTAGAGGACGGTTTTAAATGAATACTATTTTAGCGAAAGAACGTAATACTTCTAGCTTATTTTCGGATTTAAGGTTACTTGTAAAAGGTCCGGTATTAATAGCAAATGTTCTTCCTGTTTTTACCGGTTTTTGGCTAGCTCTCTATTTTAACAATGAGTCACTGGCAAATCATTGGGGCTTATTCTTACTAACCATGATTGGCAGCAGCTTGGTGATGGCAGGTGCCCTCATCATCAATAACTGGTACGATGTAGATATTGATTCTGTCATGGACAGAACGAAAAATCGTCCAACGGTTACAGGGCATATTTCACTTAAAACGGTATTGACTTTGGGATTCACATTATCCATCCTTGGTCACATTTTATTACTTTTTACCACCATCGAAGCAGTGATTTGGGCATTCATCGGATGGTTTACCTATGTCATTTTGTATACTATGTGGGCAAAAAGAAAATATACGCTTAATACGGTGATTGGTGCGATTTCCGGAGCCGTTTCTCCGGTAATTGGCTGGACAACGCTTGCATCTAGTAATCATATTGTACCGATTATTTTGTTTTTGATTTTGTTTATTTTTCAAATGCCTCATACATTTGCAATTGCGATAAAGAAATATCATGAATATAAAGCGGCGCGTGTGGCGATGCTTCCGGTGGTACATGGATTTGATATAACGAAGAGACAAATCTTTGTTTATAGCGCCTGTTTATTGCCATTACCATTTTATTTAGGGTCCCTTGGCACACCCTTTGTTGTCATTGCGACATTGTTAAATTTGGGGTGGATCGGTGTAAGTATCGCCGGATTTTTTACAAAAAATAATTTTAAATGGGCAAAAGTGGTATTCCTTTATTCAGTCAATTATATAACCATTATTTTCCTTTTAATGATTATTGTTACATTACCAATATTTAAATAGAAGTTTGGTCTTATCAATTTTATTGATAAGGCTTTTTTTTACGCATTTTTAATTGTTCACGAATTTGTCATTCTCTCCGTGATAGTTGGAGAAAACTAACTTCGGTTGGGAAAAATGCCGTTATTATCTTTTTTACCATTAAATATTTTGGGAGGGGATGGTTATACATTGAAACCTCGGTACAATTATGCAACAATTACCTTATTATTGATCAATTGACACTAGGATAGGGATTTTTGACAACTGCAATTTGCTTAGTCATTTATTTAACTACACTGCGATTATTGATCGTACGAAATATGAATGAAAAAATAAGCAGCAAAACTTTTTCTTTTTCCAGAAACTGTTAAATTTTGTTCGAATTATTTTTTAACACGGAATGAATGAAATGTTGTAAAATAGTCATAAGATTATCATTATTATGTAAATATAATTCATGATAAAAGATTAATGGTTGGATAGGAACCTGGATAGGAGACAAAAAGCATGAAAGAGTTAAAAATTGACATCACATTAAGTGCAACAAGAAAAGAAAAACCATCCTTTGACCATCTGGAGTTTGGAACTGTCTTTACGGACCATATGTTTGTTTGGGATTACACAGAGGGCAAGGGCTGGCATGATCCGCGGATAATTCCATATCAACCGATTACCCTTGACCCTGCGGCGATGATTTTTCATTATGGTCAAACCGTTTTTGAAGGACTAAAAGCCTATCGAACAAAAGATGAGCAGATTTTGTTATTTAGACCTGAAGAAAATATGAAAAGATTAAACCGCTCCAATGATCGTTTATGCATGCCGCCGATTGATGAGGAATTGGCATTAAGCGCGTTAAAACAATTAATTTCGATTGACCGTGAGTGGATTCCAGGACTGGAAGGCACATCTCTTTATATTCGTCCATTCATGATTGCGACAGAACCTCATCTTGGTGTTTCGCCATCTAAAAATTACCGATTTATTATAATTTTATCGCCGGTAGGTGCTTACTATAAAGAAGGGATTAATCCGGTAAAGATTGCGGTTGAAAGCGAATATGTCCGTGCGGTAAAAGGCGGTACTGGGAATGCGAAAACGGCCGGAAACTATGCAAGCAGCTTAAAGGCAGGAGAACTTGCCTACAAGAAGGGCTACTCACAGGTGTTATGGCTTGACGGAAGAGAGCAGCAGTATATTGAAGAAGTGGGCAGCATGAATATCTTCTTTAAAATCAATGGTGAAGTTGTTACGCCTGAACTAAATGGAAGTATTCTAGAAGGAATTACAAGAAAATCGATTATTGAGCTTTTAAAATATTGGAATGTTCCTGTAGTTGAAAGGAAAATTTCTATCCAAGAAATCCAGCAAGTCTGTCATGAAGGTACTTTAGAGGAAGCGTTTGGAACAGGAACTGCTGCTGTCATTTCTCCTATCGGGGAATTATTATGGAAAAATGAAAAAATGGTCATCAGTAACGGTGAAATCGGCTCGTTATCTCAAAAATTATATGATTCTTTAACAGGAATTCAAAATGGGACGGAGCCGGACCCTTTTGGCTGGACAGTGAGAGTATAGTCAGACGACATAGACATAAAAAATAGAAGGAAAAAGGCATCTGCAAAATAAATGCAGATGCCTTTTAAATACTCGTAATAACCAAAGTTTAGCCTTTATTTCTAATTTTTCCCACTATGAGTAATAATAGTGGAATAAAAAGACCAAATGGGAGGGAAAAAGCCGTCCACCACTCTGCTTGTTGATCGGACTCAACGATATTCTTATTAATAAAAAGAGAAAGAACAAGCGTAACAAATCCTAAAGGAAAGGTTAAACATTTATATTCTTTCAGTTTTAAAATTTGCCCCATACATAAAATGGATCCATAAAAATAAAGAGTAATTTTAATATAAATGGTCGTGAACCATATGAAAGCCATAATCGCTTCAATTCGCTGCCAAAAGCCGCCAATATTTATATTCATGGCAAGAACATAGGTTACGAATTGCTGATTTTCAGAAAAATAACTTCCGAAGCATAGAATACTTACTAATGTAACAAGCATTAATGCACTTCCGCCCATTAATGTCCCAAGCAAAAAGGATTTTTTCGCTTTGATGGTTTGATTTACTGCAGGAAAAATCATTAAAAATAACACTAATTGCAAATAAGGGGTACCAAGTGCTTGTATAGCCGTCCTTATTACCGGTTTCATTCCATTTCCTAATATGGGTTGCAGTTGTTTAAACTCAAATTCCGGAAAAACTGAAATGATAAAAATAAAAAACACCAACAAAATAAATGGGAAAAAAATTTCAAAAGCCCTTGAAAAGGTTTCTAGCCCAAAACGGATGCCCATCATCACAATCAGGATAAAAAGAATATGAATTGCTAAAATGGGGGTATCGGGCAGGATTTGGATTGCAACGAAATCACCGATTTGTCGAACAAAATTGGCGGTACTAAGAAAAAAATAAATAAAATAGAGAAGGGAAACCGTTTTCCCAAGCCATTTTCCCAAAATTTTTTCGCTATATTCAGCAAAATTCATCGTTGGGAAACTGCTGCCAAGTGTATTGAACAATAACACTAGTGATAGTCCGAACACCACCACAAGAATACCAGCCAACCAGGCATCTTGTTTTGCGTTATGGATAAGCCCGGACGGGACATACAAAATACTGCCGCCTACTATAAACGATGCAACCATTATTGTAAATTGATGAGGTGAAATCTTTTCCTTCCCAAGCATGCCTGTTCCTCGCTTTTCCCATGGGATTACTCCCTATAAGACCTAGTCATTTTCCATATTATTAAGCGGAGAATTATTAATTGTACCAGTTTGCCGAATATGCATATTAACCTTGACCTTAAAAGGCATCTGTGAAAATTTTTGATTCCAATCTTTTTTATATTTTTCCCAATCATTCGGTGCCGAACGAGAGAGTGCTTCACCGAATCCAAAAATATCAGCTCGATAATCTTTTTGAGCATGCTTTATAGCTTTTTTAATGATTTCAGTAAGGGATTTTTCTGCTTCTTTTTCCAGAAAAGAAATGGATTTAGGATTGGTTAAATCTAAGCCTGGACACTCCACCTCTGCGATATTTCCTTTTACGTTAACTTTAATAGACCCCTTTGGCTCGCCCTTAGTCATCTCTGTATTAAGTTTCGATTTTGAGCCAAACACTTCAATTACTACTTTTCCACCTTGTGGGCATTTAACATATCCTACGCTGTTTTTCACTTTTCCTAAGGCGTAATGCACTGCTCTGCCTTCTCTTTCACTCATCCATCCAATTAGTTTATCTTGTTTAAATACTGCCATTCCTTTATATTGCAAGATCGTTTTGGGGTTAGCTTGTTCTAAATTTTTATTCATTTGCCCTGTTTTTACGTTACCTTTTATTTCAATTCCGGTTAATAGAGGGTTAATTCCTTCGCTTACGATGGTAGATGTTAGCTTATCTAATGTAACCCCTTCTGTTGGTGACCAAGCGTTCGCTGATGTCTCGAGAGAAGCAAATAAACTATTAGCTGGAATTTTTTCTAATGGGGTTAATATTCTTAACACATCTTCCGCTTTAACCTTTTTGGAAACAGTAATATAAAAATCATTTCGCACTTCTGAGTTCCTTAATAGAAAGTCAAGCATTTCGCCAATTCCTTCTCTTGCTAATTCCTCTCCAAAAACCAGAATTCGTAAATGGGCAAAATAAAGCTTTCTTGGGGCAACTGTTGTAATTCTTCTGATTGCTTCAAATAGTGTTTCTCCCCTACTTTGATAAACTACAACCGGCGATTTGCCGCTGCCCCCTTGTTTAGATGCAATTTCACTAGGATTGACCACTTGAGCTGTTAAAATATATTGCTCATTTTCTTTATCAATCCCCAACCCTAATAAAATGGATAGTTCATTTAATTCCCTTCGATTCCAACAACCAGTTAGGAGGATAAAAGAGCTGAAAATCATAATTATAAGGGTTTTTCGTTTCATCTAAATCCTCCAATCTGTAATAAAGGCTTTTGTAAGGAAATTTTTATTGGTCTACAATAGCTGGCTGGTCCTTCATTTTATTTAGTGGAGAGTTTTTAATCATTCCTATGTCATGTATTTTTACGGTTACTTCTGTCTCTACTGGCATGTTTTCAAAGACATGTATCCAATCATTCTTTTTCATATGCCAATAATTCGGGTTGGAACGATGTAGTGCTTCACCAAATCCAAAAAAATCTATCTTATATTTTTTTTTTGCAGCATATAACCCCTTGTGAATATTTTTTTGAATTTTTCTCTCCATTTTTATTTCAATTTGTCTAATTGTCTTAGGTTTCGTTAAATCGAGTGTCTTACATTGTACATTTCCAAGAGTTGCTACTGTTTCAATCTTTATTGTCCCTTTTGGTTTATTGCCTATAATTTCTGTTTTTAATTCTGTGTTTGTATGAATCAATTCAATATCCGCTTTCCCTTTTATAGGGCAAGGGACGGTAATAACTGTACTTTTCACATTTCCTAAGGCATAGACAAGACCTTTGCTCTCGTTTTCATTTAACCATCCAATTAATTTATCCTTTCGAAATACTCCAATTGCATCATATTTCATAATGGTTTCAGGTTTTGTTTGCTGTAAATTCTCCAGCTTTTCCCCGGTTGCAATATCTCCTTTTATCAAAAGGCCAGTTAATTTTGCATTTGTCCCTTCACTTAAAATATCGTAAATCAATTCATCCAATGTGATCGGAAGGGTAGGCGCCCATTCTTTCTCTGATGTCAGAAGGGTTTCGTATAGTTGTTGGGCAGGTATTTTTTCCATAGCCGTTAAAATTTTCATTACATTTCCAGCAAAAGTATTCTTGGCTACCGTAATATAAAAGTCAGTACGTATCTCATGATCCCTTGATAAAAAGTCTAAGGTTTTTCCTATTCCTTTTTTTGCTAAATCTTCTCCAAACACAAGCAGCCGAAGATGGGAAAAATAAAGTTTTCTTGGTGAAACGGTTGTTATTCTTCTTATGGCCTCCAACAATGTGTCCCCTTTTTCTTGATATACGACCATGGGTGAATTTCCGCTGCTTCCTTTTGATGCAGCAATTTCCCCAGGATTCACGACTTGTGCTGTCACCATAAACTTTCCATCTATTTTATCGATTCCCATTCCGACTACAATGGCCATTTCGTTTAGTTCTTTTCGGTTCCAACATGAAGTCAGAAGAATCAGTGAGCAGATTGAAAGAATGATGAATGGGAATTTTTGATTCATGTCGATACTCCTTTAAGCTTATAAAGCTAGTTATATCCTCCCCAAAATATGGCTTTTTAAGCAAGTAAAAGCAGCAATGAGTATTCTTGGGGGAAATTCGACAAAATAGAATAAAAGCTATGTGGAGGAGTAACTCAAATGCTTGGTGTGGCAGGGACAATAGTGGCAGCCATTATGATGGTTGTTTTTGAAATTCCTAACTTGAGGAAAAAAAAGTTAACGAAGGAATTATGGGTATTTTCGTTTTTAATGCTAATCGCAGTTGGGTTAGGCATCGCTCAAAGTTTAGGCTTGAAAATTCCGAACCCGCTTAACGGAATTACAATTGTTTTTAAGCCTTTAAGTGATTTTATATACGGATTACTGGAATAGGTGTAGTGAAGAATATGGTGGAAAATATAAAAATCAGTGCACGTCAATTCGCCATACTTGTCATTTTATTTTCTGTAGGGACGACCATCTTAGTGATTCCAGGTAGTCTTGCTAATGAAGTAAAACAAGATGCTTGGATTGCTGCTTTAATTGGCACTGCTTTCAGTTTTGTGTTTGTAGCTCTATATTTAGCGGTTGCGAGAATGTTTCCAACGATGACATTGGTTGAAATTATTGAAACACTCCTTGGAAAATGGTTAGGTAAAGCTGTCTCACTTACATTTGTTTTCTTTTCTTTTTATAACGCTTCAGATTTATTGTATTATGCTGGAATTTTCTTGACAACGGAAATTATTCCGGATACGCCACATGAAGCCATCCATATTTTATGCGCATGTATCTTAATCATGGGAATCCGACTTGGTCTTGAAACGCTGGCCCGTTCTGCAGAACTTTTATTTCCTGTATTTATCCTCTTACTCTTATTACTAGTGCTCTCAATATTAGTAACTCCTGATTTATGGAAGGTTGAAAACATTCAACCTATGTTTCATTCAGGAGTAAAACCGATGATACGGGCTGTATTACTTTTTTCAAGCACTTTTACCTTACCTTTGATTGTATTATTAATGATTTTTCCGAAATCGATAAATAAAATAAAGAAGGCTGAAAAAAATTTTTTTATTGCAATATTGATAGCCGGGGTATGTTTAATCGTTCTGATTTTATTAACTATTTTAGTTTTAGGTCCTGATTTGAGTGCCAGAAGAATGTATCCAAGCTATATCTTGGCTAAAAGTATAAGAGTAGGGAACTTTTTGCAACGAATTGAAGCGATATTGGCAATTATGTGGTTAATCACGATTTATTTTAAGATGTCGATTTATTTTTACGCAGTTGTCATAGGTTTTGTACAAACACTAAAAAGTAAAGATTATCGATCATATACATTACCTCTAGGGATGATCTTGGTTACGACTTCCTTGTTTTCACATCCTAATGTTGCTCATTCAGCGAAATATGATCATGAAATTTGGCCTTTTTACGCCTTAACATACGGACTTGTTCTTCCTATCCTCTTATTAGTGATCAATAAATTAAGAAAAATAATAACCAATTATAAAAAGTGATAAAGCTACCTTCATGGAGACAAAAGGTAGCTTTTAATATTTTATTGTTATCTATCCAATTATTTATGTGCTCCTATTTTGAGTCCGGTTTTGGTGCAGGAGTATCTTCGCGTGTTATATTCGTTTGACTAAGTAAACGTGGCCGTTTAGACATGGCCCATCGAGGAAATCGAAAAAGGGCATCTTGTTGATCATCATGAATATAGGGGCCAAATGGTGCCATAAAGGGCACTCCAAATGAACGTAAACTGCACATATGAAGAACCATACCAATCAATCCAACTATAATACCAAATAAACCAAAAGATGCTGCAAGTGCCATGAAGGGGAAGCGTAACATTCTAATTGAAATGGATAATTCATAATTACTGACAATAAAGCTGGAAATGGCTGTAATGGCCACAACGATTACCATGGCGGCAGAAACGAACCCTGCTTCAACAGCTGCCGAGCCAATAACAAGTGTTCCAACAATGGATACTGCTTGGCCAATGGCTTTTGGCATTCTTAGTCCAGCTTCACGTAATATTTCAAAACTGACCTCCATCGCAAGTGCTTCAATAAAGGCAGGAAATGGAACACCTTCGCGCTGAGCAGCCAGGGTAATCAGTAATTGTGTTGGCAGCATTTCCTGATGAAAAGTTGTAATCGCAATATAAAAGGAAGGTCCTAATAAGGCGATAAAAAAACCGATATAACGTAAGAACCGAAGAAGGGTGGTAATATCCGCCCGGTTATAATAATCCTCCGGTGATTGTAAAAACTGTGCGAACATGACAGGGACTATTAGTACAAAAGGTGTGCCGTCCACGAGAATGGCTATACGACCTTCTAAGAGATTAGCTGCGATAGCATCTGGCCGTTCTGAATGATACATGGTAGGAAATGGCGACCATTTCGCATCTTCAATTAATTCTTCAATATAACCGGTTTCTAATATGCTATCGATTTTGATTCGATCTAGTCTTTTCCGCACTTCCTCGACAATCTTATCATCCGCAATTCCTTTTATATACATAATAGAGACATTTGTTTTGGATACTTTCCCAATTTTCCTTGATTCAATCCATAGGTTATGGTCATTAATTTTCCTTCTCAATAAAGCGGTATTGACCCGTATATTTTCTGTAAATCCTTCTCGGGGCCCTCTAATCGTCGTTTCCGTCGTAGGCTCCTCAACCGACCGTTGTTTCCATCCTTTCATTTCTACTGCAAAGCCTTGTGTATATCCATCAAATAAAAGAATGACTTTTCCAGATAAAAGTGAATCCAGCAGGTTTGTATAATCATTTATATCTTGAATGTCTCCGACAGTTAAGACCATTTCTTTTAAGTAAGATAATAGTTTTGTCCCATTATAAGGTTCTGTTTCGATATTTGTCATTCGTAAATCAATCATTAACGATTCCATAATAAAATTTTGTGCGGACCCGCTATCAATTAAGCCGTCAGTAAAAATGATACCAGCCTTAATCTTACCTTCTTTTCCGATTCTGATTTCTCTGATAATAATATCGTCACTGTTTCCGAACAATTCGTTGATTTTTTGGATATTATCTTTTAAACAGAACTCTAATGGTTGATTATTTTCTTCAGATTTTTTAGGTGGAAAATTTTTTTGAGTTTGTCTTTTTTGTAAGTTATCCCATTTTTCCTTAAATGACTTTTTATTTTTTGATTTAAACAAATTCAAGGTTTTTCCCTCTTATTCCTACTATTTTTGGGGTTATTATTTCCACTAAATAAAGGTATATTCCATAAAAATTGATTTCATTTTGTAAAAGATGAAAAGAAGAAGAGGTTTAATTTACCAACAAAAAGAAGAAAATAATAAATGTTCTTTTGTTGCACGAATAGGGAAGGATTTTTACCAATGGAAAACGCAAAAATTGATTCGAGGCAATTGTTTTCTCTTATGT
>NZ_MLYR01000147.1 GCF_001866655.1 Bacillus sp. MUM 116 | reverse complement strand
CAGGCGTGCGCTCTAACCAGCTGAGCTATAGGCCCTTAAAATGGTGGAGGGGGACGGATTCGAACCGCCGAACCCTAAGGGAGCGGATTTACAGTCCGCCGCGTTTAGCCACTTCGCTACCCCTCCAGATAAAAAAAGATGGCTCAGGACGGAATCGAACCGCCGACACAAGGATTTTCAGTCCTTTGCTCTACCGACTGAGCTACTGAGCCGTATATAATATTGTGTCCTAAACTTAGACTAATGTCGTCCTTCGTCCCCATCTCAGAAAGCTTATTCAATTAGCAGCTCGATGGGTACGCTGATGCTAATTCACAGTAGCTTATTCGATCGTGCTCTACCGACTGAGCTACTGAGCCATACAAAATCTATATCAACAGTAGTGATCCTACTGGGATAAAAGTACGGTCCGGACGGGACTCGAACCCGCGACCTCCTGCGTGACAGGCAGGCATTCTAACCAACTGAACTACCGGACCATATTGCGGGGGCAGGATTTGAACCTGCGACCTTCGGGTTATGAGCCCGACGAGCTACCAGACTGCTCCACCCCGCGACGATTATAATTACATTTAATTAATGGCGGAGGAAGAGGGATTCGAACCCCCGCGCGGTTTAACCCGCCTGTCGGTTTTCAAGACCGATCCCTTCAGCCGGACTTGGGTATTCCTCCATATAAAAGTGGACCCTGTAGGACTCGAACCTACGACCGGACGGTTATGAGCCGTCTGCTCTAACCAGCTGAGCTAAGGGTCCAACAAAATAAACATTAATAACAACATTAGTATTAGTTCTTATATAGCGGCGGAGGGGATCGAACCCCCGACCTTACGGGTATGAACCGTACGCTCTAGCCAGCTGAGCTACACCGCCATTTTAATAAAAATTAAATAATGGAGCCTAGCGGGATCGAACCGCTGACCTCCTGCGTGCAAAGCAGGCGCTCTCCCAGCTGAGCTAAGGCCCCACGTTGTTAATATCAATTCTCGACTGGTCGGGAAGACAGGATTCGAACCTGCGACCCCTTGGTCCCAAACCAAGTGCTCTACCAAGCTGAGCTACTTCCCGCAATAATAATGGCGCGCCCGAAAGGAGTCGAACCCATAACCTTCTGATCCGTAGTCAGACGCTCTATCCAATTGAGCTACGGGCGCATACTTTGGAAGTTATTTTGCTATCGCAAAAAACTTTGGTGCCGAGGACCGGAATCGAACCGGTACGGTAGTCACCTACCGCAGGATTTTAAGTCCTGTGCGTCTGCCAGTTCCGCCACCCCGGCAAATTGGAGCGGAAGACGGGATTCGAACCCGCGACCCCCACCTTGGCAAGGTGGTGTTCTACCACTGAACTACTTCCGCATATATGGTAAGTTATTTCGCTTTCGCAAAAAACTTTGATGCGGGTGAAGGGAGTCGAACCCCCACGCCCTGCGGCGCCAGATCCTAAGTCTGGTGCGTCTGCCAATTCCGCCACACCCGCAATATTAAAGATGGTGAGCCATGAAGGACTCGAACCTTCGACCCTCTGATTAAAAGTCAGATGCTCTACCGACTGAGCTAATGGCTCAAAAAGAAAAAAATAAATGGTGCCGGCTAGAGGACTTGAACCCCCAACCTACTGATTACAAGTCAGTTGCTCTACCAATTGAGCTAAACCGGCACAATTTAAATGCAATAATAATGGAGGATGACGGGATCGAACCGCCGACCCTCTGCTTGTAAGGCAGATGCTCTCCCAGCTGAGCTAATCCTCCATATGGTGACCCGTACGGGATTCGAACCCGTGTTACCGCCGTGAAAGGGCGGTGTCTTAACCGCTTGACCAACGGGCCAACTATAAAATTAAGCAAAATAAAAACCCCTAAAGGGGCTTAGCCCGGCAACGTCCTACTCTCACAGGGGCAAGGCCCCAACTACCATCGGCGCTGAGAAGCTTAACTTCCGTGTTCGGTATGGGAACGGGTGTGACCTTCTCGCCATTATTACCGGACTATTTA
>NZ_MLYR01000146.1 GCF_001866655.1 Bacillus sp. MUM 116 | reverse complement strand
CAGGCGTGCGCTCTAACCAGCTGAGCTATAGGCCCATATTGGAGCGGGTGATGAGAATCGAACTCACAACATCAGCTTGGAAGGCTGAGGTTTTACCACTAAACTACACCCGCATTTAATGGAGGCAACACTCGATTAGAACCGAAGATAAAGGTTTTGCAGACCTCTGCCTTACCACTTGGCTATGCTGCCATAACTGGGCTAGCTGGATTTGAACCAACGAATGACGGAGTCAAAGTCCGTTGCCTTACCGCTTGGCTATAGCCCAATAATTTATAAAACAAATGGGGCGGCTGATGGGAATCGAACCCACGAATGTCGGAACCACAATCCGATGCGTTAACCACTTCGCCACAACCGCCATAATAATATGGCAGGGGTAGTAGGAATCGAACCCACACCAAAGGTTTTGGAGACCTTCGTTCTACCTTTAAACTATACCCCTAAAATGGTGGAGGGGGACGGATTCGAACCGCCGAACCCCAAGGGAGCGGATTTACAGTCCGCCGCGTTTAGCCACTTCGCTACCCCTCCATATAAAAAAAGATGGCTCAGGACGGAATCGAACCGCCGACACAAGGATTTTCAGTCCTTTGCTCTACCGACTGAGCTACTGAGCCATACAAAATCTATATCAACAGTAGTGATACTACTGGGATAAATGTACGGTCCGGACGGGACTCGAACCCGCGACCTCCTGCGTGACAGGCAGGCATTCTAACCAGCTGAACTACCGGACCATATTGCGGAGGCAGGATTTGAACCTGCGACCTTCGGGTTATGAGCCCGACGAGCTACCAGACTGCTCCACCCCGCGATAATAAAAATAAAATTTTATGGAGGAGGAAGAGGGATTCGAACCCCCGCGCGGTTTGACCCGCCTGTCGGTTTTCAAGACCGATCCCTTCAGCCAGACTTGGGTATTCCTCCATACATGGACCCTGTAGGACTCGAACCTACGACCGGACGGTTATGAGCCGTCTGCTCTAACCAGCTGAGCTAAGGGTCCATTAATATAATATAGCGGCGGAGGGGATCGAACCCCCGACCTTACGGGTATGAACCGTACGCTCTAGCCAGCTGAGCTACACCGCCATTTTCAATAAAAATAAATGGAGCCTAGCGGGATCGAACCGCTGACCTCCTGCGTGCAAAGCAGGCGCTCTCCCAGCTGAGCTAAGGCCCCATGTTGTTAAAATCAATTCTCAACTGGTCGGGAAGACAGGATTCGAACCTGCGACCCCTTGGTCCCAAACCAAGTGCTCTACCAAGCTGAGCTACTTCCCGTTAAAACAATGGCGCGCCCGAAAGGAGTCGAACCCATAACCTTCTGATCCGTAGTCAGACGCTCTATCCAATTGAGCTACGGGCGCATATTTTGGAAGTTATTTTGCTATTGCAAAAAACTTTGGTGCCGAGGACCGGAATCGAACCGGTACGGTAGTCACCTACCGCAGGATTTTAAGTCCTGTGCGTCTGCCAGTTCCGCCACCCCGGCATCTATGGAGCGGAAGACGGGATTCGAACCCGCGACCCCCACCTTGGCAAGGTGGTGTTCTACCACTGAACTACTTCCGCATATATGGTAAGTTATTTCGCTTTCGCAAAAAACTTTGATGCGGGTGAAGGGAGTCGAACCCCCACGCCTTGCGGCGCCAGATCCTAAGTCTGGTGCGTCTGCCAATTCCGCCACACCCGCATATCCAATTTTAAAATGGTGAGCCATGAAGGACTCGAACCTTCGACCCTCTGATTAAAAGTCAGATGCTCTACCGACTGAGCTAATGGCTCAAAAAAACAAAAAAATAAATGGTGCCGGCTAGAGGACTTGAACCCCCAACCTACTGATTACAAGTCAGTTGCTCTACCAATTGAGCTAAACCGGCACAATTTAAATACATTAATAATGGAGGATGACGGGATCGAACCGCCGACCCTCTGCTTGTAAGGCAGATGCTCTCCCAGCTGAGCTAATCCTCCATATGGTGACCCGTACGGGATTCGAACCCGTGTTACCGCCGTGAAAGGGCGGTGTCTTAACCGCTTGACCAACGGGCCAACTATAAATTTAAGCAAAATAAAAGCCCCTAAAGGGACTTAGCCCGGCAACGTCCTACTCTCACAGGGGCAATGCCCCAACTACCATCGGCGCTGAGAAGCTTAACTT
>NZ_MLYR01000145.1 GCF_001866655.1 Bacillus sp. MUM 116 | reverse complement strand
GCTCGAAAATTTACGTTGGCTCGTGTTCTCTATATAATAGAAGAAACACGATTATTATTGTTTGTTGACGTTTTTGTTTGTTTAGTTTTCAAAGAACAATATCACTCACAAAAAGTTACAGGAATATCATTCTATCACATTCCTTATATTCTATCAATCATTAATTTTTTTAATTATGATTGACTTCCGCGCTCCCTTTTAAAAGCGACTCTCACAGAATACCACGTTGTGCATGATAAATCAAGAGAAAGTTTTTTCTAATTATTTGCTTATCCACTCTTTTAAAGAGCAGCTTTGTTATTGTAACACCGTCTGTGTTCACTTGCAACAAGTTTTTTAATTCTACAATAATCATTTGTACATCGTTCCCATCGTTTTCCGATTTGAATTTAATCGCTCCCCCCATCATTGATCCATTAACGGGGTACCGTCAGGAAAATGCGGATTTACAACGTTAAGCGTACAATGTCGAATACTATTTTCAAGTTTTAAGGCAACTCAAATTTCCGTTTATACAACTATCCATGCTCTGTCCCTACCGCTGATTTTCACCTCTTTCCCCTGTATATGCCTAATGGCTATCAGGTTAGTATCCTGGGCATAATACAGGTTATATACATTTGAGAGGGGGATAGTATGAGGCTAAGAAATGGAGATTTTTATATAAATGTTTTTACCAATAAGTTATATAGGTTAAATGAAGATAAAGATAGCAGCTGGTACTTGAGTTTGCGTGATGAAGAAGGTTATCATGAAACAGAAAAGATATCAGGGCGTGATATGATTAGATTGGTAGAAGGTAGGTATAAAAAAAAATAAAAAAGCTACCCCATTCCTGTCATAGTACCAGTAATCAGATTTTTTTAGTGGAAAGTAGGTAAAACATGAAACAATATAAGATGTTCCAAGGAAAAAATCGCCTTTATGTTGAATATAGTAGATAAAGGGGATTATCCAATGAATAAAGTTGAGTTATTAAAAAAATTACTAAATAGTAGTCGAGGTAATTTGTTTTCATTAGAGATTCCTACTACAAAAGAAAATGAAAAAAAGATTCAAGAATTGGTTAGAGTATTAGAAACAGAAAAAAGAATTAAAATAAGAGAATATGTACAGAGAGAATACTCAGTTTACTTACATGGAATAATTAAGTATGCATCCGAATAATCGGATGCTTTTTTAATGGAGTGATTCACCATAGGATTCTTCAAGCTATACAGTAAGCCAAGATGGGCATAGAATTTTTATGAGATTTTAGAAATTGTGAACCTTCATAACCCATAGAGCCAATAAATCCCTTGGGCATCTATTTTCTTAAATTAACCCGCTTCGTTAGTCGAATAAGAAAAAGGATCGCCGCAGCAATCCCCGTTGTTCAACTCTTGCTACCCGTTAGCCACCCATGCAGCATGGCTGCACCACATAGGATGGAATTTTACCCCGTTCTTCCATGGTAGTTGAAGAAGAAAAGAGCCGCTTATTCAATAATCGCGCCCTTTAATGCAATAACACATTATATTAATGTACGGGGTGGCACCCATTTTCCTACACGTTCAAAGTATGGATAAAAGGTGTTAGGATTAATGCCCAGATGACTGTAAGGATGGCAGTCAGAATGTAGGATACACTGGAGGTTGTTCCCTCTTTTTCCCCGATTTGAAACGCTTTTGCCGTCCCAAGTGCCTGTGCACCCAAACCATACATCATGCCGATGGACAATGGATTCTTAATGGAAAAGTGCTTCATTATAGCTGGTCCTATGAAGACACCTACAAAGCATGTCAACATACTAAAAAGAACAGTTATGGCAGGAGTCCCTCCAATGGATTCAGACAAACTGACAGCAATTGGAATGGTGACAATGCGAGGAATAATACTGAGCATATAATCCTTCCCCATTGCAAGCAGATAGGTACATAAAATGCCCGAAACAACAGCAATCAAGGAGCCGGCGGCAAGACTACATACAATCACGCGCCAATTTTTCGCCAGAAACGACCAGTTTCGATACAATGGAATGGCTAATGCAACGGTTACAACATCTAACAATTCATTTAGTGGAAAAGTGCCATTTGCATATTCTTTGTATGGTATATCCATTATCAAAAGGAGAACAATGAGCATAACAGGAGTAAGAATGATTGGTGAAAATAACAATCCTGGCTTTTTCTGATTGATCTTTTTAGCAAAAAAATAAAAAAGGACAGTAATAATTACATAAAAAATCTTGGTAACCATCTCCTTGCTTCACCGCCTTTTCTTTCTAGGATCCTTTCGGAGATGACACCTGTTGTTATCATCATAAGTGCTGTACCACTAACAACAATGAATAAAATACTTAGGCCTTTGATGCCAAATATCCATGAATATTGCATAAATCCAACGACTGCCGGTATGAAAAATAACATCATCTCGGAAATAATAAGCGTAGCCCCCGCTTGCACCCAATTTAATTTAATCAAGCCTGAATGAAGACCGAAGAATAATAAAATCATCCCAATAATACTTCCTGGAATAGGTACATGAAGAAGAGAGACAATATATTTACCAATCCAAGTAAACACAATAATAACCCCAATTTGCAATAAAATCATTAAGCCCTTTTTCAAGAGCAACACCTCCGAAATAGAACAAGATGTAACATAGATCATTCTACTTGGAGAATCACCGATTCGTAAAATATATAAAAGTCATCAAAACTATTCTATGAAGTTATAGTTAGGGTTTTCCTTCCTGAATATAAGTAATGAACTCCCGAACTGCATAGGAAAGATACTTATTCTTTTTATAAATCAATGCCAATTCCCAATCAACCTGAGGTGAAGTAATAGCAACAATAGAAACCTGATCCTTAAATCGGTTTGCTACCGATTTAGGAACGATAGATATCCCAAATTGTGCCGCTACCATCTCTCCAACGATATCCCATAAGGAACTTTTGTAGACTAAATTAGGTTCAAATCCCGATTGCAAACAGGCCTTCATTACCACATCATGCAGAACATATTCCTCGGTAAAAAGAATAAAGGCTTCTTCCTTTAAATCGGATAAAAATACTGATTTTCTTTCCGACAGCCAATGATCCCTGTCAACAATGACAACTAGCTCTTCTTTTAATAAGGGGATGGATCCAAACACTTCAGAGTCAACTGGTAATACGGTAATACCCACATCCACTTCCCCTTGTACTACCTTTCGTTCTAATTGTTTCCCGCTAAATTCGACCATTTGCATATCAATTTGCGGATAACTCTTTTTAAAACCGGCAAGCACGTTCGGAAATAACATCACTCCCAAAGTCGGCATTAATCCCATTTTGATGGTTCCCTTTTTTACATGAACGACTTCGTTTAAAGAAGAATGGGTATCTTCTATCATCTGCAAAATTTTCAATGCTTGATCATAAACAATCTTCCCCGCATCTGTCATCTCCACTTTTCTCTCCGAACGATCTAGCAACGTCACTTGAAGCTCCACTTCCAGGCTTTTTATCATCTTACTGATGGAAGGCTGAGATACATGCAGGCTCTCAGATGCCTTCGTAAAATTCTTTTGTTTGGCTACTTCTACAAAATATTTAAGATGTTGAATATCCATTTTAAAACTCCCCGGTACTATAATAATAATTCCTTCCCACCATACTTAAAGGTTTCATATTTTTATTTAAACCTTCTAATTCATTATATTTTATCGTGTTCGTTTATACATAATTGGGAATATGGTGGAGAAGTATATCAAGGCGCCTGACCCACAAGCTTTGCACGCATGTAATAACCTCGAATATATTTAAAAATTTTATAGTTCCTTTTTGATTACGAACGAAAAAAAGACATCATGGTTATACAATGGTCTTGTCCCTTTTTTACATTTAATATTTCCTAATTTATGCTCATTTTTTCTCCCTTGTTTCTGTCACTTAACTGTTTCTTTTACCAAAGCGACGTTTCCAAACAGCGGCTTTTTTTTTTCTATTGGGGTAGTTACCCTGGGTAGTACAGCGAAGCTGTCACCACCCGAAAAGAAGCCTAATTTTCTTTTTAAAATAGAAATTAGGCTTCGATGTTTTATTCAATTAAATGGCCCGATTGCTGAATACAAGTTAAAGAATTCTCTTCAACTGCCCCTTTAGTGGAACAAGAAAAAGAGCCGCAGCTACGACTCTTAGTTAAACTCTAGCACCAGATAGTTTAAGTACAATATTTCACAATCTTTCTTTTTGAATAAGGCTCTTTTCGTAAACTATGTTGCTTTTGTGGCTAAATAAATTGGATTAACAAAGTTTGTAGGCAATTTTCGCAAATGCTCTTACGAAAAGATGCCAGGAAGCATCTAGTTATACAGGTTGATGAACTTATACGAAAAACAACAATCTTTGCGAAAATAGCCTTTATTATTGTAGCTTACTGCTTAGTCAATAAATAGAATTTAAACTGCATTTTGCAAAACCTGTCCATCGCTCATTTTAATGATTGAGTCAGCAAAAGAAAGCATTTCTTCATCATGTGTAACCATTAAAGTTGTAATATTTAGCGTTTTCGTTAAATTTCGGATTAACGTCATCACATCTTTAGACCTTTTTGAATCTAAACTTGCTGTTGGTTCATCAGCAAAGAGAACTTTTGGCTGATGGATAATGGCACGAGCAATGGCAACACGCTGCTTTTCCCCGCCAGATAATGAAGATGGATACGCATTTTTACGATGGTCCATTTCAACTAATTTTAGAATTTTATCAATTTCTTTTTTTTGTTCTTTTTTCTTTAGTTTCGTTTCAGATACATCCAGCATTAGCATCAGTTGCTCTTCTACGGTGAGAAAAGGAACGAGGTGCGCAAATTGAAAGACGAAACCAAATTTACTTGCACGTATTTTCCGAACTTGCTCTGAACTCATATTAATCAAATCTTGCCCTTCGAATACTATTTGTCCATCTGATGCGGATTGAAGTCCTGCCGCTATTGTAAGAAGTGTACTTTTACCGGAGCCTGAGGCACCTACTAATGCTGTTATTTCTCCTTCTCTAAGGGAAAGATTAATTCCTTTTAGTATTTCTTCCTTCACTTCACCATTCGTAAACGTTTTTCTAATTTCATCTATAGTAAGTATTGCCATATTAAACCTCTCCTTGTTGAATTGCTTGTAATGGTTCGATTTTTTTAATCTGTAAACCTGAAAGCGTAGATCCAATAAATCCAATAATTAAGAAGACGATTGTTAATTGTACAGTTGTTACAGGAGTTAAACTAAAAGGCATTCCTTTAGGTGCAATCATATTAAACATTTGACTAAGTGCAATTGATAACGAAAGAGCAATAACGGTAATAACGACCATTTGCATCCAAATCATTTTGAACAAGGTACTTGTTTTTACACCGATGGCTTTGAGAATACCGTATAAACCAATTTTTTGAACGTTCATCATGTAGAAAAAGATAGCAAACAACATTCCGCTAATGACAACTAAAAACCAAATAATCATGTTGAGAGACATCTGTTCTGCTTTATAGCTTGGCATAGTATTAAGGAACTCATTAATCGAAAAAGATTGTAAACCGGCGACATGTGTTGAATTTCCACCTGGTACGTAAATCAATTGCATTTCATTGACCCGGTAAATTCCTTTATAGTCGTCCATATTGATATAAGCGACAGGTGCATGGCTGAATTTACTATTGTCCACAAAACCTTTTACAATAAACTTCCCATTGTACAGATTATTCGTTAAGGTATCTCCAATTTTTATACCTTTATCTTTCATAGATCGATCTAGTACGATTTCCCCTTTTTTAACATTTTTAAACCATTTAGAATCAGTCGATGTAACAAAAGCGACGCTTTGTTGCTTACCAGCACGATCATTCAAAAATCCCATTTGAATGGAAAATGCAAAAGCATCTTTATGTTTACTTAAAACTTTATCTTGAGCACTCTTATCTATTCTTGACATATTATAGGTTTGGTTTGCATCTTTCGACATATAAAATTGTCCTTTTGGTAAATCTTTAATTAATGCAGCATTATCTTGAGATAACCCATTTGCCAGACCAGATATAATAAATGTTAATAAACTAACAAGAAATACGATTGAACCTAAAATCAAAAACCTTACTTTATTTTTCTTAATTTCTTTCCAAGCAATATTCATCTTAATTCCTCCTATCTCTTTGTTACAGGCTTAGTTTACTATCGGTATGTGAACGGAAGATGAACATGAAATTACATTTATAATGATGGCTATGTTAAAGCTGCATTTTGATATTCTGCACTCTTTTGTTTGGAGCGGAAATCAACAAGGAAGCTTAACAGAGCCAAAATGATAAAAACCGTTATAAATAGAAGAAAAAACAAAACTATTTTCGCAAAGATTGTTGTTTTGCGTATAAGTTCATCAACCCATATAACTGATGCTTCGTGGCATCTTTTCGTAAGAACATTTGC
>NZ_MLYR01000144.1 GCF_001866655.1 Bacillus sp. MUM 116 | reverse complement strand
CAACCCGTATAACTAAATGCTTCGTGGCATCTTTTGATAAGAATATTTGCGAAAATTGCCTAGAAACTTAAGTATTTGACCCTAATTAAGGTCCAAAAGCAACAAAGTTTACGAAAAGAGCCTTTGTAAGTGCTCTATAAAAGAAAAAAAGAGTGGACGGGCAATGACAAGGGCTCATAGTCCACATCTATATCCTTCTGTGGGAAAATTTACAAAAAGAAACAAAAACTATTTTAAAGAAGTCCCCACAAACCAATATTTTCCGTTACAATGAAAATGTGAAACTTTTACATTATTTATACGTATATACAAATATAGACAAGAAAAAGGAGTGGATGCCTATTTATGGAGCCGTTTAGCATTCCTTTAGAAACCATTTATTTATACGCACTTATTATTTCGGGTGTTTTAACGATTTTGTATGTATTATTTGCAGATGTGTTTCATTTTCATGGAGCCGGTGATGGGGGACTGCATTTTCTTAATCCAGTACTAATTTTTGCATTTGTAACCGTCCTCTCAGCATCTGGCTATCTGCTAGAAAAATTATCTGCACTCCATTATTTATTAATTCTTGGAATTTCAGCCGTCATTGCATTAATTGTCGTGACATTACTAAATGTTTTTGTCCTTGTTCCCTTATCGTCAGCGGAAGAGTCGCTCGTCTATAAGGAAAGCGATTTACGGGGGAGAATTGGCACTGTAATCACAGCCATTCCTGCAAATGGCTATGGGGAAGTCATGATTGAAAATATTAGCGGCCGAATAGCTAAACCAGCTTCAAGCTTTGATGGCAAAGCGATTCCGAATGGCACAAAAGTACTCGTTGTCCAAGTAGAAAATGGCGTACTACAAGTAACCATCAATCAAGAAATAGAGAGCTTCATTTAAGTATGATTCAAGGGGGAGTTTCAATGGAATTTGGAATTGTTTGGGTGATTATCGGAATCGTTGCATTAATTCTGATTGCCCTAATCGGAGTATTTATTACAAAATATCGAACTGCGGGACCGGATGAAGCACTGATTGTGACCGGAAGTTTCCTTGGAAATCGTAATGTTCATGTAGATGAATCCGGGAACAAAATCAAAATTATCCGTGGTGGTGGTAGTTTTATCCTGCCGGTTTTTCAACAAGCCAAGCCGCTTAGTCTTCTTTCAAGTAAACTAGAGGTTACCACACCAGAGGTCTATACAGAACAAGGTGTTCCGGTTATGGCAGACGGGGTTGCGATTATAAAAATTGGCGGATCGATTAGTGAAATTGCCACAGCGGCAGAGCAATTCCTTGGAAAAGCAAAGGAAGATCGCGAAAATGAAGCGCGCGAAGTTCTTGAGGGCCACTTAAGGTCAATTCTCGGTTCTATGACAGTTGAGGAAATTTATAAAAACCGCGATAAATTCTCACAAGAGGTTCAAAGAGTAGCATCACAAGATTTGGCGAAAATGGGTTTAACCATTGTATCGTTCACGATTAAAGATGTTCGCGACAAAAATGGCTATCTGGACTCATTAGGGAAACCACGAATTGCTCAAGTTAAGCGCGATGCAGATATAGCTACAGCAGAAGCGGAAAAAGAAACGCGGATTAAAAAGGCAGAAGCAACGAAAGAAGCTACTAAATCAGAATTGGAACGGGCTACCGAAATTGCAGAAGCCGAAAAAATTAATCAATTGAAAATTGCCGAATTCCGCCGCGAGCAGGATATAGCCAAAGCACGTGCTGATATGGCTTATGATCTTGAAAGTGCGAGGTCGAAACAGGAAGTAACCGAGCAAGAAATGCAAATTAAGATTATCGAAAGACAAAAGCAAATTGAGCTAGAAGAAAAAGAAATTCTTCGCCGTGAGCGCCAATATGATTCAGAAGTGAAGAAAAAAGCGGATGCGGACCGCTATTCTGTTGAGCAGTCTGCTGCTGCAAATAAGGCAAGAGAAATTGCCGAAGCGGAAGCAAATAAATACCGGATTGAAGCGATGGCGAAAGCAGAAGCAGAACGAATTCGCATGGATGGTTTGGCAAAAGCGGAAGCACAGAAAGCTCAAGGGCAGTCTGAGGCGGAAATTATTCGCTTAAAAGGTCTTGCCGAAGCGGAAGCGAAAGAAAAAATTGCCGAAGCATTTGAACAATTCGGCCAGGCTGCAATTCTCGACATGGTCATAAGAATGCTTCCGGAATATGCCAAACAAGTGGCCAGCCCGCTTTCGAATATTGATAAAATTACCGTTGTTGATACAGGCGGCGGCTCGGGCAGTAATGGCGGCGCCAACAAAATTACCAGCTATGCGACGAATCTAATGGCGAGTCTCCAAGAGTCATTAAAAGCGTCAAGCGGGATTGATGTAAAAGAATTAATTGAGAATTATTCCGGCAAATCGAATGTAAAAAGAAGCATTGAGGAATTGACAGAAGAAGTGAAAAAGACAGCAGAATAAAATTGAAAAATCCTTATCCGTTGAGATAAGGATTTTTTTATAAGGCTCTTTTCGTAAACTTTGTTGCTTTTGGACCTTAATAAGGGTCATTTTCTAATGTATATTTTAGAAGAATTTCTAGGAATTATTCTATTCCTCTTTTTTTCTTAAATCAATTTCCAGGAATTGTTCTTAAAATTTCCCAGTTAATTGAAAAAATAGGACCGCCAATCCCAAAATCCAAACATAAATCGCAAAAGGTTTCAAGGAATGCTTTTTTAAAAAACTTACCATCCATTTGACAGCTACATAACCAAATACAGCGGAGGCAGCAATCCCAACTAATAAGGCAGATAAGGATATGGCTTCACCCTTGCCCTCGAATAAATCAAAAGACTGGAGGACAACAGCCCCTGCAATCGCCGGAGTCGACAATAAAAAGGAAAAATAGGCAGCCGTTTCGCGATCCAGTTTTCTCCATAATGCAGCAACAATGGTCATTCCGGAACGGGAGATGGCTGGAAAAATGGCAGCCGCTTGAAAGGCACCAATAATAAACGCATCCTTATAGCTGATTTGGTCCATTTTTTTATATCCATTTTTGGCCGAATCAGCAAACCAAAGAAAAACCCCTGTAATTAAAAATTCCCAGCCAATCGTTACCCCTGTTTTAGAAATTTCATCAAAATAATCTTTGAATGTTAATCCGATTAGAACGGCAGGAATGGTTCCAACGACTAATAAAAAAGTTAATTTGCTAAATGGTTTTTTGATGATCTGGATAAATTCGTTCTTATAAAATACCAGTACGGCAAGAAGCGTTCCGAGATGGAGCATTGTATCTAGCAAAAGCCCTGCTTCCTGTAAGCCAAACAAATTTCTACCCAAATATAGGTGGCCTGTACTGCTGATGGGTAAAAACTCTGTTAATCCCTGAATGATTCCAAGCACCAGTGCTTCAAGTTTCGTTAACATAATTTCCCTCGCTTTTATGGTAATGGAAAGCTTGTTTTATTTATAAATATTCGTAAACTGGTACTCTATTCAATATTTTCTCTCTTTGATTAACAAATTATTGTATTGTTTAAGCAAAAATAGTGAAAAAGGTTTTGAGGGTCCCATAAAATAGGAGTAAGTAGATTGAAGGGGAGAGGCACATTGAAAAATAGCCATTTATTATTTAATACATCCATTGGTGTTCAAAAGCCTGAAAATATCCGCAATAAGCAGCAAGCTTGCCCTTTTTGTGAACGTGATCAGTTGACCGATTTGATTGAGGTTGACGGGCCTATTATTCTTTTGAAAAATAAATACCCGGTTTTGGTCAATGCCTATCAAACTGTTTTAATTGAAACGGACGAGTGCCACGGGGAATTGTCGACATACCCCAAAGCTCATTTACATAGATTATTGCAATTTGGGTTAAGGCATTGGCGCGCAATGGAGGAAAGCGGGCATTGGCAATCGGTGATTTTTTTTAAAAACCATGGACTCTTATCCGGAGGTACCATTGCCCATCCCCATATGCAGATTGTTGGCTTAAATGATCTTGATTATAAGGAAAAAATACCAGAAGGTGTGTTTGTTGGGATTCTAATTGAAGAAAAAGACGGAGTAACCTTTTCTTTATCAACCAAGCCAAGGGTTGGTTTTTATGAATTTAACGTTGAGATGGACGATAGAGTCTATGTGGATGCATTTGGGGACTATATCCAAACTGCTGTACATTATATTCTAAACCATTTTCCATTTAAGGCCACCAGCTATAATTTGTTTTTCCATCATCTTGATCATAAAATTTTTGCAAAAATTGTTCCAAGGTTTGTGACAACTCCGCTTTATATTGGATATGGAATTCCCCAGGTGCCGAATAATTTGGAATGGATGGTTGAAGAGGTAAGGAAATACTACTTTCAACCCAAAATTCCCAGCGAAAATCTTGATTAACCATGAAAAATAACCCATTCAACAGTTAGAAGTTGTGATTTGCGGATAATAAAAATATAATGAAGAAATGTAAAGTTTCTTTTAAGGGTTTGTTCATTAAAAGGAGAATGAATGCGCATGACTTCAAATCAGAACAACACAACTTCCAAGCTGGATTATAGTCTCATTTTTATATTATTGTTACTCTGTTTAGCCAGCTGCATCTCGATATATAGTGCACAGGCAAGCGGCCAATACAAGGAGAATTTCGTATTAAAGCAAATTATCTGGTATTTGGTTGGGGGCGGAATCATAGCCGGGGTTATGACCTTTGATTCCGATCAATTAAAAAAAATGACATGGTATCTTTACGGGTTCGGTAATTTTCTTTTAATATTATTAATTATTGCACCAGCAAGCATTGCACCGGTTATAAATGGAGCGAAAAACTGGTTTAAAGTTCCTGGAATAGGTTCCCTGCAACCATCAGAGTTTGTCAAAATTTTTATTATTTTGGCTCTGGCATGGGTGATTGAAAATCACCGTCAAAAACATTTGGAAAAAACGGTTCAATCGGATTTTTGGCTGTTAGTAAAGATTGGGATTGTAACGATGGTCCCTTTAATGCTCATTATTAAGCAAGACTTGGGGACTGCCCTGGTCTTTTTAGCCATCATGTTAGGATTGATTTTTGTATCTGGAATTTCATGGAAAATTCTTTTGCCAATTTTTTCAGTCGGAACGGTGTTGATTACTACGATTTTTTATTTCGTATTAGTGAAACCAGATTTGCTGGAAAAATATCTTGGTGTAAGGCAATACCAATTTAGTAGGATTTATTCTTGGCTTGATCCGTATAATTTCCAAAGTTCCGCAGGCTATCAATTAACGCAATCCCTTCTTGCCATTGGTTCTGGCATGACTTCTGGAAAAGGATATGGGAACAGGGATGTATACATGCCTGAGAGCCATACTGACTTTATTTTTAGTATTGTCGGTGAGGAATTTGGCTTTGTCGGTGCAAGTGTTTTAATCAGTTTATTTTTCTTATTGATTTACCATATTACCAAGGTAGGTATGGAAACGAAAAATAATTTTTATACGTATATATGTGTCGGGGTCATCAGCATGATTACCTTCCACGTTTTTCAAAATATCGGGATGACGATTGGGGTTCTGCCAATTACCGGTATTCCACTGCCGTTTATCAGTTATGGCGGCAGTTCATTAATGGGCAATATGATGGGACTCGGATTGATCTTTTCGATCCGCTACCATTATAAAAAATACATGTTTTCGACAACGTCATAGGCTAGAAAAGTTCGGTATGGAAGGGTGTTGTTTGTGGAAGATAAATTTATTCAGCAATTCGACGCATTGCTTGAAAAGTACAGTGAACTCCTTGTCGGAGAATCTACTCCGGAAACAAAAGAAAAAGTCAAAGTATGGGCACTCTACACCCACATCGCTAAATCCATGCCCGCACTTGCCAAGCACTGGAATAGTTTATATCCGGAAGCAAAAGAACAAATGAAAGAAGTCATTAATGAAATCAAACAAATGAATGAAGAACATCGTAAAAAATAAATTCGACAAAAATAGGGTGGTGCCATGCACCACCCTATTTTTGTCGGAAAGCTTTTACTGAACCATGCCATTAGGAAGCTGGTTGGTATACCCTTGAAATTGCTGGTAGGATTGTTGAAGCTTTTGTTGTTCAGCGGCTTCGACTGAATACCATCCATTTTTAAACATCAGGTTGTAAAAGTCTCTTTGGCAATTTTGTGTTTCAGTAAAGATTTGCATCAAATCTTGATATAAGCCTTGATGGCTTGCTTCGTGCAAGGCCATGCTATAGGAAGTGGTCATATATTTTTCGGTGGTCAACAAATCATTGATAAAATCACGTTCATTCATTTGCGGTGTTTTTGGAACTTGTGTTTCAGGATTCTGAATTTTTTGCTGGTTTTGGTTCATCATTAATATCCTCCTTTTCGATGTCTAGCTCCAGCGCCTAGGTGCTCTTTGGACTACAGCCAATCCGTCAAGAAGGTTAAAGAGCAACCGTCAAGTTGGCTTGTCTTATGCTCTTCGCCCTTGAGCAAGGCGTTTCCGCTTTTCGTTATTGCATACCGTTTAAAGGCTGCTGTGAATTTGCATGGTGTCCAAGATGATTAAGCAGCTGCTGATAGTGGCGCTGATGCATATGCCCGCATTTTTCTGCTTCAGCTTTTAACTCTGGATTCTGACATTGCTGGGCAAAAAAGTGTGCCTTTTTGGCAGCTAATAAATTCCATGACATCATATCGGTTAAATAGAGCGAATCCTTTGTTGAAATAATCCCCGGTGGCTGCTGCATGATGGTTTGTTGATTTTGCATATTCATATTCTGCTGCTGAGTATTCATATTTTGTTGCTGCATTCATTACTCCTCCTATGCGTATATTCTTTTACTTCATTATCCTTTGTAAAATAGGTATTTTTATGCTTCTTAAAAAAGACGATTTCGTGAACGAAAAACAGGCTGAAAATCAGCCTGCTTTATAAGATAAAAAGAATAATTTTCTGCTTCGAGAATTGTCCAGCTCCTAGCCCCTCGAGGTCACAAGCGAATCCGTCCAAAAGGTTAAAGAACAACCTTTCAGCCGGCTTGTCTTGTGCTATGCCTGAGGCTGAGCAAGGCGCTTGCGCTTTTCTTATCTCTTTTTAAATTGGTTGTTTTGGCTGTTCCTTTTGCCGCCGCCGTCATTTTCGACGCTAGGACCAGCATCCCCTTGTACGCTTGCTGCACTTACTCCCGCTTTGGAGGGGTTTTTCTTCATTTTACCCATGATTATCACCTCAATAGTAGAATGCCCATACGAAAGTTTTTATTGTATCTATCCCACGAAAAAATAATTTTCAAAAAAATTTCAATTTTCCGCGTTTATGGATTGCTTAAATTTTTAAAATCTTTTATAGTAAATAGTAACAGAACTCATTCAAGTAAATTTTTTTTAATAAAAAAATGAATGAGTATTCATTCAAAGTATTGAAGGGGGAGACAATGTTGAACCAAATAATTAAAAAAGCAGCTGTTCTAGGATCTGGGGTAATGGGCTCAGGGATCGCTGCCCATCTGGCAAACATCGGAATTCCAACACTTTTATTGGATATTGTGCCTCGCGAATTAACGGAAGAAGAAAAAGCAAAAGGGCTTACGCTGGAAGACAAACAAGTTCGTAATCGTATCAGTCATACATCCATTCAAAATTTATTAAAACAAAAACCGGCACCATTAACGATGAAAAAAAATCTTGCCCTCATTGAGGCAGGGAACCTTGAAGATGATTTAAGCGAATTAAAGGATGTTGACTGGGTCATCGAAGTGGTAGTTGAGAATTTAACTGTTAAAAAACAGGTCTTTGAAAAGGTTGATCAATATCGTAAGCCTGGCAGTATCATCAGCTCAAATACATCCGGAATCTCCGTCGAGGCCATGGTCGAAGAAAGATCAGAAGATTTCAAAAAGCATTTCCTTGGCACGCATTTTTTCAATCCTCCAAGATATTTAAAGTTACTTGAAGTCATCCCAACGCAATATACGGACCCAGAAGTTCTTACTTTTATGAAAACCTTCGGTGAGGATGTTTTAGGAAAAGGTGTCGTCCTTGCAAAAGATACACCTAACTTTATTGCTAATCGTATTGGTACGTATGGTCTCCTTGCTACAGTTCAGGAAATGCTAAAAGGCGGTTACAGCGTCGGTGAAGTCGATTCCGTCACAGGTCCATTGGTTGGCCGTCCAAAGAGTGCAACCTTCCGTACGCTTGATGTAGTTGGTCTAGATACATTTATTCATGTTGCAAACAATGTATATGAAAAAGTGGAAGGAAAGGAAAAAGAAGTTTTTGAAGTACCAGCCTTTATGAAATCCATGCTTGAAAAAGGCTGGCTCGGCAGCAAATCCGGGCAGGGATTCTTTTTGAAAAAAGGAAAAGAAATTCTCGAACTTGATCCTATTACATTAGAATACGGTCCGCGTAAAAAATTATCCACACCTGCAATAGAGTTGAGCAAGCAAGAAAAAAGCAGCGCCAATAAATTGAAAGCGCTTGTATATGCAAAAGACCGTGCAGGTGAGCTTTTATGGAATATATTCAGTCCGGTTCTCGTTTATTCCGCTCAACTTTTAGGCGAAATTGCCGATGATATTGTTGCCATTGACCGTGCGATGAAATGGGGATTTGGCTGGGAAATGGGTCCATTTGAAACGTGGGATGCTATTGGCGTTCAAAAATCTGTTCAAAAAATGAAAGAAAACGGACTTGAAGTACCTTTATTGGTGACAGAAATGCTTGAAAATGGTTTTACTTCTTTCTACAAAGAAGAGAATGGAGAGCAATCCTACTATCATAATGGTGAATATCAACCGGTAGAGTTCAATCCGAAAGTGATTGATCTGAAAAAGATTAAAAAACAAAAAGGGGTAATTAAAAAGAATGGCGGAGCAAGCCTCATCGATATTGGTGACGGGGTGGCACTCTTGGAATTCCATTCTCCAAATAATGCAATCGGACTTGATATCATTCAAATGATTAATTTCGCGATCGACGAAGTGGAGAAAAACTATAAAGGTCTTGTTATCGGAAATCAAGGTAAAAACTTCTGTGTCGGCGCGAACTTGGCGATGATTTTGATGGAAGCTCAGGATGATAATATTTACGAATTGGATATGGTTGTCCGTCATTTCCATCAGGCAATGATGAAAATTAAATACAGCTCCAAGCCGGTTGTTGCAGCACCTTTTGCCATGACGCTTGGCGGGGGAGCGGAAGTTTGTTTGCCGGCTGCACATATACAGGCATCTGCCGAGACGTATATGGGACTCGTCGAAGTTGGTGTTGGCTTAATACCTGGCGGCGGCGGAAATAAGGAGCTTTATATTAAACATTTAGAAAACCTGCCAACTGGGGTTCCATTTGACTTGCAAAATGTCGCAAATAAAGTGTTTGAAACGATTGCGATGGCAAAGGTATCAACCTCCGGTGAAGAAGCCCGCGCAAATAATTTCTTGGACTTAGCGGATGGAATTAGTGTAAACAGTGATCACCAGCTTTATGACGCGAAGCAGGCGGTGCTTGCACTTCATGAAAAAGGCTATAAACCTAAAGTTCGCAGAAAATTACCGGTTGTCGGTGAAACCGGATATGCGGCCCTTTTACTGGGGGCAAAGGGAATGTTCCTTTCAGGTTATATTTCCGAGCATGATTTAAAAATTGCCAAGAAGCTTGCGTATGTAATCGCCGGCGGCAAGGTTCCATTTGGCACCGAAGTAGATGAGCAATATTTATTGGATTTAGAAAGAGAAGCATTCTTGAGCCTAGTCGCTGAGCCAAAATCACAGCAGCGCATGCAGCATATGCTTGTAAAAGGAAAACCATTAAGAAATTAAAAAATAGATTCGTATTCTACCATAATAAAAGAAAGAGAGGGAATAGAATGAGAGAAGCCGTCATAGTAGCCGGGGCACGGACCCCGATAGGGAAGGCGAAGAAAGGAACGCTTGCCCAGGTTCGCCCGGATGACTTGGGAGCATTGGTTGTAAGAGAAACATTAAAGCGTGCTGGAAATTATGAAGGAAATATCGATGACTTAATTATAGGCTGTGCCATGCCGGAGGCGGAACAAGGGCTTAATATGGCTCGAAATATTGGTGCACTGGCCGGCCTTTCCCATACTGTTCCTGCCATTACAATCAATCGCTACTGTTCTTCAGGATTACAAGCGATTGCCTATGCTGCACAGGGAATTATGCTCGGTCACACCGATACTGCTATTGCCGGTGGCGCTGAATCAATGAGTCTCGTCCCAATGATGGGTCATGTGGTTAGGCCAAATATTAAAATAGCAGAAACGGCTCCGGAATATTATATGAGCATGGGTCATACAGCTGAGCAAGTGGCGAAAAAGTATGGAATTTCTCGCGCGGACCAGGATGCTTTTGCAGTTCGAAGCCATCAACGTGCTGCAAAGGCAATTCAAGAAGGAAAATTTGTCGATGAAATCGTCCCTGTAGATGTCACCATTCGTACTGTTGGAAAAGATAATAAGCTTGTTGAAAAAAACATTCAATTTTCACAGGATGAGGGAGTTCGGCTTGGTACGAACCTTGAGACACTTGCGAAGCTTCGTCCGGCATTTTCTGTTACAGGCTCGGTTACGGCAGGAAATTCCTCGCAAACAAGTGATGGAGCGGCAGCGGTGATGGTCATGGACCGTGAAAAAGCTGAATCACTTGGGCTCAAACCTTTGGCAAAATTCAGATCGTTTGCTGTTGGCGGTGTTCCGCCTGAAATCATGGGGGTTGGCCCTGTTGTTGCCATTCCAAAAGCCATAGAGCTTGCAGGTCTGGAATTATCAGATATCAGCTTATTTGAATTAAATGAAGCCTTTGCTTCCCAATCGCTTCAAGTGATACGGGAGCTAGGACTAGATGAGGAAAAAGTGAACGTAAACGGCGGCGCCATTGCGCTTGGACATCCGCTTGGCTGTACTGGTGCAAAGCTGACTTTATCACTCATTCACGAATTAAAACGAAGAAATGAACAATTTGGTGTCGTAACGATGTGTATTGGCGGCGGAATGGGCGCTGCCGGCGTATTTGAACTTCTTTAATGAACTAAGGGGCAGTTCCGAGCCCCTATTTATCCCAATTTAAAAATGGCTGTGTTAAAGAACATTGTTGATTTTTTAACCCTGTTGATTGGAGCGGAAGGCGCGAAGACTCCTGTGGGAGTACGGGGCAGGGGAGACCCCACAGGAGCGAAGCGACGAGGAGGCTCCCCGGCACGCCCACGGAAAGCGAAGCGCCTGGAGCGGAAATAAACAGACAAGTTTAACACAGCCAAAGAAATAGGAGGAACAATTAATGACTAACCAAACTGATAAAATCATTAAAGGCGGAAGCTTTTTAATTGAAGATGTTTCATATGACCGTGTATTTACACCGGAGGATTATACAGATGAACATAAAATGATCGCGAAAACAACGGAAGACTTTGTTGAAAATGAAGTGCTTCCACAAGTTGAATATTTGGAAAAACATGAATTTGACCGTACAGTTAAACTCTTAAAAGAAGCAGGGGAACTTGGCCTTTTAGGCGCAGATGTCCCAGAAGAATATGAAGGATTGGGTCTTGATAAAGTAAGCTCCTCTTTAATCACTGAAAAAATGGCTAAAGCCGGTGGTTTCTCACTTTCACATGGTGCTCATGTCGGTATTGGATCCCTTCCAATCGTTCTGTTCGGAAACGAAGAACAAAAGAAAAAATATTTGCCTCCACTTGCTTCCGGTGAAAAACTTGCCGCCTATGCATTAACAGAGCCAGGTTCTGGTTCCGATGCTCTTGGTGCAAAAACAACTGCAAAATTAAATGCTGAAGGAACTCACTACATCTTAAACGGTGAAAAACAATGGATTACAAATGCCGGATTTGCCGATATTTTCTGTGTGTACGCGAAAGTGGATGGCGAACATTTTACCGCATTCATTGTTGAAAGAGATTTCCCTGGCGTTTCTACCGGTGCTGAAGAAAAGAAAATGGGAATTAAGAGTTCTTCCACTCGCACGCTTATTCTTCAAGATGTACCGGTCCCGAAAGAAAACCTATTAGGCGAGTTTGGCAGAGGCCATGTTATTGCCTTTAATATTTTAAATATTGGCCGCTACAAGCTGGCAGTTGGTGCTGTAGGCGGGTCGAAAAATGCATTTGAAATGACAGTAAAATACGCAAATGGACGCCAGCAATTTAAAACGCCGATCTCCCAGTTTAATTTAACAAAAGAAAAGTTTGGCACATTGGCATCAAAGATTTATGCGGCTGAAAGCTCCGTGTACCGTACGATTGGGTTATATGAAGAAAATCAAGGAAAGCTTTCTACAGAAGAAGCAAAAGACATAAAATTAGTCGCTAATTCCATTGCAGAATATGCAATCGAATGCTCCCTAAATAAATTCTTTGCAAGTGAAGTTTTGGATAAAGTTGTCGATGAGGGTGTGCAAATTCATGGCGGATATGGTTTCATGCAGGAGTATCCAATTGAAAGAGCCTACCGTGACTCGCGCATTAACCGAATCTTTGAAGGGACAAATGAAATCAACCGTCTCCTTGTACCAGGAACATTTGTGAAAAAGGCAATGAAAGGTGAGCTGCCATTGTTCCAAAAAGCACTGCAGCTTCAAGAAGAACTCATGATGCTAATGCCGGAAGAGCCAGGCGACGAGCCACTGGCACAAGAAAAATATTTAGTGAAAAATGCAAAGAAAATCGCTTTATTGGCTGCTGGTTTAGCTGCACAGAAATACGGAAAAGCCCTTGAAAAAGAACAAGAGGTTCTTTCCAATATTGCGGATCTTGTTTCAAATGCCTATGCAATGGAATCTGTTGTATTACGTACGGAAAAAGCGATTGCAAAATCCGGCGGGGAGAAAAATCAACAAAAGCTTCTATATACACAAATTTTCTGTCAAGAAGCCTTTAATGAAATCGAACAAATTGCAAAAGAAACATTAGTGGCAGTTGAACAAGGCGATACACTTCGCATAATGTTGTCTTCGCTTCGTAAGTTTACTCGTCATACCCCAACAAATGTTATTGCGAAAAAACGTGATGCAGCAGATGTAATTATCGAAGCAGAACGTTATATCGTTTAATTCCAGAGAGGCTCCCTTCTTTTAGAAGGGGGTTTTCTCTTTATTTAAAGTAAAGAAAGAAAATTTTCGTCTTTGAGAATTGTCCAGCTCTAACGCCTAGCCCCTCGATGGTCTACAGCGAATCCGTCAAGAAGGTTAAAGAGCAACCTTCTCGCCGGCTTGGCTTATGCCATGCCTGAGGCTGAACAAGGCGCTTGCGCTTTTCTTATGAAAAAATTTGAACAGCAGGAAGGATTTTGGCGAAGAAAGTCGAATTTTAATATTGGACTTTCTGGCAGTGAATCCATTTAAGAAGGGAAATTAAAATTGTCTCATTATTGTGCTATTTTTATATTAGGAATTTCTTTCTTCTTGTGGTAAGATTCAATTGTCACTTCGAAGTTTATTTTTGGAAATGAGGGCGGTGAAACAGATGTCTCTGACTTTTTACTGGTACCCAAAATGCGGGACTTGTCGAAAAGCAAAGAAATGGCTGGATGATCATCATCTTTCCTACAAAGAAATACATATTGCTGAAAATCCCCCTTCTAAAGATGAATTAACGGGATTTTATCAAAAAAGCGGTCTAGAGCTTAAGAAATTCTTTAATACAAGCGGTCAAAAATACCGTGAATTAGGTATTAAGGATAAAGTGAAGTCTGCATCCGATGATGAATTGCTTGAATTACTGGCATCAGATGGGATGTTAATCAAAAGGCCGATTCTAACAGACGGAGAAAAGGTAACCGTCGGCTTTAAAGAAGAAGAGTATGGGGAAAAATGGCTTTAAGCGTTTAATACATACTTTTCTCGTCTATTATGTAATCGATTTTTATCGATGATAGATTCTAGAAAAATTAATGGAGGGATTTTCGAATGAGTACACCAAAGGATTTACGTTATTCTGAAGAACATGAATGGGTAAAGGTAGAAGGAGAAAAAGTGCGTGTTGGGATTACTGATTTTGCACAGCACGAACTAGGAGATATTGTATTCGTTGAGCTTCCTGAAGTTGGCGATGAGATTACTGCCGACGAACCATTTGGCAGCGTTGAGTCCGTTAAAACGGTTTCTGAGCTTTATGCACCTGTTAGCGGAAAAATCGTTGCAATTAATGAAGATTTGAGTGACAATCCTGAATATGTAAACGAATCTCCATATGAAAAAGCATGGATGATTGAAGTTGAAGTTTCCGACAGCAGCGAATTGGACAAGCTTATGACTGCTGAACAATACGAAGAAATGATTAATGAATAATCATGTACATCAAGCACCTTGTGTTCAAGGTGCTTTTATCATTCTATTGCTATAACTAAGGGTGTAAGCGACTGTAATAGAAAGTTCTTGCCTAAAAGGGTAGCTTTTGGAAGAAAAGTGTGAATATTTTGTTAATTTTTCTATAAATAAGTGACAAAGCATGGTAAATACGGTTAGAATAGAGTAACCAAACTTTACCACCTTTCAAATCCTTTATTAGGAAATACTAAAATTAAAAACATCAATCAGTAAAAATTGGACATAAAAGCAAGGCTCACGTTATATGTATATTTAGAATATGTTAACATAAAAACAAGACTTCATAATACAGGTGATGATATGAATGACTCATATGTTGACAAGGTTCTTATTGTGGAAGGGACTTCCGATAAAAGAAAAGTAAAAAGAATTGTAAAGGAACCTGTTGAGATCATATGTACCAATGGGACAATTAGCATAACCAAGTTAGATGAATTAATTGATTTTCTCGAGGATAAGGATGTCTATATCCTGGTGGATGCGGATGCGGCCGGAGAAAAACTTCGGAAACAGTTTAAAAGGGAATTCCCCCAAGCTGAGCATATTTATATTGACCGGGCATACCGCGAAGTGGCGACAGCTCCTGAACACCATCTTGCAACCGTCCTATTAGGGGCAAATATTGATGTGCATACACAATTTTTGGAGAATTGCTAAGCAAATTATGAATGAATGGAATCTGGATGAATTTTCATCATTTATCGAAAATAAATCGACAGGGTTTGTCTACTTTTATACCCCGCTTTGCGGAACCTGTCAGCTAGCTTCAAGAATGCTGCAAATCATTGAACAAATGGTGGACACTAAAATGGGGAAAATGAATTTAAATTTCTACCCAGAAATAGGGAAAAACTACGGTATAGAAAGTGTTCCGTGTTTAATGTTTATTAATGATGGCCAAGTTGTTGAAATGCTCTACGCTTTCCGTTCTGTCCCTTATTTACTAGAAAAAATCAAAGAACATCTAACATAAAACAGATGCTGCACCATGCAGCATCTGTTTTAATTTGTCGACAGGTTTTAAAAGGATTATCGCTCTATCTGCTGAATTAATTATTGAGCAAATAGAACGGAGTGATAAAGATGATGGAAATGATTCAAACCTTTATGACCAAGGTTAAAGAACGTGATCACTTACGGTCTCTGCTAAATAACGCGGATAGTCTTATGGTCCGTTTTATTTGCGGGCAGCAAAACATTGATATTTTTTTAAAAAATGGTGAATGTATGTTGCTTTATAATCCAAGCGGGAATGTTAAACAATGTGAAATTTACGGGGATATAGAAACAATTAAGCAGCTTCTTACTGGTGAAGGGAAATTAAGATCACTTATGAAAAACGGACGGCTTCAGGTAATGGCTTCCTTTCGAACATTGCTGCTCCTGGAGGCACTATTTTATTTATCAAAAATTGAAACAAAATCTTACCAAATAATCTGAAAAAACCTATTGACTCTATCGGAATTAAGGGGTATTATCTATTTAAATATTCAATTAATAATAACAATTCAATAAATATTCTTATCGAGAGCGGTGGAGGGACTGGCCCTATGATACCCGGCAACCGGTTTTTACACGGTGCTAATTCCAGCGGAGCAATGTGCTCTGAAAAGATAAGAAGAGAATCCCCTCTTCTTATGAAGCGGGGTTTATTTTTAAATAAGGAGAGGATTCGTGTGGCAGTCGATCAAAAGAAATTACGCTTTGAAACTTTAAGTGTTCATGGAGGCCTATCTCCAGATCCTGTTACGGGCGCTCGGGCAGTTCCGATTTATCAAAACAATGCCTATCAATTTAAAAGCACAGAACATGCAGCTAACTTGTTTGCATTAGCGGAGCCGGGTTACATATATACAAGAATTCATAATCCAACAACAACCGTCTTTGAGGAAAGGGTTGCCCTGTTAGAAGGTGGTGTTGGTGCACTTGCCGTTGCAAGCGGAATGGCTGCGATTACTTTAGCCATTTTAAACCTTGCCGAAGCGGGAGATGAAATCGTTGCAGCATCAACATTATATGGAGGCACTTACAACCTATTCGCGGTGACTCTTCCTAAATATGGAATTAATGTAAAATTTGTTGATCCTGAAAATCCTGAAAACTTCCGCACTGCTATTACAGAAAAAACAAAGGCTGTTTTCGCTGAAACTATCGGAAATCCAAGTTTAACAGTATTAGATATTGAAAAAGTGGCTGACATTGCGCACGAAGCAAGCGTTCCACTCATTATTGATAATACCTTTGCAACACCGTATCTTTGCCGCCCAATCGAACATGGTGCAGACATTGTTGTCCATTCTGCCACGAAATGGCTGTTAGGGAATGGCACATCAACAGGCGGAATTATTGTAGATGGCGGTAAGTTTGATTGGAATTCACCAAAATTCCCTGGCTTTACGACACCTGACGCAAGCTATCACGATATTGTATATGCAGAAGCAATCGGTGCTGCTGCTTACATTATCAAAGCTCGTGTACAATTACTGCGTGACCTTGGTCCGGCTCTAAGTCCGCAAAATGCTTTCCAATTTGTACTTGGACTTGAAACGCTGCATGTACGTATGAAAGAGCATGTTGCCAATACGAAGCAGATTGTTGATTATTTAGTAAAGCATCCTGCTGTTGAATGGGTCTCCTATCCGGGGCATGCAACACACTCTGACTATGAGTTAGCTAAAAAATACTTGCCAAAAGGTGCAGGTTCGATGGTTGTATTTGGCATTAAAGGCGGAAAAGAAGCAGGTGCTAAATTAATTAATTCGATTTCTATTTGGGCACATGTGGCCAATGTGGGGGATGCGAAGAGTTTAATCATTCACCCTGCAAGTACCACACACCAGCAATTAGACGCTGAAGGCCTTAAAGCTGCCGGAGTATCTGAAGATTTAATTCGTCTTTCCATTGGCATTGAAAATGTTGAGGATTTGATTGAAGATCTTGAATCCGCTATTGAAGCAGCAACAGGGCTGACGTCATTGACCGCAAATGCCTAAAACTACCATGTTTGTTTTTTTCGAAATATGTAGAATTTTCGTTGACACCCCTTTTTATCCGTGATACGATAGCTTTCGTAATAAAATGATTGCTTATATCATGAAACGTGTTAATTGAATATAGGATGCTTAATGCTCTTATCGAGAGAGGTGGAGGGATGTGCCCGATGAAGCCCGGCAACCGTCAATTTTATTGAAATGGTGCCAATTCACACAAAGCTTTTTGCTTTGAAAGATGGGAGAAAGGTTGATTTTCTTATGCCTTTCTGCCTGCGCAGAAAGGCATTTTTATTTTACTAAGATAGAATGTTTTATTCGAAACTTCAAACCCTATGTTTAAGTGACACTCTAGCAATTGTGAATTTTTAATTTGTACGTATTTTTGGAAAAAAGAAGGTGAATTCTATGATTTCTATAAAAAATGTCCGAAAAATTTTCCCTTCCAAAATGGGGCAGTTAAAAGCAGTAGATGACGTAAACCTTGAAATCAACCAAGGGGAAATTTTTGGGGTGATTGGCTATAGTGGTGCCGGTAAAAGTACGCTCATTCGCATGTTAAACGGACTAGAGCTCCCTACAGATGGCTCCGTTACCGTTGCCGGCCGCGAAGTTTCAAAAATCAAGGGCAGGGATTTACGAAAAGCACGCCAAGAAATCAGCATGATCTTCCAGCATTTTAATTTACTTTGGTCTAGAACGGTAAGTGAAAATATTGAGTTTCCATTGGAAATTGCCGGGGTAAATAAAGCGGAAAGAGCAAAGCGTGTCAATGAATTGGTTAAACTAGTCGGCCTTGAGGGCAGGGAAAAGGCTTATCCTTCGCAGCTTAGCGGCGGACAAAAGCAAAGGGTCGGAATTGCCCGTGCATTAGCCAACAATCCAAAGGTATTGCTCTGTGATGAGGCGACGTCAGCACTGGATCCGCAAACAACGGATTCCATCCTTGACTTACTAGTTGATATCAATAAAAGACTGGGTTTAACCATTGTGCTAATCACCCATGAAATGCATGTAATACGCAAAATCTGCCACCGGGTTGCAGTGATGGAAGCGGGTAGAGTTGTAGAGCTTGGTCCGGTGTTAGATGTATTTAAAAACCCACAGCAGCCGATTACAAAACGTTTTGTTCAGCAGGTAACAGAAACAGAAGAGACAAAAGAAACTGTCGAGCATTTACTTGAACTTTATCCACATGGACAAGTGGTACAGCTTTCATTTGTGGGGGAAGCAACAGAACAGCCATTAATTACTAACGTAATTCGGGATTTCGATGTTGTCGTAAATATTCTTCAAGGGAAAATTTCACATACGCGAAACGGGTCATACGGAACATTATTTATCCATCTGGATGGACAATTTAACGAAATTCAGAAAGCCATCAATTATATTCACTCTCAGCAAGTCGGCGTGGAGGTGATCAATAATGGCTAACCTAATGGAAATGGTAAATTGGGACGAATTAATAGCAGCAACACAAGAAACCATTTATATGACTTTTATTTCAGTGGTTGCTACATTTGTTTTAGGGTTATTACTAGGCTTGTTGTTGTTTTTAACAGCTAAAGGTAATTTATGGGCAAATCGACCTGTGAATGTTATTATAGCTGCCTTTGTTAATATTTTTAGATCGATTCCCTTTATTATCTTAATTGTTTTATTAATTCCTTTTACAAAATTAATGCTTGGGACGATGCTCGGTCCAGATGCGGCGATGCCGGCCCTGATCATTGGAGCAGCTCCTTTTTATGCAAGAATGGTGGAAATTGCCCTTAGGGAAATCGATAAAGGTGTTATTGAGGCATCGCAATCGATGGGAGCAACACATGGCCGTATTATATTTAAAGTATTAATACCGGAATCTTTGCCAGCATTAATTTCAGGGATAACTGTAACGGCTATTTCGCTAGTTAGCTTTACAGCGATGGCTGGAGTCATTGGAGCCGGCGGACTTGGAAATTTTGCCTACCTTGAAGGTTTTCAGCGCAATAGACCATTAGTCACTTTGGTTGCAACGATAGCGATTTTAATTTTAGTTTTTATTATCCAATTTATTGGAGATTATTTTACAAAGAAAACAGATAAACGATAACAGGAGGGGTTAGAAATGAAGAAAGTATTTAGTCTCATTTTCGTTGCATTATTAGCATTTGCTCTAACAGCGTGCTCAGGTGCAAAAAAAGATGAGAAAAATGGTAACAAAACATTAGTCGTTGGTGCAACCGCTGTACCGCATGCGGAAGTGCTTGAAGCAGCAAAACCTTTATTAAAGAAAAAAGGTATTGACCTTGAAATTAAAGTTTTTCAAGATTATGTTCTTCCTAATGTAGCATTAAGGGATAAAGAACTTGATGCAAACTACTTCCAAACACCAGGTTATTTAGCACTTCAAATGAAAGAAAACAAGGATTTTCATTTTGTGAGTGTTGGTGAAATCCATAAGGAACCAATTGGAATTTATTCTAAAAAATATAAAAGCTTAAAAGACCTTCCAACAGGTGCGAAAATTATTATGAGTAATTCATTAAGTGATCATGGCCGCATTTTACCTATTTTTGAAAAAGCCGGTTTAATAAAGCTTAAAAAAGGCGTTGGTGCGAATGCAAGAGTAGATGATATTGTTTCCAATCCAAAGAAATTAGATTTCTCAACGTTAATTGAAGCGAAATTATTAGCTTCTTCTTTCCAAAGTGGTGAAGGTGATGCGGTTGTTATTAATACGAACTACGCATTAGAAGGCGGCATTGACATTAAAAAGTATGGAATCGCATTTGAAGGTAGTGATGTAGTTCCTGCAAATCTTGTTGTTGTTCGCTCTGAGGATAAGGACCGCCCAGAAATTAAAGCACTTGTTGAAGTTCTCAAATCAAAAGAAATTCAACAATTCATTAAAGATAAGTATCATGGTGCCGTTCTTGCAGCAGAATAAAAGAAAATGGAACCAGTGCATTTAGCACTGGTTCTTTCTATGGCTTTGTTCTTGAGACTAGCTCTTTGTCATGCTTACATTAACTTACATGAAACTTATTTGTTATGTGAAAAATAGAATTGAATGTGAATTTTATTACCTTGGCATTTGATTAAATAATAAGGTATTATTTTACTCGGATGTAATTTACATAATTGATTGTCTGAATTTTCTTTTTTTGTTCTCATTTAAAATGGTGCTAGTGAAAATCATTTCGCATTACCACTGTTTAGGAGTTGCTAACACATTTCATTTGTTATAAGATTGTAATGAGAATAGAATGAGAATAAGTTCTTTATGTACTGCGTTCTATAAGATACAATAACTTTCTTTTCGGAGGTATAGATATGGCTGGATCAACGTTAACTATCAAGGATCTACATGTAGAAATTGATGGAAAAGAGATTTTAAAAGGTGTAAACCTTGAAGTAAAAGGTGGAGAAATCCACGCAATCATGGGACCGAATGGTACTGGTAAATCGACTTTATCATCAGCAATCATGGGTCACCCTAAATATGAGGTGACAAGCGGTAATATTATTTTAGATGGCCAAAACGTCCTTGAAATGGAAGTAGATGAGCGTGCTCGTGCCGGCCTATTTTTAGCGATGCAATATCCAAGTGAGATTAACGGTGTAACCAATGCCGATTTTTTACGTTCTGCTATCAATAGCCGCCTTGGCGAAGGAAATGAAATCTCACTTATGAAATTTATCCGCAAAATGGATAAACAAATGGAATTCCTTGAAATGGATCTTGACATGGCACAACGTTATTTAAATGAAGGTTTCTCCGGCGGTGAGAAGAAGCGTAACGAAATCCTTCAATTAATGATGCTTGAGCCGAAAATTGCCATCTTGGATGAAATTGACTCAGGTCTTGATATTGATGCTTTAAAAGTTGTGTCAAAAGGAATTAATGAAATGCGTGGCGAAGACTTCGGCTGCCTAGTGATTACTCACTATCAACGCCTATTAAACTATATCACTCCTGACTATGTGCATGTAATGATGCAAGGCCGTATCGTGAAATCAGGCGGTCCAGAACTTGCACAACGCTTAGAAGCAGAAGGATATGACTGGATCAAGCAAGAGCTTGGAATTGAAGATGAAACAGTTGAGCAAGCTTAAGTAAGCGTTAGGAGGATTACTATGACAACAGAAACGAAATTACCGTTTGATCAGGATTTTGTTCGCTCCTTTTCAAAACAAGCAGGCGAACCTGCTTGGATGGAAGAGCTCCGTTTAAAGGCATTAGCGGATGTCAATATACTTCCAATGCCAAGACCGGATAAAACAAAAATTGATAAATGGAACTTTACCCAATTCACTTCACATACTGTAAAAAGCCAACCATTCTCTTCATTAAGTGAATTACCGGAAGCAGTAAAATCGCTTGTTGAGGAAAATAAAAATTTATATATTCAACGCAATCAAACGCCAGCGTTTTTATCATTATCAGAAGACCTTAAAAACAAAGGTGTCATTTTCACTGACCTTTTAACAGCTGCAAAAGAGCATGGGGATTTATTGAAAAAATACTATTTGACCCAAGCAGTAAATGCCGATGAACATCGCCTGACTGCACTGCATGCAGCACTGGTAAACGGTGGAGTATTCTTATATATTCCAAAAAATGTAGAAATTTCAGAACCTATACAAGCTGTTTATTTACACGATAATGCAGAAGCGAATCTTTTCAACCATGTGATTGTGGTAGCAGAAGAAAATAGTTCGGTTACGTATGTTGAAAACTATATTTCAACAATGGAATCAGCAAATGGAATTTTCAATTTAATTACCGAAGTAGTTGCGGGTACAAACGCTCAAGTTAAATATGGTGCTGTTGATTACCTCGCTAAAGGAATCACCACGTATGTTAACCGCCGCGGTGTTGCCGGTAGAGATGCTCGAATTGAATGGGCACTTGGTTTAATGAATGAAGGAAATACAATCTCTGAGAATACCACTAATCTTATTGGTGACGGTTCATACGGCGATACAAAAATGGTTGTAGTTGGACGTGGTGAACAAACACAAAACTTCACAACTAAAGTTGTTCACTTCGGAAAACACACGGAAGGCTATATCCTGAAGCATGGTGTAATGAAAGACAGCGCTACATCGATTTTTAATGGAATTGGTAAAATCGAACATGGTGCATCTAAATCGAATGCTGAACAAACATCCCGTGTGTTAATGCTAAGTGAAAAAGCACGGGGAGATGCAAACCCAATTCTTTTGATTGATGAAGATGATGTTACAGCAGGTCATGCTGCTTCTGTGGGCCGTGTTGATAAGGTTCAACTTTATTATTTAATGAGCCGTGGTATTCCGAAAGCTGAAGCAGAGCGCTTAATCATTCATGGGTTCCTTGCTCCAGTAGTGAATCAGCTCCCAATTGAAGGAGTTAAAAAGCAATTAACTGAAGTGATTGAAAGGAAAGTGCGATAAGATGAATATCCAAGATATTCGCAAACTGTTTCCTATTTTAGACCAGGAAGTCAATGGTAAGCCGCTAGTATATTTGGATAGTTCAGCAACATCGCAAAAACCAATCCAAGTGATTGAGACAGTTGAAAAATATTATAGTGAAATCAATTCCAATGTCCACCGCGGTGTGCATACACTAGGTACAAGAGCAACTGATGCATACGAAGGAGCAAGGGAAAAAGTTCGAAAGTTTATCAACGCGAAATCAACACAAGAGGTTATTTTCACTAGAGGAACGACCACTTCTATAAATACGGTTGCAGGAAGCTATGCCGCAGCGAATTTAAAAGAAGGCGACGAAATTGTTATCACGTATATGGAGCACCATAGTAATATCATTCCGTGGCAGCAGGTGGCCAAACGAACAGGTGCAATATTAAAATATATTGACTTGCAGGAAGACGGCACCATTTCTTTAGATGATGTCCGGGCGCAGGTGACATCGAATACGAAAATTGTTTCCGTGATGCAAGTTTCAAACGTGCTTGGTTCCATTAACCCTATAAAGGAAATTGCCAAAATTGCTCATGAAAATGGCGCGGTAATGGTAGTTGATGGAGCGCAAAGTGCACCGCATATGAAAATTGATGTTCAGGATTTAGACTGTGATTTTCTTGCTTTTTCCGGCCATAAAATGTGCGGTCCAACGGGGATCGGTGTTCTTTATGGTAAAAAGGAATTGCTTGAAAATATGGAGCCAATCGAATTTGGCGGGGAAATGATTGATTTTGTTCATTTACAAGAATCAACTTGGAAAGAGCTGCCTTGGAAATTTGAAGGTGGTACCCCAATCATTGCCGGCGCAGTCGGTCTTGGTGCAGCCATTGACTTTTTAAATGACATTGGCTTAGATAATATTGCCGAGTATGAACATAAGCTTTCTGCTTATGCATTAGATAAATTATCTTCCGTTCCTGGTATTACGATTTACGGACCAAAAGATCCGGCAAAACGTGCAGGGTTGGTTACTTTTAATCTTGAAGATGTCCACCCGCACGATGTGGCAACCGTCCTTGATGCGGAAGGAATTGCTGTCCGTGCCGGACATCACTGTGCACAGCCGCTGATGAGATGGCTAAAAGCAACTGCTACAGCCCGTGCCAGCTTTTACCTATATAATACGGAAGAGGATATTGATAAACTCGTTGAAGGGCTTGTCAAAACAAAGGAGTATTTCAGCGATGTCTTCTAATTTAGATTTAGACGCACTTTATCGAAGAGTAATTATGGACCATTATAAAAAACCACGTAATCGTGGTATTTTAGAGGATGGCAGTCATACGATTAATATGAATAACCCAACCTGCGGCGACCGTATTCAATTAACCTTTAAGGTGGTAAATGGAATTGTCGAGGATGCCAAATTTGAGGGTGAAGGCTGTTCGATTTCAATGTCCTCTGCCTCGATGATGACGCAGGCGATTAAAGGGAAAAAAATCGAAGAGGCTTTAAAGCTTTCAAAAATCTTTTCCGATATGATGCAGGGAAAAGAAATTGATGAAGATATTGATTTAGGGGATATTGAAGCACTTCAAGGTGTTTCGAAATTTCCTGCCAGGATCAAATGTGCAACCTTAGCATGGAAAGCCATGGAAAAGGGTTTGAAGGAAGAGGAATAACAAAAAAACGGAAGAGCCCTTTTGGGTCTCGGTCCGTTTACGAAATGGAGGAAGACGACAATGGCGAAAAAAATGCCTGAAATCGGTGATTATAAATATGGTTTTGCCGATAAAGACGTTTCCATATTCCGATCAAAACGTGGTTTAACACGTGAAATTGTTGAAGAGATTTCAAAAATGAAGGGTGAACCCCAATGGATGCTTGATTTCCGTTTGAAGTCATTGGAAATTTTTTATAGCAAACCAATGCCACAATGGGGCGGAGACCTGAATTCTTTAAACTTTGACGAAATCACTTATTATGTAAAACCATCTGAGAAATCAGAGAAGTCATGGGACGAAGTACCAGAAGAGATTAAAGCGACATTTGACAAGCTTGGTATTCCAGAAGCGGAACAAAAGTATCTTGCAGGGGTTTCTGCTCAATATGAATCCGAAGTTGTTTATCATAATATGAAAGAAGACCTTGAAGCACTTGGAATCGTGTTTAAGGATACTGATTCTGCTTTACGTGAAAATGAAGATATTTTCCGTGAGCACTGGGCGAAGGTTATTCCGCCAACAGACAATAAATTTGCGGCTCTAAATTCCGCAGTTTGGTCAGGTGGTTCCTTTATCTATGTACCGCCAGGTATTAAAGTGGATACACCACTACAAGCGTACTTCCGTATTAACTCTGAAAATATGGGTCAATTTGAAAGAACATTGATTATTGTTGATGAAGGGGCAAGTGTACACTATGTAGAAGGCTGTACAGCACCTGTTTATACAACTAACTCTTTGCACAGTGCGGTAGTTGAAATCATCATTAAAAAAGGCGCTTATTGCCGTTATACAACCATTCAAAACTGGGCAAATAACGTATTCAATCTTGTAACAAAGCGTGCTACTTGTGAAGAAAACGCAACGATGGAATGGATTGATGGTAACATCGGTTCTAAACTAACGATGAAGTATCCAGCGGTTATCCTTAAAGGTGAAGGTGCCCGCGGGTTGACATTGTCAATTGCGATTGCCGGTAAAGGTCAGCACCAGGATGCAGGAGCGAAAATGATTCACTTGGCGCCAAATACATCTTCTACGATTGTTTCGAAGTCTATTTCGAAACATGGCGGTAAAGTAACTTACCGCGGTCAAGTTCACTTTGGACGGAAGGCGGAAGGTGCCCGTGCAAATATTGAATGTGACACATTAATTATGGATAATCAATCTACTTCAGATACGATTCCATACAATGAAATTTTAAATGACAATATTTCACTTGAGCATGAAGCCAAGGTTTCAAAAGTATCAGAAGAGCAGCTCTTCTACCTAATGAGCCGCGGAATTTCTGAACAAGAAGCAACTGAAATGATTGTAATGGGCTTCATCGAGCCATTTACAAAAGAATTACCAATGGAATATGCCGTAGAAATGAACCGTTTGATTAAGTTCGAAATGGAAGGTTCTATCGGTTAATGTGAGTATGGAAAATCCGCTTTGCTGGTTTAGCAAGGCGGATTTTTTATTGTTGGGGGATTTAAAAGCTATAGATGTCAAAAATTATAGGGGAGATGCATGAAATGTCAAATGTCGCTAATGAAAGCTATAGGCGACAAAACAGAGGAGGAAGAGAGGCGAAGTGTCGCCTAAAAGAGCGATAGGCGACAAAACAGAGGAGGAAGAGAGGGAAAGTGTCGCCTAAAAGAGCGATAGGCGACAAA
>NZ_MLYR01000143.1 GCF_001866655.1 Bacillus sp. MUM 116 | reverse complement strand
AAAGGCTATTTTCGCATTGATTGTTGTTTTTCGTATAAGTTCATCAACCCGTATAACTAAATACTTCGTGGCATCTTTTCGTAAGAACATTTGCGAAAATTGCCTAGAAACTTAAGTTTTTGACCCTTATTAAGGTCCAAAAGTAACAATGTTTACGAAAAGAGCCTTTACAAAACATCTACGTAAAAAAATCAACAACTTTCATCACCGTATAAGCAATTCCTGCTCCAATAAGCGGCCCGACTGCTACACCTTTAAATATCGAAACCGATAAAATAGTCCCTAATACGAGTGCTGTCGTAATTTGAGGATCACTAGCAAGTAACGAAACACCTCCTTTAGCCAGTAGCGCAACAGCCATGCCGGAGATGAGGGCTATCCACGCATACGATGATTTAAATGCACTTGTTAAATCCTTAAATCCTATTTCACCGCTTGCAATCGGAGCTAAGACAGCAATTGTAATAATTGTAACTCCCCAATTGATTCCTTTTGATTGGATAAAATTGAATGACTTCGTCTCCAAACCGCTAAACTTTAACAAAAGCAAAACCGCAATGGAAATCATTAAGGAGTTATTTTTAGCAATAAATCCAATACCGAGCAATAACAATAAAAATACTACTGACTGACTCATTTTTGATGGCACCTCCACAAAAAAATAAATATATTAATATAACTTTTAAAAGAGTCCTTAAAAATCCCGGTTGGAAAAATATGCAGTTTCATTCAAAAATGTTAAAATATATCTAACTGAAAAAGGCAGTACTTAAAAGGAGGTCGAGAGTTGAATCCAAAGTATTTATATAGAGCGTTAAGATTCCTTTTGGTAGCAGTGATTGTTTTTCTTGGCTTGTTATCTTTTTATTATGTATCAAAAGTGGCCTATCCATTTCTAATTGGACTTGTTATTGCCTTTTTGATTAATCCTCTGGTTAATATATTTGAGAAAAAAGCAAAAATGCCGAGGGTACTTGCTGTTTTTGTGGCTTTAATCATTATTTTTGCAGTATTTGCGGGATTGATTACTTTATTAGTTGCGGAAATTGTCTCCGGTGCAAATTACCTTGCAAAAGTGGTGCCGGAACACCTTGATACATTAATTGCTTATATTGAAAAGATTATCACCGCCCAGATCATTCCGTTCTATAACCATTTAACAAGTGTATTTAATAAACTGGATGCCGGCCAGCAAAATACGATTATTGGCAACATCCAAAATGTTGGGAAGAATATCGGCACTACTGTCGGTTCGTTCATTCAGAATCTCTTCGGGATTATTCCAAACATCTTATCATGGTTTCCCACTGCTGCCACCGTTTCAATCTTTTCTTTACTGGCAACCTTTTTTATTAGTAAAGATTGGTATCACTTGTCCGCCATTGGTGGAAAATTGATGCCTGAAAAAGCAAAGTCAAGTGGTAGAACTGTTTTTGTTGATTTAAAGAAAGCATTGTTTGGTTTCATCAAGGCACAATTAACCCTTATTTCAATCACTACTGTTATTATCTTAATTGGGTTGCTAATCCTTCGTGTCGATTATGCCATCACAATTGCTCTCGTCACCGGGATTGTTGATATTCTCCCCTATCTGGGAACCGGGGCTGTTTTTATTCCATGGATAATCTATGAAGTCATTTCTGGAGATATGGGCCTTGCCATTGGCTTAGGGGTTCTATATGTAATTGTTTTAGCCCAAAGACAGATCATGGAGCCGAAAATTCTATCCTCTAATATTGGTTTAGATCCATTGGCGACTCTAATCGCCTTATTTGTAGGGTTCAAACTCATCGGATTTTTAGGTCTAATCCTTGGGCCGGTTACCCTAGTCATTATCAGTACGCTTTATCGAGCAAAGGTCTTCCACGATTTATGGGCTTTTATTATGGGGAAGGAAGCATAAAAAACGTCGGCTATATGGCTGACGTTTTTTATTTGATGATTTTAATATTGCCTTTGTTGATCCACTTGCGAAAGGAATTCTTGATTAATCTTTTAAATAGTTTTCTGGTTGGAGGAAAAAGCATGAGAAACCCAAGGATATCCGTAATAAAACCTGGTGTGATCAGGAGCGTTGCACCAATTAGAATACAAACTCCATCTAATACCGATTCACCGGGAATTTGTCCATAACGGAGCTGCTCCCGGGCTTTCCTAATGGTTTGTAATCCTTCTTTTTTGGCTAAATAGACACCTAGAACCCCTGTTAATAGGATAAAGAAAAGGGTTGGCAATACACCGATGGTTTTGCCTGAGAAAAGTAAAATGCCAATATCAGCTGCCGGGATGATGATAATCAATAAAAATAAGTAACGCATCTTCCTCTCTCCTCTACATGCTTGTTTACACTCATCATATCATCTAAAAAGAAAAAAAGAAGAGCAAAGCTCTCCTTTTTTATTATAGAACACTCGCATGTCCGTTATAAATTACTCCTCGTGTTGCATCCACGGTGATTTCTTGGCCTTCTTTAAACAGACTTAATGCATTCACTACACCAACGATTACCGGAATTCCAAGATTTAGTCCTACAACAGCACCATGGCTGGTTAAGCCGCCTTCCTCGGTAATAAGAGCAGCGCATTTTTCAATTGCTGGCACCATTTCACGATCAGAACCAAGGGTAACTAAAATAGATCCAGGTTTTACTTTTTCCAATGCCTCTTGTGCATTGTGTGCAATTACTACTTTACCAAAAGCAGACCTTCGACCGATTCCTTGTGCCTTTGTAATGATATCACCGACAACATGAATCTTCATCAAGTTCGTCGTACCCGCTTCTCCAACCGGAACGCCGGCAGTGATCACGACTAAATCTCCGTGTTTAACAATACCGCTGTTGACACTTTCTTCAACAGCAATTTCAAGCATCTCATCCGTCGTTGCGCAAATTCTTCCCAACTGAGGGTACACTCCCCAAACAAGGGATAAGCGGCGACAGACAGAATCATTTGCAGTAACAGCAACAATTGGTGCTTTCGGGCGATACTTCGAAATCATTCTTGCCGTATGCCCACTCTCTGTTGGAGTAACGATTGAATTCACATCAAGGTTAAGTGCCGTATGGGCAACAGATTGTCCAATTGCATCAGTAAGATTATGTTCCGTATCTTTGCTGCGGGTTGATAGAATTTCTTTGTGGTCCAATGCCTGCTCAGCGCGTGATGCAATATTATGCATCGTCTGTACAGCTTCAACAGGGTACATCCCAGCAGCCGTTTCCCCTGAAAGCATGATGGCATCTGTTCCATCAAAAATGGCGTTGGCAACGTCACTGGCTTCTGCTCGAGTCGGTCTTGGATTCCTTTGCATCGAATCCAACATTTGCGTAGCCGTAATTACCGGTTTACCAAGCGCATTACATTTTTTAATCAACATTTTTTGTACTAGAGGAACCTCTTCTGCAGGAATTTCTACACCAAGATCACCGCGAGCAACCATCAGACCATCCGAAATCTCAAGGATTTCGTCAATATTATCAACGCCTTCTTGGTTTTCAATCTTAGGGATAATTTGAATATGGGTTGCATTATTTTCTTCTAAAAGCTGGCGGATTTCCAATACGTCTTTCCCACGACGTACAAATGAGGCAGCAATAAAGTCAATATCTTGCTCAATTCCAAAAAGAATATCCTTTGTGTCCTTTTCAGTAATTCCCGGTAAATTAACGGAAACTCCAGGGACATTTACACCCTTTTTATTCTTTAATGTACCGCTGTTTAAAATTTTTGTATGGATTTCATTTGCAGCTTGATCTATTGTCGTCACTTCAAGGCCAATTAAGCCGTCATCCAATAAAATCTTCGATCCTACCTGAACATCTTCAATTAACGCATCATATGTAACGGAAAATTTTTGCGGAGTTCCTTCCACTTCTGTCATCGATATAATGATATCTTCCCCGGCCTTAAGCTCAATTGCTCCATTTTCCATATTATTCGTACGAATTTCAGGTCCCTTGGTGTCTAGCAAAATGGCAACCGTTTTTTTCGCGATTTTAGCCGCTTCTCGAATATTTTTAATCCGTGCTCCATGTTCTTCAAAATTCCCGTGGGAAAAATTCAGTCTTGCTACATTCATCCCCGATTCAATCAATTGTGTTAATTTTTCAACCGATTCACTTGCGGGACCGATTGTACATACAATTTTTGTTTTCCGTAACATCTTTTATTTCCTCCTAGGTCAAGCATGATTAAATGGATAGTTCTTTTGAAAGGTTATAAAGCTGCAGGTCTAATGTGTGTTTCTTTCCTAATGCTTCAATAATGTCGTAATCGACGAGCTTGTTATTTTCGATTCCAACTGCTCGCCCGCCTTTACCTTCAAGCAGAAGTTCCACAGCCCTTGCTCCTAATCGGCTGGCAAGTACACGATCGGCAGCAGTTGGTGAACCACCGCGCTGAATATGTCCTAATACAGAAACCCTTGTTTCAAAGCCAGTTGCTTCCTCCAGTTTTTTAGAAAATTCAACACCGCTGGAAACACCCTCTGCCACGATGATAATACTATGTTTTTTACCGCGTTCTTGGCCTTTGCGCAGCCGTTCTGCGATTTCATCCATATTGTAGTCTTCTTCAGGAATTAAAATTGTTTCTGCACCACCGGCAAGACCAGCCCAAAGCGCAATATCACCCGCATTCCTTCCCATTACTTCAATAATAAACGTTCTTTCATGGGATGTAGCGGTATCACGAATTTTATCTATCGCATCAATTACCGTATTAAGGGCAGTATCGAAACCAATGGTAAGCTCAGTTCCCGGAATATCATTGTCAATGGTTCCGGGTACACCGACACACGGGAAACCCTGTTCTGTTAAGGCTTTTGCACCGCGGTACGAACCATCTCCGCCAATAACAACTAATCCTTCAATTCCATGAGCCTTTAACTGCTCAATTCCGTTTAGCTGACCCTCATTTGTTTTAAATTCCAAACAGCGGGCAGAATGAAGCATCGTTCCACCTCGATGAATGATATCACCAACAGATCCAAGTTCAAGCTTTTTAATATTACCGCAAATCAATCCTGAATAACCACCATATATACCGTATACTTCAACATTATGATAAATTGCTTTTCTAACAACCGCTCGAATTGCCGGATTCATGCCGGGTGAGTCTCCACCACTCGTAAGTACCCCAATTTTTTTCATGGTAATCACTCCATTATTAAAACTTAAGATTATGTACTCCAAAAAAATTAGACTATTAGCCTATTTTGTTGATAACTGCTTTTAGTATTCACATAAAACACTTGAATATTTATAAAATACCATGAAGAAATAACGATAACAACTGATTCATAACGGTTTTTAGAATAGACGGAATACTCTGAAAAATGCAAGCGATTTAATTAATTTTGCAACCGTTAACATTGTTTTTTCTAATAATTCTTTTTATGAAATTTGTGTAAAAAAAGCAATAACCTCAAGATAAAAAACGTGCCTAAAAAGGCACGTTTTACTTAACTTCGGCATAATCATTTGCGAGTGCAAATTCACCAATTGTTCTGAATCGATTATACCGATCTGAAACCAATTCATCCTCTGACATTTTAAGAAGCTCTTGTAAGGATATCTTTAGAACGTTTTCGATTTCTTCTGCCTGCTTCTTAACATCTTTATGGGCTCCTCCCTTAATTTCAGGGATAATATCATCGATGACGCCCAGTTCTTTTAAGTCCGGAGCAGTAATTTTCATTGTTTCTGCAGCCCTTTTGGCTAGAGCGGAGTCTTTCCATAGAATAGCCGCAGCCCCTTCAGGGGAAATAACTGAGTAAGTAGAGTTTTCAAGCATATAAATCCGGTTACCAACACCAAGTGCAAGGGCTCCCCCACTTCCACCTTCTCCAATGACAATACAAATAACTGGTACTTTTAAACCAGCCATTTCAAAAAGATTTTTCGCAATAGCTTCGCTTTGTCCCCGTTCTTCAGCTGCTTTCCCGGGATAGGCACCTTTTGTATCAATAAAACAAATAATCGGCCGTTTAAATTTGTCCGCTTGCTTCATTAAACGAAGTGCTTTTCTATACCCCTCAGGATGTGGCATTCCAAAATTCCTGCGGATATTTTCCTTCGTGTCTTTACCCCTTTGATGACCGATGATGGTAACAGGTAATCCATTAAATTTGGCAATTCCGCCGACAATTGCCTCATCATCTGCAAAGGTCCGGTCTCCATGGCATTCAAAAAATCCTTCAAATATTTCAGCAATATAATCAAGGGTTGTCGGCCTATTTGGGTGACGGGCAATTTGTACACGGTCCCAAGGCTTTATATTTTCATAAATATCTTTTTCAAGTTTTTCCAGACGCGCTTCCAATTTTTCAATTTCAGAACTTAGATCAACGTCCGCCGTTTTGGTAAATTCCCTTATTTCGCTGATTTTCTTCCTCAATTCAATAATTGGGCGTTCAAATTCCAATTCCCCTACCATTCAAGCTCACCTCCAGGTTGATGAATTTCAAGAATGTTAGTGATTTGCTCAACTAAATCCAGTCGTGAAATAATTGCGTCAAGCTGTCCATGTTTTAGAAGAAATTCCGATGTCTGAAAATCCTCCGGTAATTCTTCGCGAATGGATTGCTCAATAACCCTGCGGCCCGCAAAGCCAATTAATGCTTCCGGTTCTGCAAAATTATAATCTCCTAATGAGGCAAAACTTGCGGAAACCCCGCCAGTTGTTGGATGTGTCATCATCGAAATAATTAATCCGCCATGATCACTAAATGTCTTTAAGGCAACGCTGGTTTTTGCCATCTGCATCAGGCTTAATGCTCCCTCCTGCATTCTGGCACCGCCAGAAGCAGTAAAAATGATAAACGGCACAGAAAGCTCACCGGCTTTCTCGATGGCTAGTGTTATTTTTTCACCAACCACCGAACCCATACTTCCCATTCGAAAGGAGGCATCCATAATCGCTACAACAATTTTATGACCATTCACCGTTCCAATGCCTGTCACAACTGCCTCATTTAACTTACTTCTTTCTCGGTCTTTTTCAAGCTTATCAAGATAATCTGGAAAGTTTAAAGGGTTTTTTGAAATCATATTTTCATTTAGTTCTTCAAAACTTCCCTCATCTAGAAAACTTTCAATCCGCTCTCTTGAATTCATTTGAAAATGATGTCCACAATGTATACAGACCTTTAGGTTTTTATTTAATTCCTTCGTATACATGATTTTTTTGCATGAAGGACATTTAGTCATGATTCCCTCAGGAACATCACTTTTTACTATCTCAGTTGGTATCGTTGCATATTTTCTTTTTTTTGTATTGTTTTTTGTAAAAAGGTCTTTTAGCAAAAAATAACCTCCTTCATTGGTAGATCTTAAAGCCCTCAGGCAAGTCCTACACTCTTCTAATCAAAAGTCTTTCTATTCTTCCATTACTTCATACCTTTATGTTTTTTGCAAAGTGGCAAGACCACTTACATATTAAAAATCCCCATTTTCAGGCATAGTTTGTCTGTTTCCACTATATATGATTTGAGGTTCAAAATTTGTTAGTATTTGTCACAAAGGAAGTCAAATTTCGCAGATTCCGGTAGGCGGTTAGCGTTTTTTCCTCATCTTTTTCCGCCAATGCTTCAAGCAGAAAAAGATAGTTATCGTGTTTATAATCGATTAATCCTAAATGAAGTGAATTATAGTAATCCTTTAAAATGATCCACATTCTTAAAAATAAATGGTTATCGGCATTTTCAATGATTCGGTAAAAAAACTCATCATCATCCAATTGGTTGTTTTTAACCTGTTCAATGAGGTTTAAAATACTTTTTTTACCCATTCTTTGAATGGCTAACCGGAGACAATCCATTTCAATCAGATTTTTCGTTTCAAAAACATCTTGCTTTGCTTTTTCATCCTGTAAAATAAATGTGCTTAAAAGTTGTACCAGCTGATTCCCACGGAAATCTCTGATAAAAGTTCCTTCTCCGCGCCTTGTTTCAATTAATCCAAGCAATTCCAATGCTCGAAGGGCCTCTCGAACGGAAGAGCGCCCGACATTCAGGCGCTCTGACAATTCCCGTTCAGATGGTATTTTATCGCCGGACTCAAGTCCGTCAGCGTTAATCATCTCTCTTAACTGCTTTACAATTTCGAGATATACTTTCGTATTTGACACTTACCATATCACTCACTTTTTACCGATAATAGCAAGCCTCATCGTTTTTTCTTTTACTTCTTCCGGGTCCACTTTTAGACGAGCGACACCCGTTTCCATTGCAGCTTTTGCAACCGCAGCTGCTACTGCTGGGGCAACTCGAGGATCAAATGGTCCAGGAATGACATAATCAGCATTAAGTTCTTCTTCCGAAATTAACCCCGCAATCGCTTGAACAGCGGCCACTTTCATTTTTTCATTGATATGTGTCGCACGAACATCAAGCGCACCGCGGAAAATTCCAGGGAATGCTAGTACATTGTTAACTTGGTTTGGAAAATCAGATCTTCCTGTTCCAACAACCTTTGCCCCTGCTTCTTTTGCATCAACAGGCATAATTTCCGGATCCGGGTTGGCCATTGCAAAAATAATGGCATCTTCATTCATGGATGCAACCATTTCTTTTGTAAGGGCACCTGCAACAGAAACCCCAATAAAGACGTCTGCTCCTTTAACAACATCTTCAAGACTTCCAGCTATATTATCACGATTCGTGAATTTTGCCACTTCAGTCTTGACAGCGTTCATTCCATTTGGACGGCCTTCATAAATGGCTCCCTTTGTATCACACATAATAATATCTCTGACACCATAATGATATAATAATTTAATAATTGCAATCCCCGCAGCACCGGCACCGTTTGCAACAACCTTAATTTCGGTCATTTTTTTACCGACTAGCTTTAACGCATTAACGAGTCCTGCAGCCGTAACAATTGCAGTACCATGTTGGTCGTCATGGAAGATTGGGATATTGGCTTCTTTTTTCAATCTTTCCTCAATCACAAAACAATTCGGTGCCGCAATATCTTCCAGGTTGACACCGCCAAAAGTTGGCTCTAAAAGCTTTACGGTTTCAACAATTTTATCAACATCGGTTGTATTTAAACAAATTGGGAAAGCATCGACTCCGGCAAAGCTTTTGAAAAGAACTGCTTTTCCTTCCATAACAGGCAATGCAGCTTCCGGTCCAATATTACCGAGGCCAAGAACAGCTGTACCATCGGACACAACTGCAACCATATTTCCCTTCATTGTATAATCGTAAACTGTTTCTGGTTTTTCATATATATCTTTACAAGGCTCTGCTACACCTGGTGAATATGCTAAACTCAAATCCTTAGCATTTCGAACTTGAACCTTTGATTTTGATTCTAATTTTCCTTTATTAATACGATGCATATGTAGCGCTTCTTCACGCAAAGTCAAGCTAAGTCACCCCTTTAATTTTCACCTAATAGTATTTTATATTTGCCTTGATCTCTCCGATTAGGAGTGGTCTGACCACACCCGTCTCCTTATCACTATAACATATCTTTGATAGTTGTAAAGAATTATTCTTTTAATACGACGTTATTCGTGCCCAGAAAATCCCTCAATATTTTTATTAATTTAGGAGTAGGATGGACATTATATTCACTAGCCAATCGTACTGTTTTTCGGGTGGATTCGTAATGCAATACAACACTAGTATCTCCCTTACTTTCCTTAAAGAAATAAAATAGTTGTCTTAATGAAGGTTCATCCTGCTTTTCCGCAACAATTTTGATATACAGCACAGGCGCCGTTTGCTTATTTTCTTGAATCCAGTGTTCCATTTCGGCAGCCTGCTGGATAATAAACTGACGCTTCCCTTCCCTCTCTTCTACTTTGCCCTCAATGACAGCAAATTTCCCTTGTTCTAATATGGCTGAACATCGCCTATAGACAGCAGGGAATACCACAGCCTCCATTTCACCACTTGAATCACTAATCATGAGAAAGGACATTGATTCACCTTTTTTTGTACGAATTTTTTTTGAACTGGTAATATAAATTCCTGAAATCGCCTTATTTCTATTAACAGTAAGCTCACATAAAGCCTGAGCACCCCTCTGTTTTAACTCCTTTTCATAAATGGAAATAGGATGATTCGAAAGGTAAAATCCAAGTGCATCTTTTTCAAAGGCAAGCTTGTCCTCAAGTCTGATAGGATCAACCTGTACATACATCGGTTTTGGAAAATACTCTTCACCGGAAAAAAAGTCAATTTGGCTTGAATCATCCGGGTTTATGAGCTGGGCATGTTCGATTGCAACATCTAAACTCGCAAGCAGGACGGCACGGTCTTCTCCAAATTCATCAAAGCTTCCGGAATGGGTTAAGACTTCAAGTGTTTTACGGTTGATTGCTTTTGATGACGTACGGCCGCAAAAATCAAAAAAATCCTCAAATTTTTTCTTTTTCCTTGCTGCAAAGATTTCCTTTAGGGCAGCAGCGCCAACTCCCTTAATGGCTGCTAGGCTAAAACGGATTCCTTCCGTTTCAACTTGAAATGAATACCCGCTGTAATTAATGGAAGGGGAAAGGACATGGATCTCCTTTTGCCTTGATTCCATGATGTATTGCGCTATTTTGGATTCATTTCCAACCGCTGCTGTTAATAACCCAGCCATAAAATATAACGGATAATGAGCCTTTAAATAAGCGAGCTGATAGGCAATCATACTATAGGCAACCGCATGGCTTCGATTAAATCCATAATTGGCGAAGCGGACAATTAAATCATATATTTCATTCGCCAAGGATTGATCATAACCCTTCTTTAAGGCGCCTTGGACAAAGTGGGTTCGTTCACGGTCCAGTGTCTCCTTTTGTTTTTTCCCAACGGCCCTTCTTAATAAATCGGCTTCTCCAAGAGAGAAACCGGCCATTGTTGAGGCAATCTGCATGATCTGCTCTTGATAGACAATCACTCCATATGTATTCTCAAGAATATTTTTTAAATCCGGATGTGGATAAACAACTGGCTTTCGTCCGTGCTTTCGGTCAATAAATAAGGGGATGTTTTCCATTGGCCCCGGGCGGTACAATGCATTCACCGCCACGATATCTTCGAAGCGCGATGGTTTTAAACGAACTAAAACCTTTCTCATTCCCTCGGACTCAAGCTGGAAAATCCCAGTGGTTTCCCCTCGGGCTAATAGATCAAACGTTTCAGGATCGTTAAGAGATATCGAACCAATATCCACCTTTTTCCCGGTTTTTCGCTGGATCGAAGCCAAAATCGATTCAATGAGCGATAAATTCCTTAATCCCAGAAAGTCCATTTTTAACAGCCCAATTTCTTCAAGGTACTCCATGGAATATTGTGTTAAATAAACATTCCCGCTTCCTTGCTGAATGGGAATTAATTCAACAAGCTGTTTTTCGCTGATGACTACACCTGCTGCATGGGTGGAGGTATGCCGAGGCAGCCCCTCAAGCTTTAATGCCGTCTCATAAAGCTTGCGATTTAATTGATTTTCTTGAATAAAATTTCTTAATGCTTCCGATTCTTGATAAGCCTCTTTAAGGTTTATTCCTAAGCGAGACGGAATAAGTCTTGACAAATGATCCAGTTCCTTTGAATTTAATCCAAAAACTCTGCCGACATCCCGCAATGCAGCTTTTGCAGCAAGCGTTCCAAAGGTGACAATTTGAGCAACATGCAGGTCACCATATTTTTCGGCCACATATTCAATTACTTCGTCGCGGCGATGGTCTGGAAAATCAATATCAATATCAGGCATGGAGATTCTTTCCGGGTTCAAAAAACGTTCAAATAATAAATGATGACCAATCGGGTCAACATCGGTAATATACAACACATAGGCAACAAGCGACCCTGCTGCCGATCCTCTTCCCGGACCTGTTAAAATTCCATGCTCCCGTGCATATCTCATAAAATCCCAAACAATTAAAAAATAATTGCTAAACTTCATCCGTTTTATGACCGATAATTCGTAGGCAAGCCTTTTTTGATATTCCTCGGTCGGGGTAGTGATTCGCTCTGCCAATCCTTTTTTGCAAAGGATATCCAGATAGTCTTCTGCCGGCATCCCATTTTCCGTTGGGTATACAGGAAGAAAGGTTTTATTTAACTCGATATTTACATTACAGCGCTTTTGAATTTCGATTGTATTTTCTAAAGCTTCCGGTATTTCAGAAAAAGCCTCGACCATTTCTCCGGGTGTTTTTAAATAAAACTGATCGCTCTCCAATTTTTCATGATGATCATCGTTAAATTTTTCACCATTTTTTATGGCAAGCAAGCACTCATGGGCAAAAGTGTCTTCCTTCTCCAAATATTGAACGCAATTGGTTGCAACGATGGGCACATGTATTTTTTTGGAAAGGGATAGAATTTGTTTTCTTATCATTCTTTCATTCTCTAAATGATGATCTTGAATCGAGAGAAAGAAATGGTCTTTTCCGAAAATCCCACTATACTTTTGGACCACAGCCTCTGCCAGATCTTCTTTCCCTTCTAGTAGATATTGTTCGATTTCACCCTCAACACCCGGGGTGATGGCAATTAGCCCCTTCGCATAATGTCTTAACCATTTAAATGGAATCCCGTTTGGTGACTTTGTTTGAACTGCACTTGATATTTTCAAAAGATTTTTAAAGCCATCGTCATTTTCTGCCAGTAAGACAAGCGGATAGGACTCCGTTTCTGATTCTTCACGTTGAACATCAACTGTTAAACCGATGATGGGCTTTATATCCATATTTTTACATAATTTATAAAACTCGATTGTTCCGTACATGACATTTCGGTCTGTTATCGCCATGGAAGAAAAACCCTTTTTCTTTGCGTTTTCAATCAAATCCGACACAGATGCAGTACTTGTTAATAAGCTGTACGCGCTATATACATGCAGGTGAATAAAAGACATTTGTCACATCACACCTTTAAAACGATTATCTATCTCCTATTATAGAGGTTCATGGAAAAAAAGAAAATATGTTCCCATACGGAAAAGAGGTAGCTTTTTGTAACCTAGAGCCCCTTGGCGCTGGAGCTAGACAATACTAAAATTACAGTGCAAAAAACATATTCGTTAGGCTTTGTCCATATAAATGAGTAGAGGAATAACTGATTTTGGGTAAGGGCGGTTGAAAACATGAAAGAGATTGGTTTTTTTCCTACGTTTATTGAAAGCTATTTTATTGCCTTAGGCGTTCTCCTAGGCGGGTCATTGATTGGAGGGATTGCCTCTTTCCTTACAGGACAACCTCCGCTGACAGCCGTTGCCCGTTTGTCTTCAGCCCTTCGAATTTGGGCAATTGTAGCAGCAATCGGTGGAACCTTTGACGCCGTTTATAGTTTTGAGCGAGGAATTTTTAATGCTGAGACAAAAGATGTTTTTAAACAAATCCTCTTAATTCTTTCCGCACTTGGCGGTGCCCAAACGGGTGCGCTGTTGATTAATTGGTTAACTCAGGAGCATTTATCATGAGAATACCTCCTTATTATAGAAGACCCTCTTGGCAGCGTTTTTTTTCAGGTATGGTTATTGGAGGGGCTATCAGCTGGTTCATATTTTTATATATTTTCGGGGTATGGCAGGAAAAGCATACACAAAAGATCCGAAAACAGGAAGATGATATTTTAGAATTAAAAAAGGATATCAATATTTGGCAGCAGGAATATAAAGAAATCAATAAGCGGAATATCGAACAAATTACGGTACAAAAAATAAATGTTAAAATCACCAACTGGGAAAAGTACAAGCTTGACTATTTAGGTACTTTTGAAACTGAGGAGTCCGTTAAGGATGATATTAGTATGATGCTGGCAAAGGACTTGGATACCGTGTATAAAAGTAAGGAATTGATTACAAAAATCATCGAAAATAAACGAGTGAAAATTAATAATAAAAGATACAAGCTGCAAGTAAAAAAAATGATTATTTATACTACTCTATCGATTGAACTTGAAATTGGCTTTGATGAATAATTTCCCGGCCCCATAAAAAATGGGGCCGATTTTTCATTTAATCTTTGATTAAGAATGGGCTTCACAAACTTTACGAAGTTCATCTAAAACCAAATCTACCTCATCCCACGAATAAATCGAAGCACCCGCAGCAAGCGGATGTCCGCCGCCTTTGAACTTTCGGGCTACTCCATTGATCACTGGTCCTTTTGAGCGAAGGCGAACCCTAATTTGGTCATCTTCTTCGATGAAAAAGGCCCAGGCCATAATTCCTTTAACATCTCCTAATGTACTAACCAATAAGGAAGCTTCCGGTGGCTTCGCCCCAAATTCCTCTAAAAGTTCCTTGGAAAGAATAACTGAGGCCACTCCATGCTCCTGCAATTCAAAATTTTGCAGAATATAACCATTTAACTTTATAATATTCAAATCAAGCTCATACATTTTGTCATATAGTTCTGTTCTTGAAAAATTATATTGGATTAATTCTCCAGCATGGGAAAAAGTCTTTTCTGTTGTACTTGGATACAGGAATCTTCCTGTATCTCCAACAATCCCACCATATAATAATCTGGCAGTTTTATCATTCATTTTTAGTCCTTGATCTTTCCCTAATAAATAGAAATCATAAATCATTTCACTGCAAGAGCTCGCGCTTGTATCAACCCATAAAAGGTCCCCATATGGGTCTTCATTCGGATGATGATCAATTTTTATCAGCAAATCCCCTAATGTATACCGTTTGTCACAAATTCTTTCGGTATTAGCCGTATCACACACAATCACAAGTGCACCGTTATAAACCTCATCCTCAATTTTATCCAGCCGCTGCATAAAGTTAAGAGAAGGTTCTTCTTTGCCCACCGCATATACCTTTTTCTCCGGAAATGATGCCCTTAACAGTTCAACTAGCCCGCATTGTGATCCATATGCATCAGGATCCGGTCGAACGTGGCGATGGACAATAATGGTTTCATATTTTTTAATGGTTTCTAAGATTTTTTCCTGCATGGCGTCTCCTTTTTCTGGTTCGTTTCGAACCGTATCTGGCATTTTTTGATGATAACCTGTACAATAGTAGATGATTTTTTAAAAGTTCGGAGGAGCAAAAAATGTCAGTACTCGTTATTTTAATTGTCTTATTATTTGTACTATATTTATTTTATAAAACAAAGTACTTCAGAAGCAACCGTCCTGCTGAAAAGAAATGGCTTTCAGCGAAATCAAGTATTGCTCTTGGACTTTTTGTCTTCTTTTTCGGGATTAATACCGTTTATTTATCACAAACAACTGTTAGCATCATTGTTGCTGCTATTTTCATTATTATTGGCGGCTTAAGTTCCTGGACAGGATATAAAGCCTATAAACACTATCTGCCATTCGCGATTAGAGAAGCCAAGAGCCTTAATGAAGGTAAATAGTAAGAGCCGCTTTGTTCAGGAAGCGGCTTTTTCTGTCTTTAAGTTCGATCAAGCAGTTGACACATCATCATCGCTTTTCCAACTAAGATGCCTTCATTAAAAACTTCTACATCTACCTTACCGAATTTCCGTCCCACTTCAAGCACTTTTGGGTAGATTTCTAATGTACTTTCCATTTGAACGGGTTTAAGAAAATAGATCGTCATATTTTCAACGACAAGATCCCCTTTTTTATAGCTTCGTAAAATTCGATTTGCCGCATCGGAGACAATAGTTGTAAAGACCCCATATGAAATGGTCCCTAAATGGTTGGTCATTTGCGGACTGACTTCACATGAGTAGACCTCTTCCCCTTTTGGTCTTCCGGACATTAATTCCATTTGGTTCGTTACAATATCATCAATCGTTTCGCCTACCTGGGGCTGGCGTTGATTCATTTGCAGTGCTTTTAACACATCCTGCCTGCTGATCAAGCCTTCCAAACGGTTCGAATCATCTACAACAGGTAGAACCTCTATCCCCTCCCAGACCATCATATGGGCTGTCGAGGCAACGCTTGTCTTGCCGCTAACCGTCATTGGGTTTTTCGTCATGATTTTATCGATCGTTGTATCCATATCCTGCCCTAAAATATCCTTTGAGGTAACAATCCCTTGAACCTTCATATTATGATCAACAACCGGATAACGGCTGTGGGTTGTTTGTTGATTTAATTCATGCCATTTCGAAACTTTATCAGATGTTTTTAGAAAAAATGTTTCCGATAATGGAGTTAAAATGTCTTCTACCAAAATGATTTCTTTCTTAATTAATTGGTCATATATGGCACGGTTAATCATGGTTGCAACGGTAAAAGTGTCATAGCTGGTTGAGATGACCGGCAATTCAAGTTTATCTGCAAGCTTTTTGATTTGATCTTCCGCATCAAATCCACCAGTAATCAGGACTGCCGCTCCTGCTTTCAGGGCAAGCTCATGAGCTTGTGTCCGATTTCCGACGATTAATAAATTCCCCGCTTCAGTATAGCGCATCATCGCCTCTAATTTCATTGCTCCAATTACGAATTTACTCAAAGTTTTATGAAGTCCTGTTCTTCCCCCTAAAACTTGACCGTCTACTATATTTACAACCTCTGCAAAAGTAAGTTTTTCAATATTTTCTTTTTTCTTTCGTTCAATTCGAATGGTTCCAACACGCTCGATTGTGCTGACAAATCCTTTATTTTCAGCTTCCTTAATGGCTCGATAGGCTGTGCCTTCACTTACATTCATCGCTTTAGCGATTTGGCGGACAGAGATTTTTTCACCTACAGGAAGATCATCAATATATTGTAAAATTTGTTCATGCTTTGTAGCCAAGGCCGTCACCCTTTATTTTAAATTCCCATTCATTAAGCAATGACTTTCCGGGATTTTCATTAGATTTATTATAAAGTTAATAAAGCCTTGATACAATAAGAAAAGCGGAAGCGCCTTAGTCAGCCCCGACTAGCACTGGATGGCCAGACGGTAAAGTCGTTCTTTGACTTCATCGGCTGGGCCGAATCAACCTAGGAAAAAACAGTTCATATTTTTCCTTAGAGGGGCTAGGTGCTGGAGCTAGACAATGCAGATTGTTACATTTATTTGAATGTGTTGTTTTAAGGTTGTTTGTTTTACACTTGGAAGGACGAAACTATCTTGCTTTAGGATTAAAGTGTCCCTCCAGCTATCCTGGAGGGACAAAACCTTCTTGCTTCGGAACTAAATTGTCCACCTGTTTAATGAAACATGCGAGATTTTCTTTTGTTGCGATTTGTCTGCTGTTTTTGAACTGCCTTTTTCGGACTATAAAGAATCCCCGTTAAATTACCGGCAATCACCATTAGCGCCAAGGAGAGCCACGCTAGTGAAAAAATCCCTTTTGGCCCCGCAGCAGTTACAGATAATTGAGGAACCGCATAATAAAGCATGGCTCCGCAAAGCAAAAGGCATAATAAATATCTGTTTTTCTTCACATTTTTTCCTCCCTTAAATACCTGCTTGTATCATTTTTATGCAATGGGGAAGAAAAAAAGTAGACGAAAACCCTAATTCCTTATAATTCTATTGCTTCACCTGGCTGGAGGACTTTACCGTTTTGCCCCTCAAGAAGCTCGATAAATTTGTTCGGGTCCTGTTTAATGGGCGGGAAGGTGTTGAAGTGAACCGGCACAACTGTTTTTGCGTTTAAAAGCTTGGCAGCATAGGCTGCATCTTCAGGTCCCATCGTAAAATTATCTCCAATTGGCAGGAATGCAATGTCAATCGGATGGCGTTCACCGATTAATTTCATATCGGAGAATAATCCAGTATCACCGGCGTGGTAGATTGTCTTTCCTTCATTACTGAACAATACCCCTGTCGGCATACCGCAGTATACAATCTCGTTGTTAACAGTTGCATACCCCGAACCGTGAAAGGCTTGTGTTAATTTTACTTTTCCAAAGTCAAATTGATAAGCACCGCCAATGTTCATCCCATGGGTTTGAACTCCCTGCCAGCTAAGAAAAGTGGTCAAATCTGCGTTTGCGACAACAAGGGCACCGGTTCTCTTGGCAATCTCAACCGTATCCCCTACGTGGTCGTTATGACCATGCGTTAAGATGATAACATCCGGATTAACCTCTTCTACATTTAGGTCAGTTAAAGAGTTGCCACGAATAAACGGGTCAATTAAAATCGTTTTGCCTTCCGTTTGAATTTGAACAATGGAATGTCCGTGATAAGAAATTTTCATTGATAAATACTCCTCTCGCTTTGGTTTGTATTATTACTTCCATGCAAAAATTAGAATTTCCTTCCTAACAAAATAACTTTACCCAAAAGATAGAGTTTTTAGCAAAAATCTGAACTGAATTCTTCCGTTTCCAAACTAAGCACAGTTTGTTTACATTTAGGCTTTAAATTGATAATCTCAGGGAGTAGGAATTGATATTAAGGGGGAACCAACATGAATCAGCGTGTCGAAAAACTTCAATCTTGGATGAAAGAAAATGAAGTTGAAGTAAGCTTTATTACCTCTTCTGAAAATGTTTTTTACTTAAGCGGCTATTTTACAAACCCGCATGAACGCCTGCTGGCTCTAGTAGTTTTTCAACAAGAAGAACCATTCCTTGTTTGCCCGTCCATGGAAGTTCATGATGCAAAACGCTCCGGCTGGGAGAATGAAATCATTGGATACAGCGACATTGAAAACCCTTGGGAAATGATCCAACGTTCCATTCAAAAACGAATCAATTCCGTATCAAAAACGGCGATTGAAAAAGAACATATGAATGTGGAAAGGTACGAACAACTTTCAAGCATTTTCCCAAAAGCCGCTTTAATTTCCGCAGAAGAAAAATTGCGACTTCTACGGATGATAAAAGACGAAAAAGAATTAAAAATTATTGAAGAGGCTTGTGCACTCGCAGACTATGCTGTCGAATTTGGAGCAAGCGAAATCAAAGAAGGCAAAACAGAATTGGATGTACTGAATGCAGTGGAATATGCATTAAAGCAAAAAGGCGTCACAGAAATGTCGTTTGCGACGATGGTTTTAACAGGAGCAAATGCAGCTTCGCCGCATGGAAATCCAGGATTAACGAAAATTAAAAAAGGTGATTTAGTTTTATTCGACCTTGGTGTTGTCGTTGATCGTTACTGCTCTGATATTACTAGAACGGTTGCCTACGGAGATATCAATGATAAGCAAAAAGAAATTTACGATACAGTGTTAAAAGCACAGATTGCCGCAATTGAGGCTAGCAAGCCTGGCGTGACAGCTGCAGAGGTTGACTTAACGGCTCGCAGAATTATTGCCGATTCCGGATACGGCGAGTACTTCCCTCACCGCTTGGGACACGGTCTTGGAATTAGTGTTCATGAATATCCTTCTATGACCGAAACCAATCAGCTTGTGATTGAAGAAGGCATGGTCTATACAATTGAACCTGGAATTTATGTACCTGAAGTAGCAGGGGTCCGTATTGAGGATGATATCTATATTACTAGAGACGGAGCTAAGGTATTAACAAAATTCCCGAAAGAATTACAAATTATTAAATAATATTTTTGGGATTTTTAACCATTGTATTATTGAGCTATCTGCAGTAAAATACATATATAAGCTGCATTGTACGTAATCATAATAAAGTTTTAACCTTTAAGCTGTAAAAGGGAGTTTTAATATTGAAACTGAAATGACAGGCCTCTGTCTATATGACATAGAGGACAGGCAGGAAGGTTTCTGCGAACACCCACTTTGAGGAGTGGTGGTTTAAAACTTTCTTATATCTATACGGCAATTGCGGCTACATATGTTAAAGCAAAACCAGCTTCGATTGGAAGCTGGTTTTTTCATTGTATAAGAATTTATAAATTGCTTTGAGAATGGTTCAGCTCCGGCGCCTAGCCCCTCTAGGTCACAAGCCAATCCGTCCAAAAGGTTAAAGAACA
>NZ_MLYR01000142.1 GCF_001866655.1 Bacillus sp. MUM 116 | reverse complement strand
GTATCGGAAGGTGCGGCTGGATCACCTCCTTTCTAAGGATATAAGCTGGACATATGAGCCAGACAAAGCAGGTTTGTTGGTACACGTTTCTTGTTTGTTTAGTTTTGAGAGAGCAATCTTTCTTTTAATAAATTATTTTGGTAGGGGCCTATAGCTCAGCTGGTTAGAGCGCACGCCTGATAAGCGTGAGGTCGATGGTTCGAGTCCATTTAGGCCCACCATTCCCTATATGGGGTCTTAGCTCAGCTGGGAGAGCGCCTGCTTTGCACGCAGGAGGTCAGGGGTTCGATCCCCCTAGACTCCACCAACGACGTTTTTTAAACGTCTAAAATCGTTCTTTGAAAACTAGATAATCGTATAGAAGAAGTAACCAAGTAAAAACCGAGTAAAATCGCCATTTTAGTTTTCTCTCTTATTTTAAGAGTAAAAACCTTTTAGGTTAAGTTAGAAAGGGCGCACGGTGAATGCCTTGGCACTAGGAGCCGATGAAGGACGGGACTAACACCGATATGCTTCGGGGAGCTGTAAGTAAGCTTTGATCCGGAGATTTCCGAATGGGGGAACCCACTGCTCGTAATGGA
>NZ_MLYR01000141.1 GCF_001866655.1 Bacillus sp. MUM 116 | reverse complement strand
CTTATTATGGTCCAAAAGCAACAAAGTTTACGAAAAGAGCCTTATCTAATCATACTGCATTATTATCGTCGATAAAATATTTTTTTGAAAAAAAGAGAGATATCCGAAAGGACAGACCATTCCATACTAGAATTTTTTTATAAAAAACAACTCCCCTAACTGAAGAGTGAGGGGAGTTTATGTGTTAAAAAACAATGGTTTTATTTTGATGAACAATGATTCGGTCTTCCAAGTGCCATTTTACAGCGCGAGCCAAGACACTTCGTTCAATAGTCCGACCGATTTTCTTCAAGGCTTCGACATTTGCCCGATGGTCGACTCTGGCAATATCTTGTTCAATAATCGGCCCTTCATCCAAATCATTGGTTACATAGTGTGAAGTAGCCCCAATCAATTTAACACCACGGTCATATGCCCGTTCATATGGTCTTGCGCCAATAAAAGCAGGCAAGAACGAATGATGGATGTTAATAATTTTATTCGGGTTAGCCGCCACAAAATTCGGTGTTAAAATTTGCATGTAACGGGCGAGAATGATGAGATCGACATCATAGTCTTTTAAAAGCTTAAGCTGATCTTTTTCTACCTGTTCCCGAATCTCTTTGTTGGCTGGAATATAATAGAATGGAATATTAAGACCTTCGACGACATCACGTGCCGCTTCATGATTACTGATCACAAGAGCGATATCGGTCATTAAATCTCCTGCTTGCAACTCCCATATAAGCTCCAAGAGACAATGCAGTTCTTTTGAGACAAAGATTGCCGTTTTTTTCACATTAAAAACAGGTGTTAACTTCCATTTCATTGAAAACTTGTTAGCAATCTCAATAAATTGTTCTTTCATTTCATTTGCTTTTTCTTTTAATAAGGGGCACTCAAACTCAATCCGGATGAAAAATTCACCACCCTCTGGATTGGTTGAGTACTGGCTAGATTCAATAATATTCGCATTATAAGAAAATAAAAATTGCGAGATGGCAGAAACAATCCCCGGTTGGTCGGGACAGCTAACAAGCAACCGGCCACGGTTTTGGTTCCGTAGTTTAAATTGTTCGATTTGTTCTTTGAAATTTGAGTTCATGATTTTTTTAAAACCTTCCTATTTTATTAATGAAGATTATTATACATCAGCTTGTTGTGATTGTTAAGAATATTCATACTTAATTTCGTTGGCCTATTCAAGTATTATTCCTGCATTTTAACACTTACTTTGTTCTTTCCTCCCATTTCCCCTTCTGGCTGTCGGTTATTTTTTACAAAAAAGGAAAGGATAAGCGCGATAAGCGAAAGAATCGAAACCACCATAAAAGCTACATTCGCACCATACATATCCGGGTGTGCAATCTCCGTGCGCTGTTTTGCTGTTTCCGCTGTTGTCGTCATGACCGTAACAAGAATCGCAGTCCCCACCGAGGCTGCGATCATTTTCATGGTATTATCCATAGCGGCTCCGTGGGGAATTAATCGTTTTGGCAATTGGTTCAAGGCAGATGTGGCAACCGGCATCATCACCATCGACAGACCCAGCATCCTGATTCCATATAGGACGGTAATATAGGTCATCGTCGACGAAGGTCCTAAACGAGTAAAAGCAAACGAAGCTCCTGTCATGATGGTTAAACCAATCATCACTAACCATCTTGCCCCAATTTTATCAAAAATTCTTCCGACAATCGGAGCACTAAATCCGCTCACCAACGCCCCAGGTAAAAGGGCAAGGCCGGCTTCGAAAGCGGAAAATCCACGCATGTTCTGCATAAACAACGGGATGATCGTCTCCGCGCCAATTAAACCCATGAAACCAATCATTCCAATGATGATAGCAAACGGAAAAATGGAATACTTAAACACCCCAAATTCAAGCATCGGATGTTTTAAGCGCAGCTGTCTGGAGATAAATAGAACCAATGAAATTGCCCCAATGGCAAGTGTTAGAATGGTAATTGCGTTGGTCCAGCCGTTATTTCCGGCGGAGGTAAAGCCATAAAGGAGACCGCCAAAGCCGAGCGATGAAAAAATAATCGAAATCACATCGACCTTTGGTTTGGAGATTTCGGTTACATTTTTTAACGCAATAAAGGCAATAAAAATATCAATTAGGGCAATTGGTAAAATGATAAAAAACAGTACTCTCCAGGAAAAATGCGAGGTTACCCATCCGGACAAGGCTGGGCCAATTGCCGGTGCAAAGGAAATAACAAGTCCGACCAAACCCATAGCAGACCCACGGCGGTTGACCGGAAAAATCATTAAAAATACCGTTTGCATAAGGGGCAGCATGACTCCCGCTCCAATAGACTGAATGACTCTCGCGAACAAAAGCATTTCAAAATTGGGTGCCAATCCCCCAACAAAGGTCCCCACAGCAAAAATACTCATGGCCGATATAAAAAGTTGTCTTGTCGTAAATCTCTCCAATAAAAATGCACTGACTGGAATCATAATTCCGTTCACCAGCATAAAAACCGTTGTCAACCATTGTGCACTATTGGCAGTTACATTCATTTCATCCATAACAGGAGGAATTGCTGTAATCATCAAAGTTTGATTTAAGATCGCAATAAACGTTCCTGCGAGCAAAAGAGCCACAATCGTGGATTGTTTATGATCTGATATCGCCATTCATCCATCCCCCATTTATTTAAATTTGTTCTCATGAAAAAAGTACTTTTACAGGTTACCCGATTTTCCCCTTAAATTCCAATTAATTGCTCCAGAAAAATCAGCCTGGACGAACTGCGAAGTTGCTTTTTCAAAACATGTTATACTATTCTATAGGTTACAAGATTTAGCACTGTAAGGAGAGTATTATATGAATTACAAGGTTGTCATCTTAGATATCGATGGAACGATTCTTCCCCACGGCAAAACTATTAGTTCTGCAACATTTGATGCCATCCAGAAATTAAGAGATAAAAATATCAAAGTGGTCATTGCTACAGGAAGAGCTCCCTATTTTTCAAATTCTATTATTCAGGATACAGGTGTGGACTCGATGGTCTTTTTTAATGGGGCCAACGCCTATCATGAAGGGAAAGAAATATACAAGAATGCCATTGAGAAAGAGGTTTTAGAAAGAGTTCTTTTAATGTCTCATGATTATCAGCATCCGCTTACTTTTTTAGCGGGTACGCATTTTACGGTTTCAGACTTAAGTCATCCATTCGTTCAAGAAGCATACATGCATGATTCATTGAAGCTAGAACTTGCACCCCCTCAATTTTGGATGGAACAAGATATTTATCAATTATTCCTCCATTGTGATTTAGAGGATGAGGTAACTTATCAAATGAAGATTCCGGAATTAGATTTTAGAAGATGGACATCGGGTGCAAGAACCTGTGATGTGAATTTGTCTAAATCCAACAAATCTGTAGGGGTGACAAAATTATTAGAAAAGCTCGGAATTGCTCCGGACGAAGCGATTGCGTTCGGGGATGGATTAAATGATATTGAGATGCTTTCTCTAGTGGGAATGGGTGTTGCGATGGGATCCGCCCGCGATGAAGTAAAGCAGGCTGCGAATATGGTAACTTTATCAGCCGAAGAAGATGGAGTACACTTTGGCTTGAAGCGTCTTGGCTTAATTTAAAACTCAGTCCTTCCGGGTGAGGCTGCTCTGGAAGGATTGCTTTTCTAGAAATCACAGAAATTCTGTCCCTCAAGCCGCTTGGGTGAGACAGTTTTTTTTGTACCCTCGTAGATTTTGTCCCTCCAACCGCTCTGGAGAGACAGTTTTCCTGAAATCTCGAAAACTTTGTCCTCCAGCCGATTTGACTTGAACGTGAGCATTCCCCCAAGACCTTTCATTAAAACATATACGATTTCACTTTTTTTGTATAATCTTTTTAAAATCCTCAATAAATCCCAAAACAACCTCTTCTTTTGTTGCCCAAGATGTTACCAATCGAATGGCGGTGTGATCTGCATCCACCTTTTCCCAAATATGAAATCCATACTTCTTTTCAAGATCAGAAATCACCGAATTGGGCAGGATCGGGAAGATTTGGTTCGTAGGAGAATCGGTCAGAAATGAAATTTTTGCCTCGCACATTTCTTCCTTGAGCAATTCTGCCATTTTGTTCGCATGCATTGCCAATTCAAAGAACAAATTATCCCGGAATAATTCCAAAAACTGTATACCTAAAAGTCTGCCTTTTGCAAGCAAGGCACCTTTTTGTTTCATATGATATCTGAAATCTTCTTTAAGAGAATCACGGCAAATTACTAAAGCCTCACCCAGGAGAGCTCCATTCTTCGTTCCGCCGATATAAAAGGCATCAACAATTGCAGGCAAATCTCTTAATTCGAGATCATTTTCGCCAGCGCAAAGGGCGGACCCCAGTCTTGCGCCATCCATGTATAAAATAAGATGGTTTTTATCACAGAATTCCCGCAATTGCACTAAGTCGTTTTTCTTATAGATTGTCCCGATTTCAGTAGAATTCGATATGTACACAAGCTTTGGTTTCACCATATGTTCATCGGGATGAGCGTCCAGTACTGCTCTTAAGTGAGATGGGGTGATTTTTCCATCGCTAGCATCCACTGAAATGATTTTGTGCCCGGTCGCTTCGATTGCTCCCGTTTCATGCCCTAAAATATGCCCGGAACTTACGGCAATCGCTGCCTCATGCGGCCGCAAGAAAGCTGAAATCGCAATCAAATTTGTCTGCGTCCCGCCTGATAATAGGTGAACATCTACTTCTGCCGTACCGATTTTTTCTTTAATAAGACCTGCCGCTTTTCGACTATATTGATCCTCCCCATATCCATCTTCCTGCTCGAAATTAGATTCTAGGAACGCATTCAAAATTCTCGGATGTGCCCCTTCACTATAATCATTTTTAAAGCTGTACATCTGTTCTCCCCCTTTTTTATTTAATCACATTGTACCAACTCATTGAAAAAATATAAACATCGCTTCATCAGAAAATTCTTTGCTTAAAAAGAAATGGTCAAATTTGATTTTTTAATGAATAGAATGATAAAAAAGCATGACCATTTCACCGAAAAGAGTGATCTAAATGAAGGCCTTTACCTTTAAAGCATTTGCTATTACGAATGAAATTGATTTAAACAAAATCGCCATTCATTGCGGCATTCCGAAAAAATTCACCTGGGAAGAGCCTTTGATTTTGAAGGGAGATATTCTTACATTCATCCTTGGACATGAAGTCGAGGAGGCGAAAATGGTTCTGGTATTTTCATTTGGCAGCGTCGTTTTCATCAATCATCTGGACGCCAATGAAATCCAGCTTTTCTTTCATTTTGTTCATTCCTTTGAACCGGATATTAATCTCATTGATGCATACAAATATACGGATGATTACAGCCTGCACGTTTGGGAAACCGAAACCGTTAAGTTGACCGACGAATATGTAGTGGTGCCGGAATATGAGAGTTTCTACCCCGAGTTAATTTCTACAGTTCTTGCCAAATCGGCAGCACTTGAAAAAACGGAAGAACAGCTTGGACAAATTCACGACAAGCTTGAGAACATGATTGACCGGCTTGAAAAAGGAAAGCTAAGAATCGGTAATAAGGAGCTAGCCAGAACGACAGCGAAAATCGTCCGCCATGAGTACAACACCCTTGCCTATATCATGATTTTGGATAAGCCTGATATTACTTGGTCCAGTATCACTGCGAATGAATTTTACGATAAGATGATGGAGTTCTTCGAATTAAATGACCGCTATAAAATTTTGAAAAGCAAAACGGAGATTTTGTACAATATTATGGATGGTTTTTCTACAATTAGTCACTCGATTAGGGGGCTATTCGTGGAATGGATTATTGTCATTCTAATTGTGATTGAAATTGGGCTGACGATTTTACAAATTAATGGGTGGATACCGTAAATAGAAACATGCCTCCGTTCAAATCATCAATCCGGGCACTCCTCAAGATTTTTTTGAATGGAAGCCGATAAAACCTTCATTTATTAATTCAAGTTATTCTTATTTCCGCTTGTTTGCATCATTATATGAATGACCTGATTTACCTTCAAGAATCACCCGGTCAATATCAAGATAAGGTTTACCAACAACAGCCTCATTTGAAACAATCTTTACCGATATTCTCTCACTCTTTTTCATAAAAATATTCCTCCATTACTTTTATTCATATCTGTTCCCTCTTAATTTGAACTATTTTTTATGGACGTATTCACCGTTGGGGTCTTCCTTACTTTAATGGAGAAAACCATAGGGCACAGACCCCATTTTTCATTGACATTCCTAAATCCACTTGATAGAGTTTTATTAATATAGGTTAAGAGGAACGAGCAGAATTTTCTAAATTATCTAAACGGAGAAATTACTATGAAAAAATATCGAACTTTATTATTTGATGTGGATGACACATTATTGGATTTTGATGCAGCGGAAAAATTCGCATTACGGAAGCTTTTCGAGGAACAGGATTTTCCTCTTACAACCGAGGTAGAATACCGTTATAGAAAAATAAATACTGGATTGTGGATGGGTTTTGAAGAAGGGAAACTCACTCTTGATGGCGTTTTGAATTCTCGTTTTTCACTTCTTTTTAAGGAATACGGCCTTGAAAAAGATGGTGCTTTACTGGAAAAGAAATACCGCAGTTTGTTGGCAGAAAGTCATCAACTTATGCCAGGAGCATTGGAATTAATATCCGAGCTAAAAAATCATTTTGATTTATATATTGTAACAAATGGTGTCTCCGAGACCCAGCATAAACGCCTAAGTGATTCGGGTCTATATCCGTTTTTCCAGGATCTTTTTGTCTCAGAGGAAACCGGATTCCAAAAGCCTCTTAAAGGATTTTTCGATTATGTTTTTTCAAGAATTCCAAACTTTTCAACTGAGAATTGTCTAATCATTGGCGATTCATTAAGTTCTGATATGAAAGGCGGCAAAAATGCCGGAATTGATACATGCTGGTTTAACCCAAATTTACAATCCAATCAAACGGATATACTGCCAACCTATCAAATTCAGAAACTCGATGAATTGTATAAAGTTTTGGATTTAGGCGTTCTTACTAAATAATCAAAGGATAAAGGGATAAAATCACCAGTTTTATCCCTTTATTTTTGAATTTTTTCTCGAACATCTTCCCGAATGGATTCAATCATCTCTTCGGTTATTTTTGCTGGAAGGGATGTGCCATTTTCAAAAACCCAGATGTTAATTAGCTCGAGGTCAGATTTTTTGTATGTAATACAATACTCTTTTTGGTCGTAAGAAAATTCTACGGTTACATATTCTTCACTTGTAAAATCATCATCGATAATCATTTCAGTTATTTCATATTCATATTGATTCACAAGGTATTCTCCTTCTAACATTCTTTTCTATGTATAGAGTTTACCTTTTTCACTGGCTTATTCCCTAATTTATTTATATTCTTTAATCCAATCCATCAATTCTGAAATGGCATCTTCAAAATCAACTGCCGCTGTTCCGTCTTCAGGAATCTCCTCCAGAAATTGATTAAATTCAATAAGTCTCTCCATAAGACCATTTTGGGATTGTTTTGCGTTCTTCTTTAAATCCTTGAAACCAGGGTCCTCTTCAAGGTCATCCACATTCGTCCAAACTTCCTGAAGAACGGTTTCCAATTTTTGAACGGATTGATGCAATTGTTGCAGTTTATTAAGTGTAAGATCCATTTCGTTCTCTTCCTTTCAAGCAAGTGTCCTCATTATATGATTTTATAGTTGAATACGCAAAAAATAAACGACACAGAAAAAGTGCCGTTTTTTCTTTATGAGATAAGAAGGAAAATTCAGCTTCGAGAATTGTCCAGCGCAAGCGTCCTAGCCCCTCGAGGTCACAAGCCAATCCGTCCAAAAGGTTAAAGAACAACCTTTCGGCCGGATTGGCTTGTGCTATGCCTGAGGCTGAGCAAGGCGCTTCCGCTTTTCTTATTTTTCATCAACAATTTCTTTTAAAATTTCATATGACCGTTTCTGTTTTTCAGGATCAAAAATATAAGAAACCGCCATAATCTCCTGCACATCATATTTTTCTTGGAAACTCATCAACTGCTGGCGAACGGTTTCTTTGCTGCCTAGTAATGCCACATTTGTCCGCTGAGCAGCCATTTCTTTCTCCATTGGCGTCCAAATCTCGTCCATGTTGTCTACTGGAGGCTGTAATGGATTTCTTGTATTACGGACAATATTTAGGAAAAATTGATGCATCGTTGTCGACAGCCATTCAGCCTCTCCATCTGTTTCCGCAGCAATTAGATTTAAACATACCATCATATATGGTTGGTCGAGGTATTCAGATGGCTGGAACCGTTGTCGATAGATTGAAATTGCTTCTTCCATAAAGGTCGGTGCAAAATGGGAAGCAAATACATAAGGCAGCCCCAGACTTGCAGCTAAATAGGCGGAATCTGTGGATGAACCAAGAATATAAATCGGGATATTGGTTCCAACTCCCGGATAGGCTCTTACATAGCCTTGCTGTTCCTCTGATCCAAAATAGGTAAGCAATGCCTGCACGTCTTCCGGAAATGTATAGACAGAATCATTTTTTGATCGTCTAAGGGCATTTGCTGTCATCATATCTGTACCAGGGGCACGCCCCAGGCCAAGTTCAACCCGATTTGGATACAGCGTTTCCATCGTTCCGAATTGTTCTGCGACGACGAGCGGAGAATGATTTGGAAGCATAATGCCTCCGGAGCCGACGCGGATGGTGTTAGTATGTTCTAATGTATGTTTGATTAAAAGAGCGGTTGCAGAACTGACGAGTGTCGGTGAATTATGATGTTCTGCAATCCAATAGCGTTGATAGCCCATTTTTTCAACCGCTTGTGCCAGATCTACCATTGAATCAATAGCTTGTTTCGGCGTTTGTCCCGCACGGATTGGTGCTAAATTTAATACAGATAAGGGTATATGAATGTTTGCCATAACTTTTTGTCCTTTCAAGTTAAAGATGATACTACAATAGTATCAATCAAAATTATGAAAACAAACTTATATGCTTATCCCCATCACCAGGAATATTCGGCATCCAATCATTTTAATTGATTGACCGAGCCATCTATAACCGACCACCAGGGAGTACCAGTAGAATTTACAGAAGTATTATTTAAAAAGAATCGTGAAATGAGAGTTTGCACTCTTCCGTCATTTAAGAACAAAGGATGCATGGCTACTTGACTCCATTTTTTCCTTACTGTCAAGGTTAAAACAGACTGTTTGTATATCGCCGCACTTTCAATCGGAACGGTCCCATCGTCTGAATACGCTATCGGTGTGGCTAGCTTCCTTGAAATGGACGTTGCACTTCCGAACAAGCAACAAATTGCCTTCATGATTGGCAAATAATTAATGAGAGGCTCCCTTGTGAGCTTTGGTCAGCCTGTGGGGTCTTTTTATCATGCCCACCAACACTTAAAAACCGATTGAGGCTCAATGAGAAATCCTTTCCAATAGAAAGAGACAAAACCCTTAAGCCTTTTGCTATTTATTCATACTATCTTTTTCTAGTACAGGTGCTTGTAAAGGAGCACGTACAGCTGATTGTAAAGGGACAGCTGGTGCTAATATTACCCCCGCACCTGGTGCCACTGGTGGATGTATTTGATACCATTCAGGCAACATTGCTTGCCGTTTAATAGGACCAGAACTACCGATTTGCAAAACTCCAGTATTGACTATTTCGGTGATTTTTAAAAAATTCAATTTAATTTCTAATTTAGTTTTAAAATTCACATTAATCACCCCTTATGATTATATGAGGCGGTACAGTTCTTATGCCTTTAACGGGTGTGCTTTAGGAGAACAAGTATAAACTAAGAACATACGCCACTCTGGAGACACTTGAAGCTGTTTAGTGCTAGTTATTGTTTAATACGGGGAAGGACATCCCCCCTACCTCCCAAATGATTTTGGCTCTCCCCAGCGCGACCACGCTCCCACTTTGGAACACACTTTTTTCCCGAAATGGAATCTTATTTCGATTTCTCAAAACAATATCAGTGTTCCTGAGAGCCTCTACAACAAAATTAGATTTCATTTCATGAGACACGATCCTTCTCGATGCAAATGAATAAAGCCATCCTTTTGAGGGGTGGCTAATGATTGTCATTAAATTGAATTACTGTTCTTCCTCACATGTACATAACCCAATATCCGAGTCCCAACCGCAACCCTTACACTCGATATAGTCCAATTCCTCACTGTACACAATCTCTTGGTTCATGAGTTCTCCTCCTGTATTTATCGATGGTTACATTATACATTGACTTTAGGAATATTATAAAGATTGTGAAGGTTTGTACTTAAACTATAGGGACAGGATAGTTCAAGAAGGAATATAGAGATGCCTCGCCGAATATACAGGTATTACCAATACGTGAGGTGTGAATGTTAATGCAGATGAAAGATTCACCAGATTCAAGTTATTTATTAGATCGACCATACGGAGTAGTATTAGACACAAATTTATTAATTTATCTATTTCAACCCGATGTTATTCCAACAACAGTCTATAATAAATTCATTAGTTGTCTATTAATGGGGAGAATAAAACTTATCGTTCCCGAACAAGTAAAGTATGAGTGGGAAAAGCATAAGACTAACAAAGATGCTGAGTACCATAGAAATGCTGTTAAAGAAATTGAAAGACATAGAATCCTTTCGAATTATATGGAAGGTGAAAAGGAAAAAGTATCATTCAATGCCCAAATAGATCTTCTAGTAAAAATGGCAGCTAGAAATTACCGTTACAATTTTGGAATAAGAGCTAGAAATTTAAGTGAGCATATTGAGGATCCACATTTAACTACAATACCTAAAAGGAACCACGATGTTGATTCCATAGTTGTAGAAATGAGCCTTAATAAAAGAGCCCCTTTTTTTGGTCCTGATGACGAAAATCTAAAAGATAAAACTAACAAAAATGAAATGGCAGACGCAGTAATCTTCTTTACAGCTTATGATTTTATTAAAAATCATAAAGGCACCTTTGAGAAGGTCTACTTTATAACAGTCAACAAAAATGACTTCTGCAAAAAAGGTGATGATTCAAGATTACACCCTAACTTACAGCCATATGCTGACGAAATTGGAATGGTGTACTACAATAATTTAGAGAGACTACTAAAAGAGGTTGATCCTAAAGAGCATTATAACCTTGAATTTTATGCACAGAATAGCTCCATATATTTAAGTGATAAATATTTTGAGAAATGTCCAAAGTGTGAAGGAGAGGTTCACAAAATGGTGATTGCAGGAATATTGTTACAGAACTAACTAGACCGCAAGGGAGTTACCATATGATTTGCCCTACATGTAAGCACACTTGGGATACTGGTGAAACATATGAAGATTATCTGTAATAATCTACCAAACTAAATCGCCATACTCTAAGATACAAAATAAAGTATTAAAAAAGAAGACGAACGCTATATATTGTATAGTCTCGTCTTCTTTTTGCTTGAAATCATTATTTGTCAACAGCCCCTTTAGAGTGCTTAATCTTTATCCCTCATAGCTTGACTTTCTAATATATCATCCCTGTCAGCCTCATAGTCTAACCTTGCATCTTCATATGCCATTAAAGCTAAAGTCTCTAACCTATCAAGATACTCATCGTATTCCGTTACAGGCTCCTCTCTAGCTAATTCCTTAAACCTATTCTTAAATTGAGGAATATTTTTTTCGAACAAAGTTAATATTTGTTCAAACGTTCTCCTTATGAGAGTTACTAAAGAAACAAATTCTCCATCATCTAAGTTAACTGTATAGTGGGTTAGTTGATTTCGGAATAGTCTAATTTGATCTAATGAATCGTATAACTCCCCATCAATTTTTACTTTTGTTTGGCTATCTAGTCGTTTTAATGCAGTCATGACGTCAATTGTTCTTATTTCAGGATTTGCATCAAATACACTAGATAAATTATTGTCTTCCATTTTCTTTTTTGCTTCTTGATACTCAATTAATTTTTTAAATAGTAATTCCTCATTTTTCTGGCTTAATAAATATTTACTTACTATTTCAACACCGTGCATAAAGTGAAAAACTGCATCTTTTATTTGGTGCCTTTCAAATTCATAATCAAGATAATAATCCAAAAGTATGTCCCCAGATGCTTTAAGTGAATCAATACCATTATCCAAAAGATCAAACTGCATTAACAAAACTCCTTTCGTTTTATATTTCTGCAAAAAGGAGTTATTTCCCTTCTATTAGCATTAACCATAAAACCTAAAGATGAATGAGTGGCTGATTCAGGTGCTCTTTTTTATTTTCCTTGAAAGCATTATTTACCTCCTCTAATACCCAGCACTCCTCAACCTTGCAAGGATGCTTTCCTTGGTTGCGGTCGTTTGTGGTACTGGTGCGACAAAATCCTCTCTTATATGGTCAGGGATGATCTCAAATCTAACAGACTTTTGATAGCCGTTTCTAGGCTTGTTTTGACCTCCATTTTTAGGAATATACGTGCTTTTTTGAAGGTTGTTTTCCTTCTTAGGTGCAATTACATTAGAAACCTCTTCAGCGACGATTTGAGCCTTATTTTTAACCTCTCTAATCGCCTCAACAATGACCTTTTTGACTTTTTTCAAAGGAGCAAAAGCCAACAATTGAATAAGGTTTGTAGTTTGACGGAATTTTCCTGTCAACTCGTCCATTTCTTTTGAGGAGACACGACAAAGATGTTTAGCTGTTCCGCTTTCTTGACAGTATTTTGAACGGTGCGAACACTACAACCAACATTAATAGCAATCGTTTTATTTGATTCGAAGAAATGAGGATATTTGAGCATTTTGCGGAACTTATCCGTGCTGACATGGAAAAGGAAGAAAAGAAGAGTGGTCAATAGATGTGAGTACTTTTTTGTTGCAAGAAAAAAACCGCAACAAGAGCGGTTCAGATATGACTATATACCCAATTAATTATATGCACTAATTATTACATGGTGAATGGGTATTGATTCGAGCAAGGCTTTAAATTTTCCAGTTGTAGTTAGCCATGACGATTGGAAGTGTGTTATGTTTTAATTGCCTTGCTCATAGTTGTATTGTTTATCATTAAAATAATGTTTATGTATCCGATCTACGTCTTGTTCAAATAACGGGTGCTTGAGTTGTAGAAAATGACCATCAAAAAGTTGGTCGTTTTTTTATCTATTGAATATGAAATCATTGTTTAAAGAGTTTTTTATAATCAATCTTTTTTAAAGATAAGACCTTTTATTAACTCTTTTTTAGGGTGCAGTGAGGGATGCAAGATTTGGTATGCAGACCCCCATGCAATTTATCTGACAATAATCATCCTGTCCGATATATTAGATTGACAATGATCAGGATTAAATAAATTAAATTCCGCTCCGTTTTTAAATACAATGGCGTCTTTATAGGTAGGACAGAGTTCATATACCGATGCAAAATTGAGGGTGTTCGTATTCACAAGTTTTGTACCTTGAATTCCAGGTATTAAAATGGTAGGAATCATTGATCGTCCTCCTTATATTTTAAGAAATTAATCAATATATTATATATTTTTTATTCGATGCAGGAATAAGCTCTTCCTTTGTCTAAATGAAATGGTGTTGATTTTGAAAAAAATATTTAATATAAATTAAATAATCTGGTAAACATGTAATCTTTTCAGTATGGTAGATTAAAATTAGCGTGTAAAATCTGAAAATGATTGATGAGTTGGTCTTATGTTAAATGTAAAAGAAGTAACAAAATACTTAAAACAAGAAGGAATCACGGATAGTGAATTAATGGTGATCCAGTGGATTCTAGAGGGAAAAATCACAGCGAGAAGAGCCAAAAATATTAAAATCGACTATCTTGTAAATCCCGGTGATTTAGCAGCATTTATCATTAAAAAGAAAATCGAAGAAAACACGAAGCGATTTGGAGTCGATTTTCAGCAATGGGAAAAAACCTTCCATGATAACCAGAAATTAAAACAAGAAATCGAACAGCTTAGAACTTCCGTCCGGATAGAACAAGCTAAGGTTCGTTCCCTAAAAAAGATGTTACAAGCAGAGTATGCTCTTGCCTCAGCCCCTCCACTTTCATATAATTCCTTATTTGGTCTGGATGACTCCGTTGATAAATCATTATTAAAAAAGGAATTTAAAAAATTGCTCAAATGCCTCCATCCTGATCGCGGCGGTGATGAGCAGCTCTTCAAAGTATTTTTTGAACACTATGAGAAATTAAAGTAGCTTTTTTAAGAAAGCATATATTAATCGAAAATTTACATGAACAAAATAATATCTTAACAAAATTACTCTATGCTATTTTTATAACGTTTTTCAAATTGGAAGGGGTAATCATGATGATGCTATTTAGAATGATCGTGATGTCGGCCGTTTGCACCTTTTTTCCTTAGGTTACTTAATTACAGATTATGACGATGTTCAGTCAAAAAGTCGTAGAAATTTGTCATATTCAACAGTATTTCTACATATTGTGTAATGTTTAACCGCTTAAACTTTAGAAAGGTGTTGTTCATTTTGAAAAATAAACGTGTTCTGTATCAAGGGAAGAAGTATATTCTGTACCATCAATATTCCTCCGATTTTTGTGAAATCCAAGACGAAAGTTATAAGTACAATTTTCTGCTTGTCCATGTATCTGAACTTACTGAAATTGATTAGATCCTAAATTACATGAACCTTAAAAGTTTGTTCATATTTTATTCATTTTTCGGGGTTAAGATATAGACATGGAACGGAAACATTCCTTTTCATAACCCCCCTTTTAATATATTTTTTGATGATCCGGCTAATATGCCGGATATTTTTTTGCAAAAAAACTATGTTAAAGGTCAAGTGTGGCAATATAAAAAGAAAAAACACCTTCGCTCATTAGAAATTTTTTGCGAAGGTGTTTTTTTGAAATAAATTAAAATAAGAACTTTTTTTCCTATGCCGGCTGCGGACGGCCATGGCCATATAGCCCAATATAAATTTGCTCAATCTCCTCGCCGGTTAAATCCCCTTGTTTGAGCAGTTCCGCCGCGATCATATGGACGAAATCAGCGTGTTGGCGAACCAATTTCTTTGCTTCAAGCATTTGCTCCTTTAGCAATTCATTAATTTTTGTCCGAAGCGCCTTAAGCCCCTCGGCTTGTGACCCTAAGGCAAGAAAGCTAAACAGCTCGTCGCCCATTCCCACTGCACCGAGATAAGCACCAGCCAATAATGTTGCCTGTTGCAAATCCGAGGTCACTCCGTTTAATTTTTTTCCAAGAAACTCTTCTTCAACGGCCCTGGCAGCGAGACAAACTTGGATTTCCGCGAGAATTTCATCATCGCTTCGATTATACCGTTCATGCGTCGGTTTAGTTGCCGCAAGGCCCAATGCCCCGCCCCGGCGAATAATGGTCACCTTCCAAACCCGTTCATGGGCCTTTAATAAATATTGTGCAACAGCATGACCCGCTTCATGGTACGCGACATTTCGCTTTTCGTCGTCACTCATGGACCTAAGCGGTTGTTTCAGCCCCCACTCATAGGTTTCCATGGCTGCTCGGAAGTCATCATAACTCGCAAGCATGGCCCCGCGTTGATGGGCAATGACGACGGATTCATTCACGATATGCTTTATTTGTGCTGGACTATACCCAATGGTGTCAAGTGCCGCTTTTTCGGCAGTAATGCTGGGATCTTTCTTGACCTTTTGAAGATAGTATTCAAAGACGTCCACCCGGCCATCAAAATCTGGGGAATCGACCCAAAGCTTACGGTCAAAACGGCCGGGGCGAAGGAGCGCTTGATCAAGGACGTCTGGGAGGTTAGTCGCTCCTATGGTCAATACTGCAGGACGATCGGCTTTCTTGCGCCGGAGCCCAAGGGAGCGAAGCAGTTTTGTTATTTTTGAATTATCAATATTGGGGGGGTCCATTTGCAGGAGGAGTTCGTTGAGGAGCCCGGATCCGCCCATCCCCATTAAACCACCCATCATTCCGCCCCCGGCCCCTCCTGCTTGACGGCTCATTCCGATGGCGTCAATTTCATCAATAAAAATGATGCAGGCGCCATATACCTTTGAGAGTTTGCGAGCTTTACGATAGATGCCCATCACCTTTAGGTTGCCAACGCCAAAGAACATGTTTTGAAAGCTTGGCGCCGATGCATAGGCAAAAGGAACCTGCGCTTCGTTTGCAATAACTTGTGCTAAATAGGATTTGCCGGTACCGGGTGGTCCGCAGAGCAGCAGCCCACGGATCGCCTCACCGCCCATTTCCTTGAACTCTTTGACGCCTTTAAGGAGGGTAACAATCCGTTTGGCATTCTCAACAATCTCAGGGTTGCCGCGGTAATCATCCCAAGTTGCCCCTGTTTCCCCGGGCAGAATCCAATACGTCCGTCCCCGAGCCAAAAACCAGAACAGAGCAACGAATTGAATAATCATAAATAACATGGCAAACAACAGCTGCAGCAATAAACTGAGAATACTAATCGCAATATTCCAGGCTGTCGGCCCTCCACTCCAAATCAACACTGTGATCAGGACGAGGGCAGCGACCCAGAGGATAATTTTACGCCACTTAATCCACCGATAATTCCTCATCGTCTCATATCCTTTACAGAAGATTTAGAATATTTTATGAAGAATAAGCCTTTAAGTTGCCTATTGTCGAGAAAAATCGGGTGATGCCAGGCACCACCCGATTTTTCTTGTTTCACAGGAATGTTCCACAATTACTTACTGAATTTTCCTTTGATGTCCATTAAATATTTGAGGATGACTCCAAGCCCGCCGATGAAATAGAAAGTCACTAGGATCCAGCCGGTTGGATCGATGGAGAACATTGAGATAAGGATATTTAATGGCAATACGAGATAAAGAATATCTTTTAAATAATTTGTTACAATGGAAGGAGTAAAGGAACCTTTCCAAAACGATTGGAAAAATCCGATAAGAAAATCAATGATCATAAGTCCAAAAACGCCCCACATTGTATAAAGCAGCCAATCTGCAAGTGTAAACGACATGTTTTATCACCACCTTTACTCCAAAATATGCAGTCTGCATAGGACAGGTGATGATATTATTAATTGATTTTTGGTAATTTTCAAAATTCAATTCAGGATAAAAAATTCTCCATTTTAAAACAACTTTCATCTTTTTTTCATATTTTGTTCATTTTTTGGAAGTAGAATGAATTACAAGAAATGAATGAAATTCTTCTTCATTTTCTCCCTTTTAACATATTTTTTGTTGGTCCGGCCTTGGTGCCGGATATTTTTTTGCAAAAATTATAATGTTAAAGCTCCATATCCACTACGGGATTGGAGCTTTTTAAGTATTACCCTGGTACAAGATCGTTTTTGTTTGCAGCTAAACCATTTGAGACTATATATTGGTATTCTTTTTCAAGTTCGCATAAATTCCATTCATAAAGATGTTTGTTATTCTTCTTATAAATTCCAAACTTCAATAATTCATCAATCAGGAATTGCCGTTTTTCCTGTCCTGCTTTTCGAAGGATATTTTTCATTTGTAAAACCTCCAATTATCAACTGGTTTTTCGGCAGTTTACGTTATAGAATTCGAATTGATTTAGCTGGAAATGTTGCGAATATGACCCAGAATTGTTAAAGAGGTAGAAAAAATCCTGTCAAAAAGCGATTGTAGGATTAGACCATGATTCAAAGCTAATGGCTGAACAAAAATCAACTCCCTTCTCCATTTGCCATTATAAGGGAGAAGGGAGCAGGGAGTTGTCGATATGTGACAGATGGACCCTTCCTTAAAGGAATTGTTAAATTCCTTTAATAAAAGAAAGAAAAATATTTTTTTGGTAATATTAGGCTGTACTGCTAAAAAGAACCGATGTTAATGAAACACCGGTCCCTACACAGTCGATTATAACGGTGGTAAATCCAGCTTTCCTTCTTCAAATAACACTTTTACCATATGCTTCGTATATCCTGCAGCTTGTGCGAAGGTGATTTTTGCAGGCAATGGTGCTTCGTCTGCATCGACAACTACATCGACAATACATGGTTTATTTTGCTGTACGGCTTGCTGTAACGCGGGGAGTAGTTCATCCGGTTGTTCCACACGATAGCCCATCCCACCGCAGGCATTTGCATATTGAGCAAAATTAGGATTCGTCAGGTCAGTCTCATATTCTATGTTCCCCATTACCTCTTGTTCAAACTTAATCATTGCTATTTTATGGTTATTCAACACCACTACAACCATTGGCATTTGATATTTTACGGCTGTGACAAAATCAGCCATCATCATGCCAAACCCGCCGTCACCACAAACGGCAATCACTTGTTTTTCTGGATATGCTATACTACCAGCAATCGCTCCCGGAAGCCCGCAGCCAAGCGTTGCCAGCCAGCTGGATATGATAAATTTTTGATTGGTCATATGAAAATGGCGGGCCATCCAAACGGTGACATTCCCCACATCAACGGATAAAATCGCATCATCTTTCGTTACTTCTTGAAGTGCGCGGATTACACGCTGCGGCTTAAGCGGAACGGAGCCGTTCTCTTCTTGCCGTTCCAACCGGTCCCACCATTTTTTCATGGTTTCTTGGCTTTTTTCTAAAAAATCACGGTCTGTTTTTACATTTAGATTTTTAGATAGCCATTTGAGGGAAATCCCTACATCACCGGCTAAGCCAATATCAACCGGATAGCGTTTTCCAATTTGGTATGGGTCGATATCGATTTGGATGGTTTTTATTTTTCCCGGTAAGAACCCTGTGAATGGGAAGGATGTACCGAGCATGATCAGTAAATCTGCTTCGTGTATCGCTTCATAAGCCGCTTTTGTGCCAATTAAGCCGAGCCCGCCTAAACAATAAGGATGCTTGTCGGGGATAACCCCTTTTCCCGGTAAGGTTAAGATGATTGGGGCGGCGATTTTTTCAGCGAAAGCTAACAATGTTTCGCGATGGCCGTGCAGTCCCTTCCCTGCAAGAATAATGGGCTTTTCGGCCGTTTCAATGATTTCCTTTGCTTTTTGCAAATCTTCGCTAAGTGGATGGATTTCTTGCTTTACTATAAAACTTGTTGTGATGCGAGCTTCCTTTCCAACTTCAAAGCGGGGAATATCATCCGGAACTGTCAGTACCGCTACTCCTTTTTTGGCATAGGCGGTGCGGATGGCCTGATTCACAACAGCCGGAAGCTGATCCGCGGACATGATTCGCTGATTATAGACAGCCACATCGTCAAACATTCTTTCCAGATTGACTTCTTGAAAAAAATCAGTTCCAATCAGATCTGATTCGACCTGGCCGGTGATGGCTAGAACCGGAACCCGGTCAAGTTTTGCATCGTAGAGGCCGTTTAAAAGATGAATGGCTCCCGGACCGGCTATCGCGGTACAAACGCCGATTTTTCCGGTTAGTTTTGCATAGGCCGCAGCTGCCAGGGCTCCTGCTTCCTCATGCCTTACTTGAATAAATTTAATTTTGTCTTTGGCTTTCCGTAATGGCTCAATGATGGAGTTAATCGAATCTCCCGGCATCCCATAAATATGGTCGACCCCCCATTCAATCAAGAGTTCGACTAACTTCTCACCTGCGGTTGGTTTAAACATGGAAAATACCTCTTTTCATTAATATTGATACTAGTAGTGTGGTTCTTTTCCATTATTTCCATTCTCTAAAGTCGGGAATTGGCTGATTTATGAAGTGGGTTGAAAATTAAATGTCTGGAAGTGGCAAGTATTTTAGTGAAATTAGGAATGGGTGAAATCAAGTGAAAATTTTTGAAACCAAATAAGGATTGCCATCAGAGTAGAAAATAAAAAATCTGCCTCAAAACGGCAGATTTTTTTAAACTCCTCTTTTATTCCCCCATAGCAGGGTATGCAATTGTGGCAGAACTTTTACGTTATTAAGGTCTGGGTCTAGCATTACTTTATCGACGAGTAGTTCATATTTTTTCAGAAGATGCATAAGTAGTGAATGATTGTCGGATGTGTTGATGTCATCATTTCCCACAGATAAGAAGAATGGGATATCTGGGTAGCGCAGGTGGACGTTTTTGGCATATTCATAGTCAAGATCATCAAAAATCACGACTTTTAAACTTACATTGTTTGGTGACCCATTCAGTTTCTCAATTATCCCGTCTAATATGGCAAAGTCCGTCACCATTTTCGAGCTTGGAGGTTTAGGAGAAATGGTAAGTTCATCAATCTCCATAAACCAATCCTGCCACTTGCTTCCTTGGGTTTCCAGTCCAATTTTAATTCCATTCTCTTTAAAAATCTGAATCAATGAATCCAAGTTTTTCAATAATGCCGGGTTTCCGCCTGAAATCGTAACAAATGAAAAACAATCACCGCCGATTGCTTTAAGTTCCTTCCATATCTCTTCCGGTTCCATCATCTGAATATCATTTTTTCCAGATCCATCCCAGGTAAAGGCCGAATCACACCAGCTGCAGGAATAGTCGCAGCCGGCTGTTCTGACAAACATCGTTTTCTGACCAATTACAGCTCCCTCGCCCTGAATGGTTGGCCCAAAAATTTCCATTACGGGTAGTTTAGTCAAGCTCCATCCACTCCCGTCTTGCTTCCGCATAGCTCGTTGGTGTTTCATAGAGTTTCACAAATTCCACTCTTGCACCGTGATAGTCTTGCTGTCTTTCTTCCTTTAAAAGCGCCTCCGCCATTTTTTCATAGATCCACACAACCATGTTTTCCGCTGTCGTATTCATCAGCGGCAGAGTTTCATTTAAGTAGCGGTGATCAAGGAAAATTTCAATTTCATTTTTCCAAATTTCTTTAATATCGCCAAAATCTATCATTAAACCGCGTTCGTCAACGAAACCGCTTAATCCAAAAATCACTCTATATGTGTGGCCATGGAGGTTTTTACATTTCCCTTCATAATTATGAAGGTGATGTGCTGCATCAAAGGTAAATTCCTTGCTTACCAGAACCCTTTTAGAATGATATTTTAATTGATTTGGCTGGATATCTTCGTTGAGTTTTTGGAGTTTATCCACGATTCGAAAACCATACATGTGATTATAACTCCTTTCTTGTGCTTAAATATTGATCTAGGCCACTTTTTCTTAATTTACATGCCGGGCATTCGCCACAGCCGTCGGCGATGATGCCGTTATAGCAGGTTAACGTTTTTTCTCTGACAAAATCCAATGCTCCGAGTTCATCGGCCAGCTGCCATGTTTCTGCTTTATCAATCCACATTAATGGGGTATGAATGACGAATTGCTGATCCATAGATAGGTTCAGTGTTACATTTAATGATTTGATAAATACATCACGACAATCCGGGTAACCGCTGAAATCCGTTTCGCACACTCCAGTTACGATGTGTTTCGCTCCGACTTGACTTGCCAAAACACCTGCAAAGGATAGGAATAAAAGATTTCGACCGGGAACAAATGTGTTCGGAAGTCCCCCATCTTCTCCCTCTTTCACTTCAATATCGTCCCTTGTCAATGCGTTCGGAGCCAATTGGTTTAATAATGACATATCTAAAATATGATGTTTTACACTAAGTTCATTGGCAATATTTTTGGCACACTCGATTTCAAACTTGTGCCTTTGATTATAATTAAACGTTACAGCAATGACTTCTTCAAAACGCTCTAACGCCCAGAATAAACATGTGGTACTATCCTGACCACCACTAAAAACAACAACTGCTTTATCCTTCTTCATGTTGAATACTCTCCTTTAAATAGAAAAAACAGATCCACTAAAGAAGACCTGTTTTCCTTAGTTTTTTTAAAGAGGGGTGCTAGAACCTCTACCGCCATTTGCGGAGTTGTATATATTAATTATTCACCAAATTATATTACTATTTTTTAGTGCGGATGTCACTACCGAAAATTTTGGATTAGACAAGCCTTTTATTTAAAATGATAGGGGAAACGGACGATGACGGTAGTTTCATCGCCTTTTTTGCTGTTAAAACGGATGCTGCCATTGTATTTTTCGACGATGTTAAAGCAGATCATGAGTTTAAAAACTTAATTTTAGCTGATTATTTCATTCCAAAGATATCCCGCTAGCTTTTTAGTGCATGAAATCAACGTTCCTATGTTATCATGTTACTGCTCACTTTAATTCAATAATAGACAGAAGGGTTTCATTTAATGATAAAAACAGATGACAAAAGGTATGGGTTTTTGCTGTCAATAACCATTGCCTTTATTGGCGGAATCTTGTTCACGGTTTTACATACTCCAATACCATGGCTGCTCGGACCGATGGCTTCGATTTTAATAGGTGCCCGATTGGGAAAAATTCAATTGTATTGGCCAAGCTGGTTCCGCAATGCAGGTCTAATTATTGTTGGTTATTCCATTGGTTTATCTTTTTCAAAAAATGCTCTTATACAAATCTTAAAACAATTACCAACCATGTTGATGATGACGGTTTTACTTGTTCTGTTTTGTGCCGGAATTGCTTTTGTTGTTTCGAAACTAACAGGAGTTGACTATCCGACTGTTTTGACTGGAAGTATTCCCGGCGGGTTGTCACAAATGATTATTTTTGCCGAGGAAGTGAAAGGAATCGACCTTACAACTGTCACCTTCCTTCAAGTAGCCAGGCTGATGATGATTATTTTCTTCGTACCGTTTCTCGTTTTTGGACCAATTTTTCAGGGCACTGGGAAAGTCTCTTCAGAGAGCTTGTTACATACCGTGCAAACACCCAATACATCCATAATTTGGCTGGCCATCATATGTGTCATTTGTGCGATTCTCGCCAAAAGGCTAAAATTCCCCACCCCCTTTTTGCTGGGACCGATTTTAGGAACAGCGATTGTGAATATCTCCGGGCTGCACGGGCCAGCACTTCCAGTCACGATTCTTGACTTGTCACAGTTTATGATAGGCGGTTATATCGGGTTGTTATTAAAACCTGAAAAATTACAGCACAAAGCAAGAGTAATTACGCTTGCTTTGATTAGCGGAATGGTAATGATTCTTGGTTCATTGGGACTGAGCCTCCTGCTTGTTTCTCAAGAACATATTACAGCTTCGACCAGCTTTTTAAGTGTTGCTCCAGGCGGGATGGATCAAATGGGAATCCTTGCCCATGAGGTTCAGGCAGATTTATCGATGGTCACCGGTTTTCAATTATTCAGGTTGTTCTTTATCTATTTTGTGGTTCCCCCGCTTCTACGTTTGATTTTTAAAATTGGTTTGAAAAAAGAAACCATAACAACGTAAAGCGTGCGTCATAAAAGGAATTCCTTTTATGACTTTTTTTTCGATTGAGTTTACATAATATTTTTACAGATTCCTAATTGTTTATTTTTGATGAAATCACCTATTTATTGCTATAATCTAACTAAATAATGCACTTTTACAGGTGATTTCATGAAAAAAACATATACCAATATGGACGATGTCCAGAATAAAAAATCGTTTAACGATATGATACGATGGATGAAAGAACGGCGAAGCAAAATAAAGGATTTAACCACTCAAATTCCGCAATCCCCTACCAAGCAAATAAAAGAGTTAATGGAGAATAAAAGCAGGACCTCCTTTACTTGGATTGGTCATTCGACGTTTTTGATTCAAATGAATGGGGTTAATATCTTAACTGATCCAGTATGGGCGAAACGAATGGGGGTGCAAAAGCGGCTCACTGCTCCGGGAATTGCCCTCGAAGATATGCCGGAAATCGATATCGTCGTCATTTCCCATGGTCATTATGATCACTTGGATTTTCCAACTTTGAAAAAATTAAAAGGTAATCCGAATTATTTCGTACCGATTGGTTTAGGGGCAAGCTTTTGCAAAAAAGGATTCCAGCGTGTAAAAGAGATGAATTGGTGGGAAAGCACTGAGTTCATGGGACTTACCCTCCATTTTGTTCCAGCTCAACATTGGACGCGGAGGACTCTATCCGATATTAATACATCCCATTGGGGCGGCTGGATTTTTCAAAATGAGCATGAAACACATTATTTTGTCGGGGATACCGGTTATTTTCGCGGATTTACGGAAATAGGCTGCAGATTTGACATTAATACCGTCCTGATGCCGATCGGTGCCTATGAACCGGAGTGGTTTATGGCCGTTTCCCATATTTCACCTGAGGACAGCGTAAAAGCGTATCTCGAGTTAAAGGCAAAAAGATTTATTCCGATGCATTACGGTGCCTATCGTTTAGCGGATGACACCGGACCGGAAGCATTGGAGAGATTATTGAAAACTTGGGAAATAAGCGAAATGCCTTCTGAACAGTTAAGGGTAATGTTAATAGGAGAAACGATTTTCGATTCTTAACAGAAGGAAGGGCTGATTTTTCAAAAGGAAATCAGCCCTGATTAAACCTGTATTGAGTTTACATAATATTTTTACGTTAAATATTTCCCTTTCAATTACTAAAAAAACGACAGAATCGTTCCCCCTATTATTCCAATTATCACAATCATCCACGGCGGCAATTTTAAAATGACGAGCAAACTGAATAAAATGGACCCAAGTGCAAAATCTTTTGCTGATTGAATCGCACTTGTCCAGATTGGGGTGTAAAAAGCGGAAATTAGAATCCCGACTACCGCACCATTTACCGCGAGCATGGCCCCCTTTAGCTTCGGATTTCGGCGAAGCAAATCCCAAAACGGCAGCGTTCCGATGATTAATAAAAATGCCGGTAAAAATATTGCTACAGTTGCTAAAACTGCTCCCTTCCAGCCATTCATCACTGCCCCTAAATAGGCTGCAAACGTAAATAGCGGTCCGGGCACTGCCTGCGCTGCACCGTAACCGGCCAGAAAGCTTTCTTTTGTAATCACGCCTTGCGGAACAAATTCCTTTTCCAACAACGGCAGAACCACATGTCCCCCGCCAAAAACAAGTGCACCTGAACGATAAAAGCTGTCAAATAATGCGAGCAAATTAAATACTTTCACTTCCCGAAGAATAGGTAAAACAATTAATAAACCGAAGAAAAATGTAAGGCACACGATTGCGAGCTTTCGTGAAATAGGTACAGGGATAGGAAAGTCCACTTGAGTGTCTGTATGCTTGAAAAATAAAAACCCGATGAAAGCAGAAATCAGGATAATCCCAATCTGTGTAAAGGTAGTCGGAATGAGTAGTGTCGCAACCAATGCACCTAATGCCAACCCTTTGCGTTTAAGGTCCGGTGTAAGCGTCCTCGCCATGCCGATGATTGCCTGTGCCACCACAACAACCGCAACAATTTTCAGTCCATGGACCCAACCTGCATCATGAATGTTTACCCCTTTTAGGAGAAGCGCAAGTATCGTAAGTGCAATCATTGAAGGAAGGGTAAATCCGAGAAAAGCGGCCACCCCGCCTAATATCCCCGCTCTCATCATTCCAATCCCCATCCCTGCCTGACTGCTTGCCGGACCGGGAAGGAACTGGCATAACGCCACTAGATCGACAAAGCTGCGTTCATCCATCCATTTTCGTTTACGTACATATTCCTCATGGAAATAACCCAAATGAGCTATCGGACCACCAAACGAAGTCACCCCTAGCTTTAATGAAACAAAAAAAACTTCTAATATTAATAGGACTTTATTTTTACTGACTTGGCTCATCATTTCCCCCCAAACCCTTTATCCGTCATCGTAATCATTTAATTCATATTTACACCATTCCCCATACAAAATTCAAGCTATATTTTTAAATTGACACCACCAGCCCCCCTCCGTTCACCCATACACCTTTTTTCTTGTTCTGCATTTACTGTAAAGCGGAAGGAGGAGGTTGATGATATGACAGATTTTAATTTTCATCAAATTGCCAATGAGTTATTAAAGAAGGAAGTTGAGATTACTACTCTTCAAGGAAGTTTTAATGGTCGGTTAAAAGCTGTAGGTTCGGATGTTGTAATTTTGCATAGCAGGGGTAGAGGGACTCCGATAGAATTGACCATTCGCATCGAAACCATCGTGGCCATTTTTCGAGTGGAAATGATGGTGCCAAGAGGACCATTTGGCTTTAATCCATTGGAATCTCAGATTGAACATGAAGATGAGCACCATCACGAAAGTAACTAATTCCAAAAAAAACCACATAAAAATAGACAAAAGAGCTTGGAAATGTGACTTCCAAGCTCTAAATCATTTTATTACAGATCTTATTTTGGAAATGAATATAAAAAGACAAGTTTCATAAATTTGTATAAAAAGGGGGATGCCAAATGCTTAAAATTCTCTGCATCACCATTTTTATACTTTTTGTCATCTGTTTTATTTTTGTTATTTGGATAAAAAATCGCGAGCATGTGATTCACTCTTTCACTATTCCAACCTTTTTGGAAGATAGACCTGAACATCTGGTTGATGAGGACCGGCCGCCAACAATTATGGAGACCATTCAAAAATTGTTCAACGATAAAAATTCCGATGGTGATATGGATGACGGAAGCGATGATGGAGAGTAATCAGTATTCATCAAGATTAAAAAAGACCATCTTAATCTTAACACATTGTCCATCCCACACGGACATTCTCGCCATTTTGTCCATCGATGGTGCCTGTCACCGTTTTTGGGTAGAATAGGTTTATCTTCGGAATTTGGAGTGTATGGATATGGATAAAAAAATTGCAATTTTTTCGGATATTCATGGGAACGTATCTGCTTTACAAGCGGTTTTGGATGATATTGATCGGGATCCTCAAATCGAACACATTTTTTGTTTAGGTGATTTAATCGGAATTGGCTATGAAACCAATGAGGTTTTGGATCTGCTACGTTCACGAAAGGATATTTCCTATGTCATGGGGAATCACGATGAAGCGATTCTGGATGTCATTGCCGGGAGAGATATCTATAGCAGTGGTGCAGAAAGGGAACATCATAAATGGCTGGCAGCTCGGCTTGACCCTAAATTCATCTCATTTATGCAAAGAATTCCCACCTCCTATCAAACTAATTACAACGAAAAAGAACTTCTTTGCGTACACTATCATCTGCAAGAACCGAAGAAATTTTTAACAGTAGATAAAGAACCAACTGAGCAAAAACTGGATGAGCTTTACCACAGCTCGACAGCGGATATTGTTTGTTTTGGTCACCATCATGTTATCCATCATTTTAAAACTAAAAACCGTCTTTACCTGAATCCCGGTGCGCTAGGATGTAACCACAAACCCTATGCTCCTTATGCCATTCTGATCATAGCGGAAAATGGTGCAACCAACGTGTCTTTCAGAGAAGTACCATATGATAATGAAACGTTTTTACTCGGTTACAAAAAATATAACGTCCCCGATGCTGATTACATATTAAAGGTATTTCATGGGAATCAACATTTGAATTTATAAGAAAGAAAATTTCGTCCTTGAGAATTGTCCAGCGCAAGCGCCTAGCCTCTCGAGGGAAAAAATGAACTGCTTTTTTCCTAGGTTGCTTCGTTCCTGTCGATGAAGTCAAAGAACGACTTCACCGCCAGGACCTAAAGCCTTGTCGGGGGCTGATCAAGGCGATTGCGCTTTTCTTTCAAGAAATCTTTATTGAACATTCATAGATATCGTTCTATAATTATTTCTTAATGAACGATTTTCATATCATATAGATAGATAAGGGGATAAAAGTGAAACAGTCCAACTCTAGATCCATTGTTTTTCCTTTAGTTTTTTCAATTATCGCCATTTCGTTTTCGGCTATTTTTGTAAAATGGTCCCATGCCCCCGCTACAATTTTAAGTATGTATCGGATGGCACTGGCATGTATTTTACTTACACCATTTGCTTGGAGAAAACGTGAAGAATTTAAAAAAATAGCCAAAAAAGATTGGTATTTTCTTATTTTTTCAGGGCTATTTTTAGCTCTGCATTATGCACTCTGGTTCGGATCCTTAAAGCTGACCACTGTTGCCAGCTCAACGATCATCTTAGCATTACAGCCGATTATCGCTATGATCGGCGGATTTTTCCTATTTAAAGAAAGAACCACCACTTCAAGAATTTTAATGATGGGCATTGCGGTTATTGGAGCCATCATGGTTGGCTGGGGAGATTTCGGCTTAAGTAAAAAAGCAATTACAGGGGATTTCCTCTCATTTTTATGTGTAATTGCGGTTGTTATGTACTTATTAATTGGTCAAAGAATCGTGAAAAAAATATCACATTGGATTTATAGCTTTTCTGTATTTGGCATTGCTGCAATTTTTTTAGCGATTTACAATATTGCGGCTGGCATCCCACTTGGCGGCTATGATGCACGCGAATGGGGAATCTTCGTTTTATTAGCCACAATTCCAAACCTGGCAAATGTCATCTTCAACTGGCTATTAAACTATGTCAATGCAACTACCATTTCGATGAGCATCCTGGGAGAACCAGTCGGGGCAACGGCCTTGTCCGTGCTGTTATTAGGAGAACGTCTTGCCGGATGGCAGATTTTCGGCGGAGTTCTTGTCCTGGCTGGTGTCTTTTGCTTTTTGATTCAGCAGCAAAAACAAAAACAAAATATTGCAGAATACAATGAAGCGGCATAAGAAAAGCGCAGGCACCGGAGCTGGACCATTCTCAAAGCAATTTATAAATTCTTATGCTATAAAAAAAGCGGTGAATCCCATTCACCGCTTTTTCACTGTTATACAAGTTCTTCCTGAACTTCGACACTTTTATATTTGCGCATTTGAATATAAATTAAACGAAGCGATAAGGCAACTCCTGCCGAAAGAAGCCCGATTGTTAAACCGATCCAATAGCCTGCCGCTCCCATCTTTGCAAAATTTGCCAAAACATAACCGACCGGAAGACAAATGAGCCAATATGCAATCAAGGTCATAATAAAGGAAAGATTCACATCTTTATAGCCCCTTAATGCCGCCTGCGCTGTCGCTTGCGTGGCATCACTTATTTGAAAAAATAGTGCGAAAATTAGAAAATGAGCAGTTAATTTTATCACGGCAGGTTCATTCGAATATAAGCCGGCAACATCATAGCGGAATGCTACCACCAGCAACCCTGTACCCACGGCCATCAAAATGGCCAATATAATCCCTAACCAGCTGTAGTCCCTCGCATCCTTATAGCGGCCAGCTCCGACTTCAAATCCAACTAATACGGTCTGGGCCATTGAAATACTAATCGGAATCATATAAAGGAACGAAACGATGTTTAATGCAGATTGATAAGCTGCGATTGTAGTAACGTTAAATTTACTAAGCAAAATCGTTACAACTGTAAACATACTCGTCTCAAAAAAGGTGGAAAGCCCCATTGGAACTCCGATTTTTAAAATTTCCCTGCATTCGGACCAAGAGAATTCCTTTAAATGATGAAACACTTGATAGGAGGAAAATGGTAATTGAGTTTTTACAATAAACACCGTCATTGCGGCAATGAACCAATATGTTATTGAAGTTGCATAACCTGCCCCCGCTCCCCCAAGTTCCGGAAAGCCCCAATAACCAAAAATCAGCACATAATTCAAAAAGAAATTAATCGGCAGAGATAATAAGAGAATGACCATCACTACACGTGTTATTCCTAATGCATAAATAAAGGACCGTAACACATTGAAGAGAAATAGTGGAATAATTCCATAACTCAATCCCACCAAATAGCCAAAGGCTGTTTTTCGAACACTTGCCTGTAGATTCATTTTATCGAGAATGATATCCAGGAAAAGGACCCCAAGAACAATGACTACCACACCGATAATAACGGATAGATAAATTCCGTGTTTCACACTCGATGCTACTTCTTTGGTTTTCCTTTCACCATATCTTTGTGCCGCGATCGGTGAAACGGCAAGCAGGATACTGCTTAACCCGGTAAAAATCGGACTCCAAATCGATGAACCGATCGCCACTCCGGCAAGATCAGATGAATTGTATCTCCCCGACATAATCGTATTAAAAAATATCATCGAAAACATGCCAAGCTGTGTAATTAAAATGGGTATCAATAAAATGATGATTTGCTTTGTTTTTTCCGTTAACGTAAAAGTTTGCTTCATAATTATTTTCCCCTTCTTGGTAATGCCATGACTATTTTACCGTTAGTTGGTGGAAAAAAGAAGTAAAAAAATCGCCCCTTTGCAAAAAAGGACGATTGTCGAGTCAAATGTTCCAGCCCGAAATAACACCACGAATGGTGCCATTACTTTTCCTTAGCCATCTCGATGATTTCCTTCAATTCATTCGTAAACCCTTTAACAGCACGATTTTCAAAAACGGTAACCGGTACACCTAGGAATCCGAATTTCTCCACTTCTTTTTGGTATTCGGTATTCTTCGATATATTCCTAATTTCAAAACGAATTTCTTCCTGTGTAAGCACTTGTTTCACCATCGTGCATTCAATACAATCGTTTGTTGTATAGACAATAACTTTTTTATCCATGTTGGTATTCTCCTAATAAGCATTTATTTTCAAAATCGACGAAAAAATCCATTTTTCGAGATTAAAAGTTCGAGAAATGTCTATTTTTGCGCTTTCCCAAGAAATTTTAAGTCATAACTAATCCCTTATATTATAAAGAAGAAGTGGGTAAGAGTCATCCCATTTAGATTTCTACCTCTGTACAAATGGACGATTTTGTCAGACTAGATATAACAATATTTCTTAATATGGTTTTCGCATATTTTTTCATATTTGGTCAAAATTCTACACCATTACTTGTTTAGGATAATATCTTATATTAATGGATTTAAGAGTCAAGCCTTCTAAATTCTATTATTTAAAGGAAGGCAGGTGATGTGATTGACGATTTATGCTATCGAACATATCAAAGATATTGGTTCTGGCGAAATGCATGCGCAACTTTTTCGTTGCAGTGATGGGAATAGCTATGTCGTCAAATTTATGTCAAATCCATTAGGTAGAAAAGCGTTTAAACAGTCATCCTCTCTTGCTTTGATTGACCATGCTGATGCCTTCAGAAAGTCAAATTGGAATATTACAAGTATATTTTCCAGAATTGATAATATGGAGGTCAGATGGGGACAAGTTTACCAAGAATTTGTGCCTTATATCGATCAGAAGCAACCATTTCAATCAGCATTAGAAAAACTTGACTCCATACCAGATGAACAAATCGCGGAAATTGTTGACCAGGCATTACCAGGAGAATGGAAAATTTCCAGGGATGAATTAATAATTCTTTTAACCTATTTAATACAAAGAAGAGAGAATTTGAGAAAAATCATTTCCCAATTAAAGGGTTTCTTTCCGATTTGGAGTTCAACAGATTGAGTAGTCAACCTTTTTTAATTTATTAATTTTCAAATGAATAAAAAAAAATTATCATTTATTAGTATTTGACCTAGAACAACTTGTCCGACAATTTAATAGTGTATAGTAATCAATTTCTTGGAGGTGATGAATTTGCCACCAAAGCCACCTAAACGAGGTCCGAAACATCGAGGAAAATTGCCAAAACCCCCTCCGCCTAAAAAATTAGAACTTAATGGTCCTGGCGGATTAACAGGTGTAACAGGACTAACGGGATTAACTGGAATGACTGGACTTACCGGATTGACTGGATTGACTGGACTTACCGGATTAACTGGTTTAACTGGATTGACAGGACTTACAGGAGTTACTGGCACAACAGGTACTACCAGCACTACTGGAGGAAATGGAGGATATGGATATGCCTCCGATTCTGATACATCAGCGGACTCTATTCAATGGGTAAGATCTTTATACAACAAGTATATTGACCCAGAAAACTAAGAAGAATCTATCTGCATCCTTTTTAAGAGATACAGGTAGATTTTTGGAGGTGAAACCTATGATTTCCCTTAGTTTGTGCATGATTGTAAAAAACGAAGAAGAAACACTTAACCGCTGTTTGGATTCTGTTAAAAATATTGTCGATGAAATCATTATTGTCGATACTGGCTCAACCGATCGAACAGTAGAAATCGCCAAGCAATATGGCTGTAACATCTATCATTTTCAATGGGTAGACGATTTCTCAGCTGCTAGAAATTTTGCTTTTAGCCATGCTCAAAACGAATATATCCTGACAATGGATGCCGATGATGTTTTTAGTGAGGCTGAGATTGGGAAACTTGAAGAATTAAAACAAAACCTGCCCACTACCATTGATGCGGTTACCATGAAATATCTTGCCGGCTTTGATGAGTCAGGCAATGTCCTTGTAAGCCTAAGGCAAGTGAGAATCGTTAAAAGAGAAAAGCAATTCAAATGGCACGGTGCGGTACATGAATATCTTGAGGTTCATGGAAATTTGCTTCACAGCGATATTGCAATTACGCATAAAAGAATGCATAAAAATAGTGACAGAAACCTAAAAATTTTCGAACAGCGTCAAAAAAATGGATCCACTTTTACCCCAAGGGATTTATATTATTATGCCAATGAATTATATGACCATCAACAGTACAAAAAGGCAATCAAGTTTTATCATAAATTTTTACAAACGGAAAAACGCTGGATTGAGGATGAAATTCAAGCTCACGGCAGGATTGCAGAATGTTATGCAGAAATGGGAAATATGGACTATGCCATAAACCATGCTCTTCATGCATTAAAGTTTGGCCCACCTCGTGCCGAGTCCTGCTGTCAGTTAGGATTTTTCTTTTTAAAAATCAATCGCCCTGAAAATGCAGTCCATTGGTTTCAATTCGCAACACAACTTCCTCCGATTGACAATGGCGGAATTACCAATCATGCCTGCTCCACTTGGATTCCCCACCTTCAACTCTGCATTTGTTACGCTCAATTAGGCGATTATCAAAAAGCATTCGATCATATTGAAATCGCTGGAACCTTCTGCCCTAAGCATGAATTAATTTTAAAAAACAAGGAAATTTTGGATAAATATGTAAAAAACCCCAAAACGGAGCACACGTTGTGAAAGTGTGCTTTTTTATTTATCTTTCCCTCCCAACTTATTTAATATTTGGTCTCCTTTCATGAATAAAATTTTGTTCCTTCTCAAAAAATAGGCTAAAAAGGTGGGAATATCATGATTTATGTTTTAGCGATCATTGCCTTAATCATGGTTGTCGGGTTATTTTATACAGTTAGAACCCATAGAGCATTCAGTACAAGAAATAGCGAAATTGATTCGGAAATTCACGATAATATTCGACGACATCCTATACTGCTTAATCCTGTTTTTCTTACCTATATTATCGCCATTGCAGTTGTTCTTATTTATATTATCTATCTATCCTTTTCGTAAGAAGTTTTTTAAAATGAAAAATGGCTGAGAGCAAATCTCTAGCCATTTTTATTTTTGAATTGAGTTAAAGATTTATGTGATAAACATGTTGAAAATATTCAGGAATCGTCAAAAATTCATAATTTAGTTTTTTAAAATTTTCAATAATTTTCGGAAGAGCCTCGACCGTTTTTTCCCTTCGGCCTCCACCGTCATGCATTAGGATAATATGGTTTGTTTCAATTTTCCTTGATACACGTTCTTCAATTGGCTCTTGAATGGAAAGGTCCCAATCCATTGTATCCAAATTCCAAAGTACAGGTTGAAGCCCTAATCCCAAGATAAGCTTTGCGGCCTCATCGGTAATCTCTCCATAGGGCGGACGAAAGATTTCGACATCCCGATTCGTAACTTTTTTAATAATTTCATTCGTGCTTTTTATCTCTTTTATAATTTCCTCTTGGCTAAGATTCGTGATGTCGGGATGGTTCCAAGTATGATTTCCAAGAACGTGTCCATTTGAAATTAATTGCTTTAAAATTTGTTTCCGGGCTTGTGTGACTTGCTTTCCTATAATAAAAAAAGTTGCTTTTACCCGGTAATAATTTAGAAGCCTTAATATATGAGGAGTATATTCCGATGGACCGTCATCAAATGTTAATGCTACGTATCGTTTTTTACCTGAATGTTCGATTATATTCCCCTCCTCTGTTTAAGGTACTGAAAATAGAAGGTTCGAACCGTTCCTTTCTACCCTCGATAAGATTACTATATGAAAATAGCAGAAATTTGTTTGATGAAATTCACCCATTCCATTTAAACTTTCCACAAATGCCGTCCCCCGTTTGTCCAATATACATATACTGATAGAAAAAAAAGGCGGTGTAACGGACTTGAGAATTCTTTTTATCGACAGTAATGAATTATTAATGTATGGGTTAGCCAACGGTTTTAAAAGAGCCGGTCATAAAGTTTTAGTTTCAGGGAAAATAGATGAAAATACCGTTCCCCGTTTAATTTCCTACTTTAAACCAGATCTTATTTTTTCCGAAGGATGGGGGGAGGAAAATGACAACGATTGGAAGCAGGAATTGATTGGGAAGCAGATAAGGGCTTCAGGAATCCCACATATCTATTGGGCTGTTGAAGACCCTCACTTCACACTAGATTTTTCTTTACCCCTTATTTTAAGGATGAAACCAGATTTTGTATTTACATTGAGTGAGCCCCTCGTTAAGTTTTATAAAAAGCTAGGAATTCGCGCAGGTCATTTAGACTTTGGCTATGAACCGAGTGTCCACCATCCTAGTTCAAATCCTTCTCTAAAATATAAGATCGCTGTCGTAGCCAATGGCTATCCGGATGTCTTAAAACATTCCCCGGATCATTATCGTAACCAATCTCTTCGAACGCTTATCAAACCACTATTAGAAGAAAATATTCGCATTGATTTCTGGGGTCAAAACTGGGACAAAATAGGGGATATTCTCGGGGTAGACATTCCAAAAGATTGGATCCATGGCTATTTACCATATAAAAAGGCTTATAAGGTATATAATTCTGCACAAATTATTATCGGGCCGCAAAATTACAAATCACAAGTTACGCAAAGAACCTATGAAATATTAGCTTCAGGTGGATTTTTACTCACCTCCGATACCGATGCGGTGAGAAAATTATTTACACCGGGTGAGGACCTCATTGTGTCTTCAAATCCGGAGGAAACACTGGAATTGATCCGCTACTATTTAAATCATCCTGAAGAATGTAAAGAAATCAGCGAGCATGCAATTGAAACCGTCTCCTCCCACTCCTACAAAAAACGCGCCAAACAAGCCATCAAAACCCTCATAAAAGAGGGCATACTCAAATGATAGTGACAGGCACCGTTCGTGGACAAATTGTAGAATTTGTCCACTTCAGGCGGACACAAATACCCTAGAAAATGTCCACGTTACGTGGACATTTTCTTTAGTTTGTCTTTCTTGGGTGACAGGCACCCTAAGAATTGGAGTTTCATATGTTTTAGGAAGGGATGTTGTGTGAGAGGGGGATATTTTATGATAATGGTAAATGGACAGAGTGTCACACCTGAGGATCTTTCCAAGATCATTAAGGATAAAGAGCAACGGGCTATAGTGAAAACGATGGTGAAGCAAACAATCACCTATGAGTATCCGTCAATGGATGAATTAATATTTGAACTAAACTTTAGGGCCAACACAATGAAAGCAGCAAGCCAATTGGACAAAAGTGGAGTAAAATTTACCACCTTCACTTATGCATTTCCGAATAAAAAGTATTGGCGGCGTTTGCCAAACGGCGGCTTTTTGTTAAAGAGCGACACAAAACCCTCTACTGCAATCCTTGATATTTTAAAAAACGGGAAGCTTTATGCTTTTGAGTGTTCGACTGCGATCGCGATTGTCCTTTACATTGCTACCCTTTATTCGATAGGACCGGAATTATTTAATCTTTATTTTAAACGATTATATTTATTTGACTGGCAATTTGATGAGGACCTCCCCGTCTTTCCGAAAGAAGGCGATGACTTCATTCCCGGTGATGTTCTCCATTTCAATAATCCTGATTTTGATCCAAAACAGCCCCATTGGCGGGCAGAAAATGTCATTTATTTTGGTGATGACAAGTATTATGGCCATGGTGTCGGAATTAGAAATGCCAGCACAATCATTAAATTCTTGAATACAAAAAGAAAACCCGAACCTACCCAATCCGCTTATCTCATGCAGCAAATAACAAGGCCGGTTTATCGGTCACTATTTTTATTAACATTACAAAATTAATCTCATAAAGCAGGAATCGTTTCATTTAGCAAAAACATTCCTGTTTTTTATGCAAAACTGCATAAACATCGAATTTTCCCCTTAAAAGCTCGTTGAAAAAAGCCAGGCTAGCCCTAGCTTTTTCTGTTTGCTTAAAAAGAATACTCACAAAGAAATTTCCTTTTTTCTTCTAATTTTTGAACGATTTTTTCGAATTTCTTTTGTTCTGCAACTAACCATTTCTTCCTTTCTCCTATCATTCTCAACACTTCGTTTGGGCTGGGTCCCCCGGAAATGCTCCTTATTTTTACAAAATGTACTGGTGAAATGATATTATTCCATGCTTTTTCTGTGAGCGTTACATTTACAAAGGATTGGAGCATTATGTTCACTTCTTCGACCTTCCAATCCGACAATTCTTTTTCTTCTTCAGCCGTTTTTTTCGCAATGAAGCTCGCAATTTCATGTGCCTGACGAAATCCAATCCCGTAGTCACGTGTAAGCGTATCCGCCAATTCCGTAATCGTAATACAAGATTTTTCCGCCATTTCCTTCGCATGCCCCTTATTCACCTTAAGGGTGACAATCACCGCATGCAAAAGCTTCATCACACGGTTCGCCTTGTTGAAAGCCCGGTATAGATGGGGCTGCAAATCGTCCTCCGTATCGACGATATCTCCAAACGGTGTATTGTGAATCATATTCAAGACCGCCTGAGCCTCGCTAAAAGCGCTGCTGGCAAGCGCTCGTGAATGCTCAATCGAAACCGGATTTCTTTTTTGCGGCATGATACTGCTCACCTGCACGTATGGATCCGCAACCGTGAATGTTCCATATTCCCTCGTTACTTGCTGGAGGAAATCCTGAATCCACCGGCCGGTATTGACCATGCAAATCATAATGGCAGCTGAAGTTTCAAGCAAATAATCCGCTCCTGCAATCGCATCATACGAATTTTCGACAATTCCTTCAAATCCTAACAGCTCACATGTCCTGACCCTGCTAATGGGAAATCCAGTTGTCGTCATTGCAGCTGCGCCTAGAGGCGACCGATTGACGGTTTCATAGGCAGACAATAGACGTTTGATGTCTCTTTGCAGGACATCATAAATTGCCAAAAAATAGTGTCCTAGTGTCGTTGGCTGGGCCGGCTGTGTGTGCGTGTACCCCGTTATATAGGTTTCTGCATGCTGCTCGGCCTGTCCTAAAAGAATTTCACTTAACCGGTAACAGGAGTCGAGCAATTTTAAAAAATATTCCCTCAGCACCAACCGATACATCGCCACTCCCATATCATTCCTGCTCCGGCCTATATGGATTTTCCCCGCTAGTTCCGGACCAATTACTTCAGCGATTTTCGCCTCCATCATGAAAAATAAATCTTCGTACTCTGCCCTGTAGGTTAAGAGGGATGGATCTGTTTTGGCTACTATATTCGTACCCTCTAACATCCTTTTTGCTTCATCAGAGCTAATGATTTGTTGTTCCTTCAGCATAATAATATGAGCTCGATGAATATCAAACATTGAATCGAATAAATAATCCCGTTGATCATAAAAAACAGGCTTTAACAATTCTTCTATATAAGTTTTTCCGGGAAAAACTGTTCCTTCTGCCTTTATAAAATCCTCCTGGTAGCACATGTTTTTCATCTCCATAATTGAGTGGATTTATCCTACTATTAATTTTATGAAAAAAAGGTTAAGTTGGCAGTTTGATAAATTACAAAAGTTTAAAAAAAATCTTATTTAGCTTCCCGAAATACCATGCTATAATGAATAGCAGTTTATAACCTAAGTAAAGTGGAAAGGTATGTGTTCACCATCATGTCTATGTATAGATCGAAAGCATTAATCAGCTTGTTTCTCGTTTCGATTTTATGGGGCTGTAACTACCCGGTTAGTGCTTACTTGTTAAGAGGCTTCTCGCCTGTTTTTTTATCAACGGTTCGGATTTGTTTTACCTCGCTGTTTTTAATTGTGGTTGCCCTTATTCATAAAGGAATTAGAAAACCAACTACATCCGAATGGAAAACTCTCATGGGTGTAGGAATCTTTGGTACACTTTTAAACCAAACCTTTTATTTCACCGGACTTCATCACACCACACCTGCAAATGCTTCGTTAATCATTGCACTGTCACCGATTGCAACCATTCTTTTGGAACGGATCATTTTTAAAGTGAAACTAACCGTAAAAAAATCGTTGGGTGCACTCATCAGTTTGATTGGGGTATTTTCTATCATTGGTGTTGCCAGCGGATCTTTTGCGGTATCTTTTGGAGATTTAAATATTTTAGTAGCCATGCTCTGTTTATCCATTAGTCTATTGTATATACGCCGCTTATCGAAAACCTTGAATTCTTATGTTATTACGGTTTATGCCACTGTACTCGGCAGTGTCCTGATGATTCCGGCTGCCGGAGTGGAAAGCCTTGTTAGCGGGTCTGTAATCAGCCATTCGCCCATGATGTGGATTTTATTGATTGCTGCGGGTATTATTGCCCAAGGAGTGGCAGGCTTTTGGTGGAATGGCGGTGTGGCAAAAGTAGGTGCCGGAACGGCTTCGATGTTCATGAATATCCAGCCATTTGTTGCAATTATCGCCTCCCATTTTATACTTGGGGACCGAATACTAACAATGCAAATTTTCGGAGGAATCTTAGTCTTCCTCGCCAACATGCCATCCGCTGCCGTCAAGCCCACCATCTTCAATCAACCGAATAAAATGGTTTAACAGAAAAATGTCCACCTCAGGTGGACATTTTTCTGTTTTGTCTACGGACGGTGTCAGGCACCATCACTACCTCAACATAACTCCGCTTAGGAATGTAAGGAATACGTGTGTTCCCATTTTAACTGTTTGCTGAACTGAAGAGTCCTTTAATGGATCAAGGCAGACGATGTCCATTGCCTTAACCTTCGGATGTTTTCCCGCAGCCAGAACACCTTCAAGTAATTCGGCGCTCGTCAAACCGCCTGGTGTTGATGCAGGGACCCCCGGTGCATAGGCAATATCTAAGCAATCCATATCAACCGTCAAATAAATCGTATCCACCTTCGCAGCAAGTTCTTCCAAGCATGCTAAAACAGTTGCTTCAAAGCCTTTTTTGCGCGCATTGCGAAGGGTGATGTAGTTAACGCCGTGTGCATCTGCGTATTCTTTTAAATCCTTAGTATTAAAAAATCCATGCAAGCCAATGTTGTACATATCCGATCCGTTCACAACACCGCTTTCAATTAAATTACGCATAGGCGTCCCGTTCGATGGTCCGTTATCACTCATATCCCGTAAATCAAAATGTGTATCGAATTGAAGAATCCCAATTCGCTCCCCCGGCTTCGCTTTATGCAGCCCTTTCACCATCATCGCTGTAATCGAATGATCTCCACCAATTGCACAAACCTTTGAATTAACAAAGTGATTGTGAAGAGCTTCCGAAGCCTCAATAATATTATCATGGCAGCAGCGAATATCGGTGACATGCAATGGGACGTCCCCCACGTCCAATGCAGTCATCTCCGCTAAGTCAATATCCTCGTCAAGATTGTAGGTCGCAAAGCCTTTCCAAGCACGTCGGAAGGCTTCTGGAAATTCAGAAGCACCCGAAGCACTAATGGATGACCGTGACAAAGGCACACCGACTACGACAATCTCTGCTTCTTTACTTTTTTCAGGATCAGCATCAGCCGCCAAAGGCTGAATCCACTCATGAACCTTTTCCGGAGCACGTCCCTCCGGTCTTACCCAAGTAAAAGTAGTCGGATTAATTTTTGGATACAAGAAGCTTTTCATGCAGCTGCCCTCCCTTGACAACCACTGCACCATTTTTCACAACAGTGTCAACATGGTTTACACCATAGGAGTATTGAAGCTTCATATAGTTTGGAACATTAAAAATTGTTACATCGCCTTTTTTGCCAACTTCCAAGCTGCCAATTTCTTTTGCACGATTAATTGCATGGGCCGCATTAATCGTCGTTGCTGTAATTACTTCTGCTGGAGTCATGCCCATTTTCAAGCATCCTAGGCTCATAATGAAAGGAAGTGAAACCGTTGGCGATGAACCTGGGTTACAGTCTGTTGAAAGTGCAACCGGTACACCCAGATCAACCATTTTCCGTCCGTTTGCAGACTCGGCCATTAAAAAGTAAGCTGTTCCTGGAAGTAATACACCTACAACGCCTTTTTCCGCCATAGCCTTCATGCCTTTTTCAGAAGCCTTTAATAAATGGTCAGCCGAAACCGCCCCTACTTCAGCAGCAAGCTCTGCACCTTCATATGGCTCAATTTCATCGGCATGAATTTTTGCCAGCAACCCATGTCGCTTACCTGCTTCAAGAATTCTGCGGGATTGCTCCGGTGTAAATACGCCATACTCACAGAAAACATCATTAAATTCCGCAAGCCCGAGCTCAGCCACTTTTGGAATCATTTCATTAATAAGTAAATCAATAAACTCTTCCGGATTTTCCTTATATTCCTTTGGCACTGCGTGTGCGCCCATAAATGTCGACACAAGATCAATTACATGTTTTTCGTTCAATTCTTTTGCTACTTCAAGCTGCTTTAATTCTGTTTCCCATTCCATCCCGTAGCCGCTTTTTGCCTCAACGGTCGTAACACCGTGACGTAAAAATTGATTCAAACGCTCATAGCTTTCCGCAAAAAGCTGTTCATGGCTTGCTGCCTGTGTTGCGCGAGTTGTCGCATGAATCCCGCCACCAGCATTCATGATTTCCATATAGGAAGCGCCTTGAAGACGCATATTAAATTCATTTTCACGGCTTCCTGCAAACACAACATGTGTATGTGGATCAACAAGGCCTGGTGTCACTAGTTTGCCGGTTGCATCTACAACCTCTGCTTCTTTCAAACGCGCTGCATATTTACCAGCCAATTCTTCATCCGTTCCAACCGCTTGGATTACACCATCTTCAATCCAAACACTACCGTTCTCTACTATATTAAGCTCAGACATCGCACCCTTAACAAGGGGAGCTGTTGAGCTCCCCTGTAGGGTAACGAGCTGAGAAGCATTTCTGATAAAAAGTGCTTTACTCATTCGTTTTCAATTCCTTTCGGTCAGGTCTTAGTCTTGCTTTAACATTGGCATTTTGATGCCTTTTTCTTTTGCAGTTTTGATTGCAATTTCATAACCTGCATCAGCGTGACGAACTACACCCATACCAGGGTCAGTTGTTAATACGCGCTCTAAGCGTGCTTCTGCTTCTTTTGTACCGTCAGCAACGATAACCATACCAGAGTGTTGTGAATATCCCATACCTACGCCGCCGCCATGGTGTAAGGAAATCCAGCTTGCACCTCCAACTGCGTTAATCATTGCATTAAGGATTGGCCAGTCAGATACTGCATCAGAACCGTCCATCATGCTTTCAGTTTCACGGTTTGGAGATGCAACGGAACCAGCATCTAAGTGGTCACGGCCAATAACGATTGGAGCGGACACTTCACCTGAAGCCACCATGTCGTTAATGATTTTACCAAAACGTGCTCTTTCTCCATAGCCTAACCAGCAAATACGTGCAGGAAGTCCTTGGAACGCAATTCTTTCTTGTGCCATCTTAACCCATTTGCAAAGGTGCTCATCATCTTTGTAAACACGAAGTAATGCTTCGTCAATTTTACGGATATCTTCTGGGTCTCCAGATAATGCTGCCCAGCGGAAAGGTCCTTTACCTTCACAGAACAATGGACGGATATACGCTGGAACGAATCCAGGGAAATCAAATGCATTTTCAACGCCCTCGTCTTTTGCCACTTGACGGATATTGTTACCGTAGTCAAATGTAACAGCGCCTTTTTGTTGCATTTCTAACATTGCTTTTACATGTGTTGCCATGCTTTGTTTTGAAAGCTTCACATATAATGTTGGATCTTCGTTTCTTAATTTATCAGCTTCTTCTAATGAATAGCCAACTGGTACATATCCATTGAGTGGATCATGTGCAGATGTTTGGTCTGTTAATACATCTGGGTTAAAGCCTTTTTCAATCATTAATGGTAAAATTTCTGCTGCGTTTCCAAT
>NZ_MLYR01000140.1 GCF_001866655.1 Bacillus sp. MUM 116 | reverse complement strand
TACCTGCCCCTTCAACAATTATTGCTTGGAGAAAACTATTTGAAACACAAGGATTAGATGCCCTTCAATCAAAGAAAAAGGGGCGTCCATCTATGAAAAAAGAATTCAATCAACAACCCAAACAAGAACCAGTCAAAGGCTCTACTGAAGCCCTTGAAGCACGTATTAAACAACTAGAGATGGAAAACGATTATTTAAAAAAGTTGAATGCCTTAGTTCAAAACAAGGAAAAATCACCAAACAAAACAAAGCGCAAGTAGTCTATGAACTAAGGCATAAACACCAGGTGAAAGCACTCGTAAAGCTCGCTGGCATTCCACGTAGCACTTATTATGATTTAGTGAAACGGATGAATCGTCCGGAGCCGGACGCCGACTTAAAAGTGGAAATAAAGGCCATTTACGAAGAACATGAAGGGCGTTATGGCTATCGTCGTATTCGTGATGAGCTGGCGAATCAGGGACAAAAAGTGAACCATAAAAAAGTGCAACGTATTATGAAAGAGCTTGGTTTGAAATGCTTAGTACGTATGAAAAAGTATAAATCGTATAAAGGCAAAGTGGGAAAAATTGCGCCCAATATTTTAGACCGCAATTTTACGGCAGACGCACCAATTGAAAAATGGGGAGTTTAAATTATTCGGCGAGAAGCTTCATTTATCGCCAGTTTTAGACTTATTTAACGGAGAGATTATCACGTATACAATCGGTTCAAGACCAACCTATTCACTTGTTTCGGGCATGTTGGAGAAGGCATTGGAACGTTTACCTGAGAACCACCAGCTACTCATGCATACCGATCAAGGATGGCATTATCAGATGAAGCAATATCGTCACGCACTTGAATCGAGAGGGATAGTCCAAAGTATGTCTCGTAAAGGAAA
>NZ_MLYR01000014.1 GCF_001866655.1 Bacillus sp. MUM 116 | reverse complement strand
CGTATAAGTTCATCAACCCGTATAACTAAATGCTTCGTGGTATCTTTTCGTAAGAACATTTGCGAAAAGTGCCTAGAAACTTAAGTATTTGACCCTTATTAATGTCCAAAAACAACAAAGTTTACGAAAAGAGCCTTATTAAATGTTTAATATAAACGCTTGGTTTTCACACCAAGCGTGTTTTCATTTACCCACATATCTTTGTTCAATTAAAGCCCCCAAGTTCTTGTCTAAGCTACAGATATTGTCAACAACTTACTCTCCTTATATCATTAGGTATAAAGAGAATGTTAAAGGGGGAACACATTTATGATCCCAGCAAAAATAGATTCCATTTCAATTACTACGATAAGAGAAAAAGGCGTGGAATCCATCGTCGGTTGGTTTGATCAGCATAAACAATCGTTCTATACTCTTGGTTGGTCCTATCTTAGGAATCAGCTGCAAATGGAAGAGCTTTTTTACCGGTCAATTATAAAAGTGCAAAAGGGATTACCTCGATTTAAAAGAGAAACATCATTTGAAACGTGGGTAACGTCAATTTTTATACATACCTGCCGGGAGCTTTCTGGCGATAGAAGTTTACAAGTTTCTGAGGAAAGTGAACAACATAAGGATTTATTTAATGCACTCGATCAGTTGAAAGAATATGAGAAAGAAGCTGTGGTCCTTACATATATAAAAGGAATTTCTAAGGAGGAAACAGCACATCTTCTCCAAGTTACAGTGGAAAAGATGAAAGAGCATTTGTTTTTCGGAATCCAGTCACTTAGAAAAGAAATGGGGTACGGGTCATCCATTAATGGCTGTAATGAGTATCATAAGATTTACATTGATTACTTAGAAAGAGCCCTGGATCGGTCAAAAAAGATTGAATTAGAGAAACATATTTATCATTGTCAAGACTGTCAGGAGGATTTGGGTACCTTTCAGGATGTAATGTTAACCCTGTTAAATCTTACTGAAAGGATGGAAGATTTTCATGTGCCATCTGATTTCATGGAGAACGTTAAAACTAGGCTGGCAGAAAAGGAAAAGCACAAAAAACTGAAGATTAAGAAACGTAGAAGAATGGGGATTGTTTTAGCAAGTGTTATCACATTATTAATAGGTATAGAAGTTTTTACAGGTGCTTTTACCAATCTCTACTATACATGGACAGAAGATGACCAGCAATTACGGGCCTTTTTGCAACATGACCTAAGTGAAAGGCTGAACCTGGAAGCGGAAAGTAATGGGGTGAAAATTAGAATTAAAGGCGCTGTTGCTGATAATGTTCAGACGCTTGTTTTTTATGAAATAGAAGATACAGCTAAAGATAATCAATTTATGATAAATTATGATGACGGTGTTTCTGTGGAGAACCAATATAAAATTATGAAACTTGAAACATACCCAAGGCAATATCCTCCTGATCTTAAAACGGATGTAAATAATAAAGAAAAGAACGTGTTTCACGGAAAGATGAGTCTGCCGCCAATGACAACGGATAACGGAACAATCAAACTTAAGATCACAAAGCTTCAGAAATTGATTCGTGATTCCTCTGACAGAAATCGTTTTAATCCTTCCGGGAACATCGATTTTGAAACAGGGGAGTGGAACTTCGAGATTCCGGTAACAAAACATCCCTCTGTCGAATATGCATTGGCTGAAAAAACAAAAGTTGAGGGGGTCCCGATTCGGTTTGATAAACTAACCATTGCCCCAACAGCAACGATTCTGCAATTTTCTGTTAATAATGAACAGCCAGAGAAGCGGATAGAAGGTCTTAATGTTGACAATCTAGAAGTGAACAATAAAAAAGTGAAAGCTGATATTTATGGCAGCTCTTCATCGGATTATAATATGAATTGGAATACTTTTCAAACTCACTTTGACCCTCTTTTTGGAGAAAAACCAAAAGAGGTCAATGTTCAATTCAAATCTGTTAATTTATCGTTAGAAGACCAAAAAACAATCGAACTGGATGCTTCTATGGGATATCCTCAAACCTTTGAATATGCAGGCAGTATAATCTCCGTCGACAAGGTGGAGGTTGGACAGACTACCAATGTTGTCCTAAGCAATCATGAAATCAAGAATCGATCATATGAGTCGCTTCAATTCGATATTGTGGGGGACCGTGAAAATGAAATTGGTTCTATGGGGATGGATTCTGAAGGAGTAATTGTTGATAAAAACGGGATCGAATACAATATAAATAATCTCCCTGTCGCATATGAAGAAATTGATCAGCCCCGTTATTTCTTTACAGTTCTAAGAATAGGGTTGCAAAGTAACAACACTGGAAAGAAAGTAATTCCTAAAAGTCTGAAGATTAATGGATATAATACAACAAAATATTTGGATGATGTTGTAAAGATTTCGTTGAAATAACATTTATCGCTTACATGCTATGTCCTAGTAATTCTTAGTTCTATAAGATAAGAGTAAGTGAGTTTAAAAACCACCAACAACCATGTGTTGCCACAAACACACTGGACATGTGGAGTGTGTGTCACAACTCGTTTTAAAAGAAGGTAACTAACCCAATAGGGCGTTGCCTTTTTACGTTTACTTGATTTTCAATTAACTTCATAAAATCTGTACATTCCCTCTAATAATTTTCAGATGAATCTGATTCCTCCTTAACCCAAAGTTGAGACCAGCTCTCAATTGTTCTTAAAATGGGTTCCATGGAATGTCCTTTTCTGTTAAAACAACTTCAAAAGTAAAATTGACGACTGATTCTCCAATCGGTTAGCACGGAAATCGCTCCAATAGTTCGAAGTGAAACAAGTAAAATAATTTTTATAAGCGGTGTTAAAAATGGGTTTTTTAGAAAAACTATTTGGGTAGACAAGCCGAGGAGGAAAAAACAATGACTTCAGAAAAATTAAACATTGGAATTATCTTAGGAAGCACTCGTCAAGGACGTGTGAGCCCACAAGTAGGAGAATGGGTAAAAGGAATTGCTGACAAACGTGGAGACGCAAATTATGAAATTGTAGATATTGCTGACTTTAACCTTCCATTTTTAGGAACAACTGATGGAGCAGAGCCAGGAATTGCTGCTTGGAATGAGAAACTGGCAAGCCTTGATGGGTTTGTATTCATTGTTCAAGAATACAATCATAGTATTACCGGTGCGTTAAAAAACGCCATCGATTTTGCCCGTGAAGTTTGGTATAACAAAGCAGCTGGTATCGTAAGTTATGGTTCTACTGGCGGTGCTCGTGCAGCTGAACATTTACGAGGGATTCTTGCAGAACAGAAAGTTGCAGATGTTCGCACACATCCAACTTTGAGTTTATTTACTGATTTTGTTAATGGAACTGAGTTTAAGCCACAAGAATTACATCTAGGTAATGTAAATGCTATGCTTGATGAAGTTGTCGCTTGGAGCGGAGCATTAAAAACCTTACGTTAAACTTAATTTTTATGAATGAACTGTTACAAGAATATCAGACGCAATTTAGGCGTCTGATATTCTTTTTGAAAGGGAATGTCGGTTTCTAATTACTTATCCATTTATTAATCAATTTTTCTTTTTCAATAATACCCTTTACAACGTCCTCAATGGTTACATGTCCAAGTGCTTTTTCTAATGCTGTTTGGGCAATTTCTAAAAGTGGAGCAATTGTATTTTGAATATTTCTGCCAACAGGACATTGAGGATTGGGATTTTCATGTATGCTAAACAATTCCTTCTCCTGGACAACATTAACTGCTTTATATACATCAAGCAAGGTAATATCAGATAAGTCCTTCGCTAAATCAGCTCCTGCTATTCCAGGCCGAACTTTTACCAACCCTGCATTTTTAAGCATTCCCATAATTTTTCTAATGACAGCAGGGTTTGTATTTACGCTTCCAGCTAAAAATTCTGAAGTGCTAACTCCATCTTTATTTATTTCAATTAGAGTCAATATATGAATTCCCACAGCAAAACGACTGCTAATAGACATCATTTCTTCACCTTCTTTAATTCGTTACATCCTTATAGTACACATGTAATTCGTTTTATTACAAGTGTGTTTCCACCTAAAAACATGCACAATTTATTTTTACAAGGAAGGATTTTTAAAGTATTGACAAAAGAATAAAATGTAACTATTATGATTACAGGTAATTATTTTGGTTACAATAAAAATCTTAATTATTGGAGGACTATAAAATGAAAATTGGAATTATTGGGGCAAGTGGTAAAGCAGGAAGTATTATTTTGAAAGAGGCAGTTAATCGGGGACATGAAGTAACAGCAATTGTAAGAGATGCGTCAAAACTTAAAGAAAAAAACGTTGCTATCATTGAAAAAAGTATTTTTGATCTCACATCAGATGATGTAAAAACGTTTGACGTAGTGGTTAATGCCTTTGGTGCTCCTCTTGGTGAAGAGCAGGCACACGTTGATGCTGGACATGCTTTAATTGAGGCACTAAAAGGAACAAATACAAGAGCAATTATTGTAGGTGGAGCTGGAAGTCTTTATGTAGATGAAAACAAAACCGTTAAGGTAATAGATACACCTGATTTTCCAGATATAGTTTTCCCAACAGCTAAAGGGCAAGGGCGAAACTTGCAAGAATTACAAGAAACATCTAATATTACATGGACATTTATCAGCCCCTCTGCGATATTTGATGCGGAAGGAAAAAGAACAGGATCTTATCAGTCTGGAAAAGATCATCTTCTAGTTAATTCAAAAGGTGAAAGTTATATCAGCTATGCAGACTATGCTATTGCAGTATTGGATGAAATTGAAAATCCACAACATATAAATGAACGTTTTACAGTTGTCGGTGAAGCAGAATAAATTTTTGAAATCAAATAAAAATGCAAAGTACCATTAGTGTTCACGCTAATGGTACTTTGCTATTTGAACAACCAACGTCGATAGCCAATTAAAAATAATCTCCATGATGGCGGTATCAATACCTTGAGCAAAATAATTAAATTAGAGTCATCTTTTAAAGCATAGACAATCTAGTCAATAGTCTCTTTGGGAGTTAAAATAAGAATATAGGAAAAAATTAGCGGACTTCTAAGTGAAACAAGGTACATAAGGCAGAAAGAAGCAGTGTTTGAAAATATTAATTGTAGGAATTGTAAATTGATATAATTTTGCCTGACTTGTCCCACTTATGTTGAAATAAATTAACAGACCAGGAGGAGAAAAATGATTTCAGAACAATACAAGAATATGTTAAAAGGTAAATCAATCATTAGAGAACTTGCTGAATTTGCCGCGGCCCGCGGAGAGGAAATAGGTTATGAGAATGTATTTGATTACAGTTTAGGGAATCCATCTGTTCCTGTTCCGGAAGAATTTACGCAGACGATGTTGAATTTGTTGACCAGTAAAAGTCCTGCAGAGCTTCACGGGTATAGTCCCAGTTTAGGAATTCCATCTGTCAGAAAAAAAGTAGCACAATCTTTAAATAGCCGTTTCAAGATGAATTATTCGGAAAATCACATTTTTATGACAAGCGGTGCGGCTGGAGCAATCGCCCATGCAGTACGCTGCGTAACAAAACCTGGCGACGAGGTACTGACATTTGCTCCATTTTTCCCTGAATACCACCCATATATAGATATTACGGGTGCGGTTCTGAAAGTGGTTCCTCCTAATACAGATGATTTTCAGATCAACTTTACTTTGTTTGAAGAAATGCTGACGGAGAAGGTGTCTGCCGTTTTAATTAATTCTCCAAATAATCCATCTGGTGTAATCTATTCAACGGCGACCATTAAAAAACTTGCAGATCTTCTTCGCAAAAAAGAAAAGGAATACGGACACGAAATTTTTATTATCTCTGATGAACCGTACCGGGAAATCGTATTTGAGGGGGAAGAAGCCCTTTATGTGTCAAACTATTATGACAATACACTGTCCTGTTACTCTTATTCTAAATCTCTTTCACTGCCCGGTGAACGGATCGGCTATATTGCGGTGAATCCTGCCTGCGTAGATTCTGATCTTATTGTCAGTATGTGCGGACAGATTTCTAGGGGCATAGGACACAACTGCCCGCCTTCTATTATTCAGCTTGCTGTTTCCGAAGTTGTGGATTTAACGAGTGATATGTCTGTCTATGAAAAAAATATGAACTTAATTTATAACAAATTAATAGAATTGGGATTTACATGTGTGAAACCAGGCGGGACATTCTATATTTTCCCAAAGGCACTCGAGGAAGATGCTAAAGCATTCTGTCAGAAGGCATTAAAATATGATTTAATTCTGGTTCCGGGCGATAGCTTCGGATGTCCGGGGTATTTCCGAATGGCTTATTGCATTGATACCGAAAAAGTGGAACGCTCTCTGCCTGCATTGGAGAAGTTTGTAAAGAGTGAGTATAAAATTTGATCCAATTGCGAGTCAAGATTTATAGGGATCTTAAATGGATTCGCTTATTTTGTATCTAAATATAAAGCGGCACATTTGTGCCGTTTTTTATAGATTAAGAAAGTATAATTTTTCGGCTTCGAGAATTGTCTAGCTCCAGCGCCTAGTCCCTCGAGGTCGTAAGCCAAGCCGCCAAGAAGGTTAAAGAGCAACCTTCTCGTCGACTCGTCTTACGCTATGCCTGAGGCTGATCAAGGCGCTTGCGCTTTTCCTATTTCGATGGAGGCAAAGGATTTAAAACATGAACTAATTTTTCGTAAACAGGTAATGTCGGTGCAATAATGACTTTCCCTGAACCTCTAAATGTTTGAAGTAAACCTTCTCCGGAAGCAACAGAACCGAAAATGCTTTTTGTTGACTTTTCAACAGTAAAATCTATGTTGCCAATCCGGAAAAGTGTGAAGTTTCCATCCACTTGAACCATTTCATTTTGAATTTCAAATTCCACAAGTTCGTCTTCCGGAACAGGTATTTCAAATACACAAAATCCCTTTCCAGAAACTTTTGTTTGAAATAGTCCTTCTCCTCCGGCAATGGCGGAGGAGATATTTTTCATTGCTTGAACAGAAACCGAAACACTGGATTCGCAGCAATAAAAAAGACCTTTATCCGCAATGATTTCTTCGTTGTTAAGTTCCACAATCATGTAGTGTTTGAAACTTGGTTCGAGATAAATAATCCCGCTGCCTTGGTATTGCGGTTTAACCATATGTTCATTTGTTAAAACACTGGAGGCTAGTCCTTTGAAAAATCCTTTGGCTCCATTTCCACCTAAGCTTTTTAATGTAATATTCCCTTTCATAAACTGAAGGGCCCCGGATTCCGCTGTTAAGGAGCTATTTTTTAGTGTAATCCTGACTTGTCTTAATTTGATATTTGACTTTTGGGCAAAATATAATTTTTCAGCGACGGTAAAATTATCATTCCCACCTAAATTTCGGTATTCTAAAATTTCAATTTTTATATTTTGGTTCTCAACAAAACTAATCACTTGATATGCTTCTGACATTCTAATTTCTCCTTCCATTTTTTAAATTATATCAAACAATTTTCGTAATAGTGGGGTAAGAATTGATCGCAGTAAAGCTAATTTGACCATAAGATAAAAGCCGAGAGAAATTCTCGGCTTTTATCATGAAATTGCTTTTTCTTTTAATCAGCATCTCTAAAAATGTTCATTAAATCAATCGAAAATCCCTCAAACAGATGAACTGGAATCTGATCATCTTTAAAATAAATACCAGTATGTTTAAAGGAACCATTTTCTAATAAATAAACGTCAATATTTTCATTGGAAGGGTCAACAATCCAATATTCCTTAACTCCTGCTTTTTGATATCGATTGAACTTCATAAGTTTATCTTTTTTGGCTGTTGTTTTAGAAAGGATTTCAATAACCAAATCAGGAACCCCGACTATTCGCTTTTCATTGATCTTATTTTTATCACAGACAACCACAATGTCAGGTTCAACCCATTCCTTAATTTTCTTAATGTCGTTATCTTCCTCTGAAAAACAAACATCAAGTGGAGAACCAAAAACGCTGCATTTCTTTCCTCTTAAAAAGATTAAATTCAGTCAACAATTCTCTTTGGACAGCTTGGTGCTTGGTGGAAGGGGCAGGGGACATATTGTAAACTTTGCCATCAATAACTTCATATCTTATATCTTCGCCTAATTCCAAATATTCTAAGTAAGTAAGTGTATTATGTTCTTTTGGTATAGCCATGCAATCACGCTCCCAAAACAAATAATCATCTATATATATTATACTTGGAACTTCCTGACAACACCAACTTGCATGAAAATTGCCCGCACCCTTGTCCGAAAAGAAAGACCGCTTCTGCCTGAAACGATCTTTCTTGTAATTCGGTAGATTAAAGGATTGGTCCTCCGGATTGTTGAACCCATTGACAATTACCAAAATTGTCGCAGTCCAATCTAAACCAGTTGGTGTTTCCGGTATTTAAATCAGTCCAATAGATCCACCATTTTTGCTCTGCATCGCTCCACACTAATCCTGAATTTGGCGGGGAGATTAACGAGGCTGCTAACCAAACCTGAGTTCCTGGTTCAATCCAGAAATAGTTGTGTGTTTGCCCGATTGCACCGATGCCCAGAGTCTGTTTCATCTGATTCGTCTCGTTATCAAACACCCAGCCTGTCTGTCTCATACAATTACCAAAAATGTCGGGTTGGTAAAAAGCCCATCCATTATTTTCTTGCCTCCAGCCGGGTTGGCATTGCGCTGGTGTACCTGTGAAGGGGCTGAGTTGTTGGTCTGGTATACCTTTGCCGGGTGGTAACTTATATTGCATCACCAGTAGATTCTTGATCGTTCCATTTGGATCGGTATTAAAATCTCCAGTAAGATTCTGGTAGACCTCAGTCATGGATCCAGTCCTAGATGGTCCATGAGCAATGATGTCCGGGATCGTTCTATTTAGTACATCTTTCAGGTAATAAAGGAATACAATGTAATATCCAGCATACTTGTAGGAGACACCTGGGACGGGAACTTGACCGGTATTTGGATCAGGACCAGGTGCAGCCGAATTCACATAATCGAGCGTAGGACATGAACCCAGCGGAGCACCGCTTACGGAGGAAGCACAGGCAAGGTTTTCTATCGGTCTGTCAAAAGACTGCAGCCATACGTTTTGCCAGTGGCTGTTTACTATATCGGTGTTTTGTAGGAAATTTTGGCGAATCGCTATTTGCTGACCAAGGAAGAGGGACAACCCCTCACCTACGGTACCTTCGGTTCCACATGGTTCTCCAAAGTTTTGACAAGGAAGAAAATTTGATCCAGACCAGCCCTTTTTCTGGTATTGCATAAACACTTCGGTTACTTCGTTGGTTAACTCGACACGAACGTTGTTTATGTCGTTTTGGGGATTCCTGTTTGGAATTTGCGGTACTTGTACAATCATGCGAATATTAGTTGATGTTGCATCTGGGCAAAGACGACACCCCGGACATCCGCACCAAGTTGCACCGCCTTGACCTGGAACTATTTGGACCTGGATGCGAAAAATATTTAAAGGCATGTTATTAATGACACCAGGGAACCACTCGTTTTGTATGACGTTCCAATCCGATTCCGCCAGTTGACATAAGTCATTAGCATTGATCGTAGTTACATTGCTGTCGATATAAAAGTCGTAATGTGTGCTAGAACAGCTTGGACTATTAGGAATAGCCATAAATTATCACCCTTTCAAAAAAGTCTAGAATAATTTATGGCAAGATACCAATGAATGCTTGTCCGTTTGTCCACTGTCTATGTCCATTTTTGTCCAATTCGCCTCACGATGCGATTCTATTTCTTGAAGGGACCTCAGGGCTAAAAGATGGATATTAAAACGAAGCTGTAAAAATAGGTTTTCTTGGAGTTTTTTGCCTAAGTCAATTTCGTCTCTCCCGAATATAGTGTATGGTCAATATTGTTCACGTCCTAATTAGATGTGGTACCGATGATTTAGGTCGTTACGAATGCCTTAGTTAAATAAGTCCTAATGGTGCTTGTACAAACTGCCCACCATGCAATTTCTAATCGTAAGCAAAAAAGCGAACCCTTTCGGTTCGCTTTTTCTTTCAAACTAGTAACTTTTTTGTATCCGTAATGGCATCGGTTGCGATTTCTATTGCTTGTGCGTGGAGGGATACGGTCTGTATCGGTCATATCCCGATACCCAATACCGCCCTAATAATATCCACCATGGTCTTGCAAATAATCCGTTGGCGGCTGATTTATTGTTGGCATAGGTATTTGTGATTGATTCATTGTTGGCATAGGTATTGGTGATTGATTCATTGTTGGCATAGGTATTGGTGATTGATTCATTGTTGGCATAGGTATTGGTGATTGATTCATTGTTGACAAAGGTATTGGTGATAGATTCATTGTTGGCATAGGTATCGGTGATTGATTCATAGTCGGCAGAATTACTGGTGGTGCCTCAGTTTCTGGTGAGCTACTTCTATTAGTATTAAATGCTGGTCCAGACCAAGGGAAAGAGTTGCCGTTATTGGACGGTTCATCCGAAGAAGAACCACCGCATCCACAATCACTGGTATTGTTTACATTAGTGTTGAATGCGGGTCCAGACCAAGGAAAAGAGTTGCCGTTATTTTTTAACGGTTCATCCGAGGAAAAATCACCGCATCCACAGTCATTAGAATTTCTAAAATTCAATATTGCTCACTCCTATAAAAATTATTTTATCCACATTCCCGTTATAAATTATTCAAGGACGGTATATATGGCTTGTACGCTGAAACCTATAAAATGCACATTTTTACATGATTAGGAAATTTTTTGCATCGAATTCGAAATACTTATTAAACAATGATAAAATGATTTATTATAATATAAATACCTAGAATAATTTACCTAGGAGTGGTAGAAATGGCACGTGTTTTATTTATTAATGCTGGATCCGAAGGACATATCAATCCTACGATTGGAGTTGTGCAAGAACTTATTTCACGTGGAGAAGAGGTAGTGTACTTTACGATAGAAGCTTTTCGAGAGCGTATTGAGAAGACGGGAGCAACTGTACGTACATTGGACGGCCAAAAATTTATAAAAGCCTTTATCTCAGGTGGAAGAAATTATTTGCTCGAAAGAATTAACGGTCTTTTACGTACGGCAGATATCGTCATACCTAGCGTTCTTGAACAAATAGAAGGGGAGCATTTTGATTACATCATCCACGATTCTATGTTTGGTTGTGGACGTTTACTTGCCCAGATCCTTAAGCTTCCCGCGATTAATTCCTGCACTTCTTTTGCGCAGACAAAAGCATCATTCGATAACATGTTGGAACAGCTTGTTAAAAAAATTCCTGCAGAAATTTACGATGAATTTCATCTCCTTAGCGCAATGGTGAAGGAAAAATATGATGTGGAGATCCATTCTCCTTATGAAGTTTTTTGTAATCCTGCACCCCTTACAATTGTTTATACCACGAGGGAGTTTCAACCTTTTGGAGATGCATTCGACCAAACCTACAAATTTGTAGGTCCATCCATCTCTTCAAGGTTAACGGAAGAGAACTTCGATTTTACTGCAATTAAGGGAAAAAGCCCCATTTATATTTCACTGGGTACTGTCTTTAACCAAGCAATTGATTTCTATAAGCTTTGTTTTGAGGCATTTGAGAACACTGATCATACCATCGTGATGTCTATTGGAGAAAAAGCTCAAATAGCTGATTTGGGGGAGATTCCTAAAAACTTCATTGTAAAAAATTATGTTCCTCAAACTGAGGTGCTTAAATACACGAAATTATTTATCACACATGGTGGAATGAACAGTACCCATGAAGGTCTCTATTATGGGGTTCCGCTAATTGTCATCCCGCAAAGTGCGGATCAGCCGATTATTGCCAGGCAAGTTGCCAATATTGGAGCAGGTATTCAATTACAAAATCAAGGTTTGACTGCAAAACAACTACGTGAAGCCGTAAATCATATGTTAAGTCACTCATCTTTTCGTAATGCAGTTGCAAAAATTAGGGAATCTTTTCAAAAATCGTGTGGATATCAGCAAGCGGTGGATGAGATTTTTAAATTTAAAAGACAATATGATATCTAACTATTACGGAATGGACCTACATCATTATAAGAAGAAAATGAAGTTGTAAAAAAGCCAAGGGATAATCCCTTGGCTTTGTATGATAAATTCTATTAAGTTACTGTTGCTTTGTTTCAGTTTGTAAGTCAACAGTTATTGACATGTCTTTACGCTCGTAGGAGATATTTTCTTTCGGTATCGCAACATCATATGGTACATCACTATGTCCGTAGCTGCGATGAATCATCATATACACTAATCCAACCCCAACTACCACGACTCCTGAAACAAGCACGATATAGTTATCGTACCAAGGCGCATCTGGCGTTCTAGGCCAACACATGTTGATCATTGCGATAACTCCGTAGACAAGCGCACCAATATTGATGGGCAATCCCCACTTGCCCAACTGATACTTGCCACTTGGCTTCCATCCTTTTAGTCTGGCTCTTAGTGCAGCAAAGACAACCATCTGGAATCCAAGATAAATGCCGAATGCCGCAAAACTGATGATCTTTGTAAGCGCATCTTCAGACACTTTTGAACCAAGCACAATGAGGGCTGGAACAATAGCAGCAAGAAGCAGCGCATAAGGCGGAATATGACGGGCAGCTGAGAATTTCTTTAACAACCGGCTTCCTACAATCATGTCATCACGTCCATACGAATAGGCAAGTCTGCTTGCTGCCGCCTGTAAACTCATTACACATGAAAGGAAAGAAAGCAAAACAATACCTAATACAATCTTCGCTCCAAAAGCACCAAATGCTTCGTTTAGTAATGTATCAACAGGCGTTACGTCCTTACCAGCGATAACGGCTGGGATATCAGCAACGGAAAGTACTAAAGCAAGGCAAACAAAAGTGGCTGCAGCACCGCCAATGTAAATTGTCCGGCGCATCGCTTTTGGGATCAGAACACCTGGATTTGGTACTTCTTCAGCAACATCCCCACAAGCTTCGAAACCATAATATTGAAAAATTCCAATTAATCCGGCTGCTGCAAATGCATACAAATAGCTATGATTACCTTGTGCAGCACCAAAAGAATCAAAGAGGATACCAAGACCATGATGTCTTTGTGTGATTAGCAACCAAAAACCAACTGCAAGCGCACCAATAATTTCAGCGGCAAAACCAATAACCGCTGCAGTTGCGAGAACCTTTGTTCCAAGAAAATTAATGATTGTCGATAGTACAAGAATAACCAGTGCACAAAGAATCGTTGAATTCACCGATACTTCAAAACCAAAAACTTGTGATAGATAAGGTCCAGCTCCGTACGATACACTGGCAATTGTCACGAGTAAAGCCATTAAGTAAACCCAGCCAGTCATCCACGCATACTTGCGCCCCCATAATCTTCGAGCCCAAGGATAAACTCCTCCTGCAACAGGGAATTGCGCAACAATCTCACTGAAAACAAGCGCAACTAGTAATTGTCCGAGTCCAACGATGAAAAAGCTCCAAATCATTGGCGGGCCGCCTTGTGCAAGTGCATAGGCAAATAGTGTGTACACACCTACTACAGGAGAAAGATAAGTGAACCCTAGCGAAAAGTTTGCCCACGGACTCATGTCCCGGCGAAATTCAGATTCATATCCAAGCGCTGCCAGTTGTGCAGCATCACTATCATGATGTTCTGATGCAGAACCACCAGTTGTTTTATTCAGATTTTCTTGCATATTTGAGCCTCCTTAAAATAGTAGATATATTATTATGTGCAATTTCTATGCCGATTCAGAATTATAATAATTTTCGGTAAATTTAACTTATATAGAAGTATATTTAATTCAATTTTGAATTTCATATTCACCAATGAATAAATTAGGAGAGTAGATACGGCTTTATATCAAAATCAACTGCGAAATCGAAAGAAAGGATACTTTAAAAAGAGGTTGATCCAAAATTATATCGAGTCTTTTAAATCAACCTCTCTATTAAATTACTTATTTATTGTTTGAAAACCAGCCTGTTGGTCCTACAGCAAGATTTATGTTAATTTGTTTTACTTCTTGGAATTCATCTAATCCAAATGTTCCAAGGCTTGATCCGATACCACTTTGTTTATATCCGTGCCATGGAGCTTCGTTATAGGTTGGTCCATAGGTGTTGATCCAAGTAATACCAGCACGTACTTCTTTAATTACGCGCATTGCCTTTGCACCATCAGAGGTGAATACGCCGCCTGCAAGACCATAGATGGTGTCATTTGCCAGTTTAATGGCTTCTTCTTCATCTTTGAACTTTTGAATAACGGCAACAGGTCCGAAGATTTCCTCTTTTACAATACGCATCTCTGGTGTTACATCAACGAATACGGTTGGTTCAACAAAGAATCCTTTATCTAAACCATTTTCAGTAAGTCGATTTCCACCGCAAGCTAATGTAGCGCCTTCTTTTTTACCGATTTCAATATAATCTAGAATGGTATTAAGCTGCGCTTCACTTACAATCGCACCCATTTCAGAACCTTCTTTTAATCCCGGTCCTACCTTGATATTTTTGGCGCGTCTTACAAACTCTTCAACGAACTTGTCATAAATACTTTCTTCCACAATAATCCGGCTACCGGCAGAACATACTTGACCTGAGCCATAGAAAATTCCAAGCAAGGCATTATCAACAGCAGCATCAAAATCAGCATCAGCAAAGATAATATTTGGTGACTTACCGCCTAGTTCAAGGGAGATCTTTTTCAAATTGCCTGCAGCATTGCGCATAATGCTTCTTCCTACCTCAGTGCTTCCTGTAAACGAAACCATATCTACATCATGGCTGGAAGCGATTACATCACCAATCACAGAACCCTTTCCTAATACCAAATTCACTACACCTTTTGGAACACCAACTTCTTCAATAATTTCAACTAATTTTGTCGCTGTTACCGGAGTTACTTCAGCTGGCTTATACACAATCGTATTTCCAGCCGCTAATGCAGGAGCAAATTTCCACACACTCATAAGGAATGGGAAATTCCAAGGAACGATTAAACCTGTAACCCCTACTGGTTCACGTACGACCATCGCTTGTACTGGGTCCGCAACATGATAAGTTGCACCATCTGGAGTTCTAATGAGACCTGCATAATAGCGGAAACAAGATGCAGCATCAGATATATCAATATCAGCCTCGGCCTTGATTTTTCCATTATCTTTTACTTCAAGTTCTACTAGTTCATCATGTTTTTCATCAATTTTATCAGCAATTTTTAATAGGTAATCGGCACGTTCTTGAGCACTTAACTTAGACCAAACACCACTTTCAAAGGTTTCTTTTGCAGCTTTAATGGCTTCTTCCGTTTCTTCAATTGTTGCCCGAGGAGCAATAGCAATTAATTCACAATTTGCTGGATTAATAACCTTGTTGGTATCTTGATTACTAGAAAGTCTCCATTCACCATTAATATACATCTTTAATTCTAATACTTGAGTGGCTGTTGTCATTATTATTGCCTCCTATTATATTGAATTTATTATATTGTGGCCTTGATCGTTAGTTACGGACTAAAGAGCATAATTTATGAATCTATTACAGAATTAAGGCTCTATTATAGGTTTAAAATGAGTTCTTTTTCAGATTCTTTTGCTCTTGAACAACAAGATAAAATCACGTTCTTTGTATGTCTTTCTTCATCTTTATAGAAGTGATCACGGTGGTCCACTTCACCTTCAACTACCTGTACTTCGCAGCTTCCGCATCCGCCTACTTTACAAGAATATGGAGCTTCCACTCCCGCTTTTAATAGTGCGTCTAGCAACGTTTCTTCTTCAGAAACTTCCACCTTCTTACCACTGTTTGCTAATTTTACGACAAAAGGATTTTTTGGACCCTCATCAGCTGCAGCAAATAATTCAAAATGAATGGAATGGCTTGGGTAACCGTAGAATTTTGCAGCTTCCCTAAATTCTTTCACCATTGAAAAGGGTCCACAGAAATACACATGTGAGCCAATCTGATGTTCAGCCATTGTTACTGGTGCCATTTTATTAGGATTTTCCATTCTAGAGAAATAGAAGTGGCATTTTCCAGGATATTTTGCATTCAAATCATCATAAAAGGCACAGTCTTCTTTGGTTCTTGCAGCATAATGTAATTCAAATGATTTACCTTCAGCTGTTAAATCTTCCATCATCGTCATAAATGGAGTAATACCAATTCCAGCTGCATAAAACACGTGATGTTTTGCGGCCTGGAAGGCAAGTGGGAAATGATTTTTAGGCCAACTGATTTCTAAGCGATCTCCCACTTTGATTTCATCATGCCAAAATACAGATCCTCCTTTTGAATAGTCATCTTTACGAATGGCAATAGCATATTGAGTACGGTCAGTCGGATGACTAACAAGTGAGTAATTTCTTTCAATTCTTTCACCGCCATTTTTTACAAAAGTTGCGATATGGGAACCACCCGTAAACGCAGGCAGTAATCCTTGATCTACCGGATACAAGTGGAAGCGCTTTATAAAATTTGTTTCCTGTACTATTTTTCCAACGTATACTTCAATATTTCCGAACGATCTCATAAACCTCACTCCCATCGTTATGTCTGTCAACTTATTTATTATTCTTCATGTATTATTTACTTTGATAGTACGAAGGCGGGGTTGTAAGGGTATCCAATATACCCTTTTCGCTCTTTCGAGAAGAAAGGACCAATTTCTAAGCTGATTTGGCAATGATGACAGATGGTATCCGTTTCTTCTGCCTCAACTTCTTGTAAATGAAAACATTTTATGCAATAAACATTTCGTTTCTTCTTGCCAGAAATAATCGTTTGAATTTCATCTTCTGAAAAACCAGCACTAATTGCCGCTGTGAAAATCGTAACGGCATCATCCCATTTAGCTGAAATATAAAGCTGTGTTCCCATTTTTTGACGCTCTAACACTTCGATGACATTCTTTAATTGGAACTCATCATTCAATTCAATTCGTTCATATTCTTTTTGCCCATTTATTTCATAAATAAATGATTGGATGGTTTCTGCTTCTTTTGGTTCAGCAGAAATAATTAGCAATTTTCTTCTATCCTGTCTTACTGTGAATTTTTCAACAATAGTTTCTGATTGATCGAATAATACCGGACTGTTGTATACCACTTTACATACCTCCAATCATTAAGACCCTAGTTAGTTTGCAAACTTACTTTTTCAACTAAGTTTTTCAAATATTCTACTGTTGGTTCAATAAATGGTGTAAATCCTTTATAATCAGCCATAGGCTTCGGAATATCCGACAAAATCGAGTAGGTCTGCTTTAGCCATTCTGGTCTTATTGGCAAATCTTTCATCGCTAGGAATTGAGTGTTTAATACGAATAAAACAGCATTACTTCTTGGCATACGATAGAAAAATTGTTCTTCTACACGAAGTCTTACTAGTTCACCAGCATTTTCTGGAGTGACTAAAAAGCGTGTTGGTCCCCAAGTATCAGATGTTTCATAGTTAACATCCCAACGGTTCGCCATCAGATTCCAGTTAATCCTTGTCCAAGGTTCACCTGGTAAAACATTACGGATTAAGAAATTACGAACTCTTTCAGCTAGAGGTACACCTGTGCGTGACACAAATGGTACAGGTCCGTGAATTTCGTCAAATGACATCCCTTTATTCCAGTGAGGTGAGAATAAGGCTGCATAAGATTCCTGGGCAACTTCCAAATAAAGATTTTCATCTCTCACCACCATTAATACAAAATCAGTAGTGAAATGACGGCCAATTAAATCAAGCGGCTCGAGCTCGATGCTTGAAGCATCACCAAAAATAAAAGATTCCGTTTCATTTAAGATTAAATTGTGAAAAGTCCAATGATTCCCGTTCTTTTCTACTTGAAAGTGCTCCGGATGGGCTTCAACCGCCATATCAATCAGCATTTCTGCTACCTCCCATTGCATTTCCATTGTATGTGGATAGGATTGGAACCTTACTTCAGGTTGTTCATTGAGTAATTCTCTTTTTCTTTTGATTTGTTTTTCATATTCAGGTGTAATTTTAATGCAATTCATTTGATCCTTTTCAAGTTTTCTTAAGTCATTTGAATACCGATAGTTGGTACCTTCCTTAATTGTATGAAAAGGGTATGGAAACAGGTTGAGATTAGTAGATTCGTACATAATAAATGCCTCCTTTGATTTTATTACTAAACATTAATGCAATAATCGTGCCAATTTTGGAAGCGCTTAATCGCTTTATATTTCCTGTTTTCGTAATTTAATTTATATTGTGAATATTTCATTTATAAAATTTCTATTCAATATTGAAATCTATACGATGTCTACTTGCTTTTGTACTGGTTCAACAACCGTTTTACCTATTTCTTTATCGACACTGTATGCAAAGATATATTTAGCTGAAATAAAATAAGTAATGAGTGAAGCAAAATATGCAGGAATTCCAGCTGAAATATATTGGAATAATCCACTAGCATGATCTAATAGCGGGTTATATAGACCCCAATAAACAATGGTTCCCATTATGATACTTGTTATAGCTGAAGGATTTACTCCATGCCAATATCTGTACTTTCCTTTTGTATTGTATAGATCGTATAATGAAATTTTTTGTTTTTTTACAAAGAAAAAGTCAGCAATAACAATACCGCCAGCAATTGACATAATATAAGCTATGACGGTTATAAAAGAGTTAAAGGCATTATAAAATGTTGAGCTTAATATTAGGAATATGGTGGGGATCGTTGTTGACATAGCGACTAGCCAAGAACTTTTTGGAAATATTGTTTTTAAACTAATGACTTGAGAATACATTAAAAAGATCGCTGCAGTTAAATTACCAAGTGTAAGCAGGACAAGCCCTAGTAACCCAAACCATGTACCAGCAATCGTCAACATCCATTGTGTCGGATTTTGTGTACCTACCACTAACGTTGTTAATGCACCTAATACAACCGCAATATTTACAAGGATACCGTAGCTGAAGAAGGTTGCTTTATAGGCAGCTTTTTCACTTTTTACCAAACGGGCATATTGACCAAAATAGGGAAGCCATGAAAATCCTAACCCAACATTTAATTCAAGCGCTGTCATAAAAGACCGTGAAAAGTTTTCATACGGTTCAGCGGGGGTTAGAGTTAAAATTTTATTAAAACCTTGTCCTGCTAAAATAAGGATTAGTAAGCCAACTAATAATATGGCAATTGCAGGTACACCAATCCAATTGAATTTACGAATGGCTAATGGGCCTTTAAACGTTACCACGAAGGCAATCATAAATAATAGAATAGCAAAAAGTGGAACCCCAGTTGTACTTGATGTAAGAAAGGACGGAAAATTGGAAAAACTTAAAATCTTAACAATTGCCTCACCTGCCATGTATAGTGCAACTGCGGTATATCCAAGTGTTATGATTGCAAAAACAAAATAAAAGATTTTTGCACCTAAGTAACCGAAAGAACTTCTAAAGCCAATAAATGTATCTATACCATATCGTGCAAAATAGATTGTAATCGGCACAATTAATAAAATTGGAAACCCCTCACCAAAAAGCATTGCTCCTAAACCTTCGCGTGCATTAACAATCAACCCCGTATATGCACCTGTTAGGATAGTGATACAGGAAATTCCGATTCCAACCTGGATTAAAATAAGATCCCACATTCCAAAGACACGGTCATTCTTTGATGCTGGAAGAAACCCAAAGGCTACATCCTTTGAAATAGATGAATTTTCTTTACCCATACTTTACCTCCTAGACTCTGATTCATTAGCTTATAACAACATAAGCCAAGAATACCGCAATAATCCCTACAACAATAATTGAGCCAATTGCGTCTGAAAATTTCATTTTCTCAATAACGGATTGAGTTTCTTCATAGTCTTTAATTCTGCTATAAAGATCCGTATACATTCCTTTAATGAACGGGTCATTTGATTTCATATTCTCTTTAATTTGATCTTTATTACCCAATTGATATCCTCCTTCCTAAAACTTTGCTTACATAAATATTAGCAATTTTTATGCCAAGTTCAAAAAGTTCACAAAATATTAAAAAATTCATATCTCTTTGTACTTTACAAATTCAAAATTGAAATTTCTAATCAAATATGAAATAATTCACTAAATACTCAAATTATTTAACTTTATATAAGGGAGTGCTAAATAGGTGGGGTCCAACAATTTATCGAATGAACAACTGCTTCAAGCCTATCAATCGAGTATTCTATCTATTTACGATGAAATTATTGTAACGAATTTGCAGGGAACGATTTTATATCGAAATGGAAGATTGAAAAACTTTTGGTCAACAAGCACTGCCTCACTTAAGGGAAGAATGCTTACAGAACTAGAGGAAATTTCATGCTTCGGAGATTCCATTTTACCATTATTAAATAGAGAGGTATATTCTCTTCAATTAAAGGCTTGGAATGGCAGCACTATTCTAATAACCGTGTTTGCATCAAATGGCAATAATGAAGAATTTATGATTTGGGGATTAAAAAGTATTTCCGAAAATGTAATGGAATCAACAGAAATAACCGAATGTCAGGAAACAAACCACACTCCTTCAATTGTCGTCCATAGTCAAAAAATGAAAGATGTACTAAACACAATCGAGATGGTTTCAAAAGTTTCAACAACCGTTCTTCTATTAGGGGAATCCGGTGTAGGAAAAGAAATGATTGCGAAAACCATACATCAATTGGGAAATAGAAGTTCTAAACCTTTTGTTGCCGTTAACTGTGGTGCCATTCCGGAAAATTTATTAGAAAGTGAATTATTTGGTTATGTTGGCGGGGCATTTAGTGGAGCAAACAAAAATGGTGCACCCGGAAAATTTGAACTAGCAAATGAAGGGATTATTTTCCTCGATGAAATTGCAGAAATGCCACTGAATTTGCAAGTGAAGTTACTTCGAATTTTACAGGAAAAAGAAGTCACTCCTTTAGGAAGTTCAAAATCGATTCAGATTGACGTCCAAATTATTGCTGCAACAAATCAATCATTAGAAAAAATGGTCAGAGATGGTCGATTTAGAGAAGACTTATATTATCGTTTAAATGTAGTACCTATTGAAATCCCGCCTTTAAGGGAAAGAATAGAAGAGATCCCTTATTTAATCTATCATTTTATAGATAAGTATAATACTTTATATAATAGAAACATCAATATTTTACCAGATACGATTGATTTATTGTGTATTTACGATTGGCCAGGAAATGTTCGGCAATTAGAGAATACGATTGAACGAATCGTTGTAACGAGTAGAGAAATGAACGTGGACTCTAGCTTAGTTTACAATTACATTCCATGGAAAAAGCCTTCTATAAAGGAACCTCCTGTTATCCAGCACATTTTGCCGCTGCAAGAAGCAGTTGATATGATTGAAGAACAGTTAATTACATTGGCCATGGATAAATTTAAATCGGTTAAACTTGCTGCAAAAGTACTCGATATTAGTCAACCTACGATGAGTAGAAAATATAAAAAAATTCGTGAGAAAATCCAACAAGAAAGTCTTTCTCCTTCCAATAAAAGAAGCATACTGGAACAACATCTAAATAAACAATTACGATCAATGGCTATCGTTACATCTGCTGTCATTCATCCGGAAGATATCTCTGAATTAGTGAATCAGCATGTTTCACCATCCAATCCGACTTTTCAAAAGGTTCAGAAAAAATTAACCCAAATACGGGAACAAGAAGGAATCATTGAATGGGTCTATATTTTTAAGGCAGTAGATAATAACAAACTGTTGAATATTGTAGCCGATGAAGATTTCGTGATTCCGCCTGGAAACTTATATGATGGTCCACCTGAAATGATGGAAGTAGCGTTTGAGGCGATGAATGGAAAAGCAGGAGTAACCCCTTTATATGAAGATATATATGGAGAATGGAAAACAAGTTTTGCACCCTTAACGGATCATTACGGAAAGGTTTTGGCCATTATTGGGTTTGACCATAGAAGAACTTATATTGAAACTGAGTTAAAAAAGATAGAAAATATGTTAAAAACGATTTAGAAGATTATATACTTTCTTTTATGTCGAGAAAATAAGCAAGGGTTCGAGAATCTGTAAAGGAATCTTGAACCCTTCTGTGTTAATATCCTTTATTGCGAAACAAGGTTACACGGAATGTGATAGGGACCTATTCCATGGGTTCCAAGACAATAATTTTCCTAATATATAGGAGTAGACAAAAGTAAATACAATTCCGCTGATAATGGAAGTGAGCCCGTAAACGGATAAGCCAATGAATAGGATAATCAGATTAATACACCGAATGGCAACAGCTATCTCAATTTTTTTATTTTTGTGATGTAAAATCAGTGCTATGACATCATATCCGACTGTCGATGCATTAGCTGTTATACATAGATAATACCCTATTGATAATAGGACTGATGCGATGATAATGATAGCAATTATATTTAAATGGACACTTATTTTGAATGCGTAAAAGAAATTAAAAAATAACATATAACAACAGCTGCTTAAAATAGATTTGAATAAATACTCCTTCCCAAGGAAAACAAAACATAATAGTAGTAATAGGATTGTCACAATATTTGCAAGCACGGCAATATTCATCCCTGTTACAACATGTAAAATTAATGCTGAACTTGTAACGCCGCCATTAATGATTTTATAAGGAACAATCAAATAGGCATATGAAATCGTGATGAAGATATTCCCGAATATGATTTTTATTATATCCTTCATTGAAATCGAAGTCTCCTACATAAACAGAGTCATAGAACGAAAAGAGGAGTCCATTATCCCGCTTTAGCAAGCATAATTGACTTCCTCATTGTGTAATTTTAAGATATGTTATTCAGATTAATTATCTTCATTGACCTGAATTTGATTCAATTCTACAAATTTGGTATTTTGTTTCATTTTGATTTTATAGTATAACCAAAGGAGAACTAACCAGGCGATTCCTCCATAGACCGAAATTTTAGTTAAAGGAGAGGTGGCAATCGCAATTAAGGCCACAGCAAGCATAAATAATCCTATGATTGGAAGAGTTGGCCAAAATGGCATTGGATATTTTAGTGTTTTGTTTTCCCTTTTAGAACGCCGCCGGAAAGCTAATTCACTGATTAATATAACTCCCCATGTCCAAAGTGAAGCAAAGGCGGACGCACTGGTGATCCAGACATAAACATTATTCGGAGCCAGATAAGTAATGATAATTCCAAAGGAAATCATCGCTGCTGTAGCCCAAACTGCCACATGGGGCACGTGGTTCTTATTCAGTTTCGTAAATTTTGCAGAATATAACCCTTTACTGGCCATCCCGAATAGCATTCGGCTGCCTCCGTATAGTCCAGTGTTGCAGGAGGAAAGGCCAGATAAAATGATAATAAGATTTACTAGCCCGGCAGCTACTGGAATCCCAATTTTTGCAAAAAGCAGAACGTAGGGGCTTACATTTTTTGCAATTAAGTAGCTCCATGGAAATGCACAAAGCATGATGAGAATGGAACCAATGTAAAAGATGGAAATCCGAACAGTCACGGTTTTAAACGCTTTGCGCATGGTCGTACCTGGGTTATGAGATTCCCCAGCTTCAACAGCCAAGGTTTCAATCCCGCTGTAAGCTTGTACAACGAGGGAAATAGCTGCCAATACTCCAAACCAGCCATGCGGTAAAAACCCGCCATTAATCCAAAGATTGGTTAACCCCATGGCTTGACCATGGTTGAACATCCCGGTCAGGATGATTAAGGCGCCAAATATCATAAAGGCTAGGACAGCGATTATTTTTAAAACAGCAAACCAATATTCGATTTCTCCAAAAATTTTAACGGCAAGCAAATTTGAAAAGGTAAATAGGAGTAAAGCAATGAGACCAGGAAGCCATGCAGGAAAGGATGGGTACCAATATTGAACCAAAATACCAATCGCAGCTAGTTCTGACATTACGGTAGCAACCCAATAAAACCACCACATTCCAGATGTTAGAAAGCCCATTTGCGGTCCTAAAAATTCACCAGCATATTGGCTGAAGGAACCTGCAACCGGATTTTCCACTGTCATTTCTCCAAGAGCGCGCATGACAATGGCAGCAAGAATGCCACAAAGTACGAAGTCCAATAATACTCCTGGTCCGGCCAATTTTACCGATGTAGCAGCCCCATAGAAAAGACCAACCCCTATAACGCCGCCAATAGCTAACATTTGAATTTGACGATTGGACAAACTTCGATTCAGCCCATCAGAATGATGATTCGAGACATTTTCATTTTCCATAAATGGATAGTGTCCTCCTTTTTTTCTCGGTCATAAAAGGTGCGGAAATCTAGTGTTAATCCTTAAGATGAAAATTCTAGTATTCTATTGATGTTATGGGTCAGACAGGGGTTACATTTAAGGGCTTTAAAATGTCCAATGGGTGGACAGGCGGAATTTTATTAGAAGGAGACAAGATTATGCCCTCCAGCCCATTAGAGTTTTCCTTTTTATAAAAATCAACAGAATTTATGCAATACCTCACTTACAGTATCTACAACAAAATGTAAGTCCGATTCAGTAGAAGAGAGAGGTGGAGCAATGATCAGAACATTGTTATAACCAGGAACCGTATCACCGTTGCGTCCAATAATTAGTCCTTTCTCTTTGCAAGCACTGATAATATTGCCTATTAATTGATCAGATACAGGAGTTTTTGACTGCTTATCTTCTACTAATTCAATACCGAACAAGAAACCAACTCCTCGAACATCACCGACCTTTTGCAAAGATTTTAATTCATAGAGTTCGCTAAGAATCGATTGGCTTAATTGTTCGACGCGTTCAACAATCCCCTCATTTTCAATGATTTCGATATTTTTCAATGCAACTGCACAGGAAGCTGGATGTCCGCCGTAAGTGGAGATGTGTCTGAGGTGGTTCATGGCGCCGTTTTCTTTGAATTTTTCGTAGATTCTGGAACTAACCGCTGTTGCTCCCAATGGCAGGTAGCCGCTGGTCAAGCCTTTTGCCATCGTAATGATATCCGGTTGAACGCCATTTGAATGCATGAAGCCAAACATCTTACCCGTTCTTCCAAATCCGGATACGACTTCATCTATAATGAGAAGTACATCGTGTTTTTGGCAAATTTCAGCCACACGTGCTAAATATTCTTGGGATGGGATAATGACACCACCGCCGGAGATAAAAGGTTCCATGATTACTGCAGCCACGGTTTCGGGTCCTTCCCAATTAATGACCGTTTCAATATAGTCAGCAGCTAAGCGATCGCATTCTGGAACATTTTCCCCAAAAGGATTTCGGTAACTATATGGTGGTGGAACATGAAGGAAACCAGGCGCAGCAGGATCATATTTTACTCTGCGATTGGCCTGAGCGGTCGCGCTCATCGCACCCATTGTCGATCCATGGTAAGCCCGGTATCGAGAAATGAATTTGTATTTTCCAGGATTACCGTTTTGTGCATGATACTGACGGGCAATTTTGAATGCGGTTTCATTTGCCTCAGAGCCACTGTTAGAAAAGAAGGTTGTATATTCTCCACCTAAAAGCTCACTGATTTTGGCAGATAATTCGATCGCTGGAATATGGCTAAGAGTCAGAGGGAAATAGGATAAATTGACCATTTGCTCATATCCAGCTTGGGCGATTTCTTTACGGCCATGTCCGAGATTCAAACACCATAAACCTGAAACACCATCGAGAAATTTATTACCCTCTACGTCGGTAAACCATGATCCTTCACCTGAAACTGCGAGAGTGGGAGTAGCGTTTTCATTATAACGATACATAGCATGCCATAAGTGATCACGATCTTTTTGCGAGAGAGTTTTTGTTTCTACTTGATTTACCATCCTTCTACCTCCTAAAATATAATAATGAAGATTTAAGTTTAAACGGTAACAGCTATATCAGTTAAAACATTGTTAATGTAGTAATATTTGTAGCCGTGAGCTTCTGCAACCGCCTTAAAAGTCACTTTTCCATCAACTACATTAATTCCTTTAGCTAATGTGATATTTTCTAAGGCTGCTTGTTTGTAGCCTTTATTAGCAATTTGCACTCCATAAGGGATGGTTACATTAGTTAAAGCCATTGTAGAAGTTCTGGCAACTGCGCCAGGCATATTCGCTACTGCATAATGGACAACACCAAATTTTTCATACGTTGGATCACTATGTGTGGTGATTCGGTCAATGGTTTCAATCGACCCGCCTTGGTCAATTGCTACGTCCACAATAACAGAACCTGGCTGCATCGTTTTCACCATTTCTTTCGTAACTAAGCGTGGAGCACGCGCGCCTGGAATTAGAACAGCACCAATAAGTAAGTCTGCTTTCTTGACGGTTTCAGCTATATTATAGCTGTTAGATATGAGTGTTTTTAGACGGCCTTGGAATTGATCATCTAATTGGCGGAGACGATCAGGATTGATATCGAGCAGTGTCACACTTGCATTTAGGCCAAGCGCCATTTTCGCGGCATTTGTCCCAACGATTCCACCGCCTACAATGACCACTTCGGCAGGCGCAACTCCAGGAACTCCGCCGAGCAGAACACCTTTTCCTCCTTTAGATTTTTCTAAAAATTGTGCCCCAATTTGAATAGACATCCGTCCAGCTACCTCACTCATAGGAGTTAACAAAGGTAGTGATCTGTTTTCTAATTGAATGGTTTCATAAGCAATGGCGGTCACTTTGGAGTTAACAAGAGCTTGAGTTAATTCAGGTTCCGGTGCTAAATGAAGATACGTATATAGAATGAGTCCTTCACGGAAAAAACGATACTCTTCAGGTAGTGGTTCTTTCACTTTGATCACCATATCAGCAGACCAAGCATCTTTAGCAGTTTGAACAATTTTAGCTCCAGCTTGCTTATAATCTTCATCTATGAAGCCACTTCCAAGCCCAGCTTCTTTTTCAACCCAAACTTCATGCCCATTCGTTTTAAATGCCGTAACACCGGCTGGAGTTATGCCAACCCGATTTTCATTATTTTTAATTTCTTTAGGAACACCAATAATCATGTTACTCACTCCTTTTCTATATTTACTAATGAACGAATGAATTGAAATTTTTAGGAATGGATTTTTTGGATACTTGTAATTTTTAACAAATCTTCACAATCTTCACATAGGGTTTTTGTGAATTTCTTCTTTAAAGTACCCTTAACGGTCTTCCGTCTATATTTTGTATGATAGAACCATTTATCGCCGCAATGTTCACATATGACCTCTCTCCACATGTAGTTTTTTCCTCCCACTAATTAGGAAATAAAGGAGAATTAGATGAGAGTGTTGCCCCCATCTAATTCTTTTATTTAGGCTCTTTTCTAAAAGATTGTTGTTTTTTTTTTAAACGGTTGATTGGAACGGAAGGTGCGAGACTCCATCGGGAGAAGCGGGGCAGGTGAGACCCCGGAGGAGCTGTGCTCCGAGGATGCTCACCGCCCGCCCCGCGGAAAGCGAGCATCCCTACGTTCCAATCAACCACTCCTTATTCAATAGCAACAAAGTTTACGAAAACGGCCTTTATTTAACATTATTTCTTTCAAGCTATTAATTTTTGATAGATATGAGTATAGGTTTACCAGTTGCGGTGATCTAGGTGAGAATATTTTGACAGCAGGCGAATCGGCATTTTTAATGCATCTTTTCTGAATGGAGGAGCTAGTTGTGTACCATCTACTTGAATATCGATGACCGTTGGCTTAGTGGATTGTAACGCTTCCAATACTGCTTCCTTTAAAGCTTCGGGATTATCTACACGTACACCATTGGCACCCATGACGCGAGCTAGCTCGGCAAAGTCAGGGTTATCGATATCAGCACCTACAAAACGGTTGTTGTAATAGTCCACCTGGTTTTTCTTTTCCGCACACCATGCGCCGTTATTGAATACACAGGCAATCACTGGGATATCTTGGTCAACGGCTGTGCTTACTTCATGCAAGCTCATTCCCCATGCTCCATCTCCGACAATGGCAAAGACAGGACAATCAGGATTTGCAAGTTTCGCTCCAAGGGCGGAAGGATATGCGAAACCGGTATTACCGAAAGTTAAGGCCGCAATATGCTTTCGCGGTTGAGTAAAGTGTAGATATGCATTTGCTGTCGAAGATACGTTTCCAATGTCAGTGGATACAATCGCATTTTCCGGAAGAAGTTTGGACATTTCTAGCAATGCTCTTCTTGGATTCATCGGACTGCCATCTACCATCGCCAAATCAACCAATTCTTTTTCCCACACTTTGTTTTCATTTGCAACTTCAGCTAGTCGGTTTTGATCTGGCTTACGGTTTGGATCTAGGGCTTTTATCCGTTTTAGAATTTCCTGACTTGCTTCCCGTGCATCTCCGATTATCCCTACTTCAACTGGATGAGTACGAGCGATATTTCGAGGATTAATATCAATCTGGATGATCTTCGCTTGCTTTGGCCAGTAGTCAATTTCATAAGAAGGAAGGGTGCCGAATACGGAAAGTCGTGTTCCAATCGCTAAAATGACATCTGCCTTTGCAAGAGTTCTCATTGCCGCTTTGGAACCCATATAACCAATCGGTCCGACTGCTAGCGGATGATCTGCAGGAAAAGCATCATTATGCATATAGGAAGTAGCTGCTGGTGCTGTTAAATGTTCTGCGATTCCGATAACAGATTCCCAGCCATCTGCATCGACTGTACCACGTCCGGAGATGATGACTGGATACTTAGCCGAAGCTAGGAGCTCAGCTGCTTTTTCTAATGATTCTAATGAACCGCAACCTCTTGCATCTACACGATATTGATGTGGTTCCAAAATGTAGTCTTCTAATTCACCATAGAAGTAGTCCCGTGGAATGTCGAAAAGTACAGGACCCCGTTCGGCATAGGCAATACGGAAGGCAGTTCTTAAGCAATCAGCAACCCGGCTGACATGAGGTACTTGAACGGTTGCTTTTGTAATCGCTTTAAAAACAGAGACTTGATCACACTCCTGAAAACCATCCCAACCGACTGTAGGTGTTCCTGCTGAAGGAGAGATAACCACCATAGGAGTATGTGCTTGGTATGCTGCAGCTACTGAAGTAACCATGTTGGTGATCCCAGGTCCATTTTGACCGATCACTACGCCGGCTACACCGGAAACACGTGTATACGCATCTGCCATATGGGCAGCGGATTGTTCGTGACGAACAGGAATAAAGCGGATTCCTGCAGAAGGTAGAAGGTCTAGCAGGTCCATGAAAGCGGATCCTAAAATCCCGTTAATATGGGTTACCCCTTCTTTAACTAAAGTCTCTACGATTGCTTCACTCGGGGTCATTTTTAGTTTGGTTGCTTTCTGAGTTACTTGTTCGATTTTTGTTGTTTCTGCCATAATTGAATCCTCCTTGGTAGGTGTATATTTTTTAAGAACATGACATCATGACGTACGGACCACTTTGGAAATCTAGTAATTTGTACTTCCTCGGTTTAGGGGAAGTAGTAAAATAAAACTTACTTATCAATCCGCACATCGTAACGTTCGTACCAGTTCCATGGCTCAATCATATTATTGCTCAGAAAAATTGTCAATAAAAAAATAAAAAATTTTTCGATAATTCTGATATGGATAAAAATCCCCCTATTATTCAATCATTGGGATTGTATATTTAATCATCGTTGAATAATAAGAATTTATTGACAATACCGAAAATACGAATTAACCTTGGCATAACATTCTGTTCTATCATAAATACATGGTAAAAATACTTTAGGGAGGTCATACATACATGAAAAGAAAATAAGAAATTTGTCACTTTACAATACAAAGTTGATTCTAATAATTAGCAATAATATAATGAATGTATGGTTTGGTACGTATGTCATGATCAATTTTACTTTCGCGGAGGGATAGAAATGGAGTTAGATATCAATAACCCGATTCCGTTACATGTACAATTAAAAAATATTTTAGAAAGTCAAATATTGGAGGGATATTACAAAGAGAAAATTCCCAGTGAGAGAGAACTAATGGACATGTATTCCGTAAGTCGGAGTACCATAAGGGAAGCCGTTTCCGCTCTTGTTAGAGGAGGAATCCTGGAAAAGAGGCATGGAAAGGGGACCTTTGTTTCGATTAAGCCTGTACAAGAATGGTTAAAAATGGCGGGATTTACAGAAACCATTAAAAATATGGGGATCAAACTGCTTGACCAAGGTGTGGTTGTAACTCCCGAGAACATTAATAACGTAGATGGCTTTGCGGAAGAATGTTACTACATCAAAAGATTGCGATTAAAAGATGGTGTTCCGATTGCTATTGAAAAACAATATTACCCACTAGAACTAGGTAAAAAATTAGCTGAATATGATTTGCATAAAACTGTCTTATATGATGCGCTTGAGAATGACCTTTCCATTGTTTTTTGGGAGGCAGAACAAATCATTACGTGCGGACTGCCTACTGAGAAAGACGCCAATCTTTTAGGAGTTTCTGAATCTACGTGCTTATTAGTTAACGAGAGAATGATCTGGGATCCAGAAGGAAATATGGTGGAATATTATAAAGGTTTCTTCCGTTCAGATATGTATTCGTTTGTAATGAAAATGTCACGAAATCAACAAAACTCACGGCTCATGGAAATTAATGAACAGACATAAAAGGTGGTTTGTTCATTTTTTTTTTATTCTGGTACGGACATCATGACGTTTTTGATGATTCACTATAAACTAATAATTTAACCAAAATTGCAGGGGGATTTTGAAAAATATATTTATTGATGGCAGCTCCCCCTTGGAAGTTGCCTTTTTACTTTTTGATATTTGATTAACAATAAAGTAATATAGATTAATGAAATGGTGGGTGCTTTTTTGACGGAAAGCACTGGCACCATTTTTTATTTAGGAGGTCTATTGTGGATAATAACGATATTTTAATTCGACTAAGATATGCATTGGAAATAAAAAATAAAGAAATGGCAGAGATTTTTAAACTTGGAGGTGTGGATGTAACCGTACCTGAAGTCATAAAGATTCTCACAAAATCAGACGAGTATGATGCCGACAGTGACAATCAAATTAAATGCAATAATAGTATGTTGGATTCATTTTTAAATGGGTTCATTATTTCTAAAAGAGGAAAACAAGAACCTAAACCGGGGCAGCCGAGCACGCCAGAACCGTCAGTTAAGAAAAATGCAAACATGAATAATCTCCTGTTAAAGAAGGTAAAAATCGCATTAGCTTTAACGACTGAGGAGATGCTGGATATTTTTGACGAAGCAGGAATTACGGTTTCAAAAGGAGAACTCGGTGCTTTGTTAAGAAAGGAAGGACATAAAAATTATAAAGAATGCGGAGATAAATTCGCAAGGAATTTCTTAAAAGGATTGGCAATCAAATACAGGGGATAATGCATTAAAGTATTTTACATGTTAAGACATTAGAAGAAAGTCAGCTGCCCTTTACTTTGGGAGCTGTTTTTTTTAGGCTGTTTTCGTAAAGTTTGTTGTTAATGAACTAAGTGTTGATTTCCACTCCAGGATGCTCGCTTTCCGCGGGGCGGGCGGTGAGCCTCCTCGTCGCTTTGCTCCTGTGGGGTCTCACCTGTCCCGCTGCTCCCGCAGGAGTCTCGCACCTTCCGTTCCAATCAACTTCTTTAGTAACAGTTTGCCCTTTCAAAACCTACTTCAAAAACAACAATCCTTGAGAAAAGAGCCTTTTTTATGATGATTGAATATTTTACCAAGTATTTCGCGATAATGGGGAGGAAAAAGAAAGCGAGACAACGAAGATGATTTAAGGAAAAATTTTTATATAAACTAGGAGGAAATTATGGGAAGATTAGTTCATTTCGAAATTCATGTGGATGATATGGAACGGGCAAAGAAATTTTATGGAGAGGTATTCGGATGGACCTTTCAAGATTGGAGCGAGTATGCGGGCATGCCTTACTTTGGAGCAGTGACTGGCGATGAGAATGAACTGGGAATCAATGGTGCTTTGATGCAGCGCCAAAGTACTCCGCCGGAAGCAAATCAAGCGGTGAATGGCTTTGTTTGTACAATGGGAGTGGAAAACTATGATTTAACAGAATCGAAAATTCTTGAAAATGGCGGTAAAGTTGCATTGCCCAAATATGCTCTGCCAGGAATGGCTTGGCAAGGATACTTTATCGATACCGAAGGGAATATCATTGGAATTCATCAGCCAGATGCGAATGCAAAATAGATTTGAAGATAGGTGAATGACTGCATGAAAACACATGTGACGGCAGGTATGCTTGAGTGTGTCCGGAATATCTGTCTTGCACTCCCTGAAGCGGTAGAACATATCGATGGCTTTGGCCATATTACGTTTAAAATCAATGGGAAATCCTTTGTGATAACAGGGGAAAGCGAAAATGGATTCAGCTTGTCTTTCAAGTCAGATCGGGAAACACAAGCATTATTACTGCAGAAGGAGCAATTTTTCAAAACTCCCTATATCGGTCGTCACGGATGGGTGTCAATTAAAAATCCAAATGGGGAAGACTGGGACGAATTAACCGATTTGATGCAAGAAGCCTATTTGCGTGCGGCGCCAAAACGCTTGGTTAAGAAATGGAATGAATTGCACTTGTAGCGTCGTTGGATAGGATGAAAGATTAGGCAGAGGGGCTCGAGAAGCTATAAAAATTCTCGGCCCCCTCTGCTTTTTCTTTAAACTCTAAACTTCTTATACTTTTTTTAATTGATTTTTATACCCAACTCTGTTTAAGGAACGGTCTAATATGGTGATCACGATAAGAATAAAGCTGATACCACCTGTAAATAGTGCGATTTGGTGAATCCCCATCGTCATTCCATTGGATTTTAAGAGCAGTCCATTTGAAGCAGAAGCAATCATCGCGCCTAGGTACATAAAGGTTCTCAACAAGCCAGCTGAAGCGCCGATTTGTTCAGAAGAAGCTTGAAAGTAGACTGCATTTTGGTTGGCTAAATTCAGTAATCCTTGGGGGATTCCTAGTAGCAGAACAATGGCCATAAGAAAAATAAGATGACTTGTATGATTTGTAAAAAGAAGCAGTGTCATAGCGATAAATTGAACAATACTGCCGACAATCAATTTTAAACGGATGGCAGGACTTTTTCCTGTCAATCTTGAAACAATTATCGCCGTTACAAACATCGGCAAAAGCAGCAAGCCGGCATGAGAAGGAGATAAACCTCTGCCTTTTTCTAACCATTGCGTGTATCCATAAAGGATGCTGTAGGACACAATCGCTGAAAGCAAATTACGAGTATAGGTCAATAATAACGGTGTATTTCCGCTCAATAGCCGAACATCGATAAAAGGATTTTTAATTTTTAATTCAACGATTGCAAAAATAATGGTCGCGATGATCGCAATTATTAACAAATAAATCTTATGAAAACTAGGGCCCATCAAGAAAAGCAGAGCAGATATTAAAGTAATTCCGAAGAAAACAATTCCGGCAAAATCAATGGAGGTTATATTCCTCTTCTCTTCAACAAAATCGCCTGAAAGCCTTGGGAAACGGAGGTGGCCTAAAATAATACAGGCAAGTGACAAAGGAATATTAACGGCGAAGGTGCTTTGCCAGCCTCCAACTTCAATCAGTAAACCACCTAAAGTAGGTCCTATAACGGCAATTGTCTGGTTTGCAATCGCTAGTAGCGTAAGGATACTTGTTGGACTTTCGACACCTGTCCGTTCTGCTTCACTGCGGATCAGATACATGGAAGCGGGATATCCTGCACAGGTCCCAAAACCAAGAATGACTCTTGCTGCGACTAACCACCAAAAATTAGGCGCAAAGGTCGCGATTATGCTAGAGAAGCCTACTAAAGAGGTTGCGATTAAAAAAAGAAGTCTCGGACCGTAAAGATCAATCAGCTTTCCGACAACTGGCTGCCCAATTGCTGTAGCTAGATATAACGCGGAAATAAGCCATGCTGTTTGAGAAGGGGGTGCACCAAATGCATGACCAATTGGAATTAAGGCAACGGCAATAATAGAAGAGTTGATCGGATTTAGAATCGATCCTAAAATCATCGGTGCAATCAGTTTTTGATTAAAATAATATTGGCTTTTAGATTTTGACAAATCTATTCCTTCCTTCTGTAATCCAATAAGGTTTAAAGATTTGCAGAGCGTTTTAAAACAACAACAGATAGGGTCTATTCCGCTTGAACGGAATAGACCCTCTTAGCATTAATCCAATGTATCAATCCAGGAATCGACAGTTAGAACATCAGCTTGACGAGGGAATACCTTCTCAGTAAGAACGCGATGAACTTCAGGATCGCCATCAATACAGGCATCACTCAAAACTGTCAATGAAAAGTCTTTATCCGCGGCTTCCCGTAATGTTGATAGAACGACACCGCTTGTTGAAATTCCACTGAGAATGAGAGTATCGATTTGGCGGGAGCGGAGGATCAATTCGAGTGTGCTGCCGGCGAAAGCACTAAAGCGATACTTGGTTATAATTGGTTCATTTTCCTCGGGCTTAAACAATTCATGGATTTGTGTCGCTTCTTCCGAAGTGGTCATGCCTCCCTGTTTAGCGATGCTAGTAAACGCCTTATTTCGTGGACTAACCTCAGGATATCCTTCGCTAAATCCAACTCGTATAAAAATAACCGGAATATTGTGTTTGCGTGCCGTTGCCAAAGCCTTCTGAATGGGAAGCAGTACCTCCTTGTTTTCCGCAAAACGTGATACAATGCCGTTTTGCATATCCATGACTAATAATGCAGCTTTTTCAGTATGATTTTGCATATGTTGAAAACCTCTTTTCATTAAGTTACTATTAAGCGGAGAATTCTATCACTTATAATAAACGGAGATGTCTCCGTTTGTCAATTTGTTTATCATAGAATGTAGGGAGTGAAATTAATGAAGGATGGGCCCATCATCTACAAACGTACTGAACGTCGAGATGCTGCAGAGAACCGCCAACAAATATTAGATACGGCTTCTAGGCTATTTGAACAATTTGGTGTCGAACAAGTGAGTATGAATCAAATTGCTGCCGAAGCCCGGATTGGTCCGGGGACGCTCTATCGCCGTTACAGAAACAAAGGGGAAGTATGTTTAGATTTAATTAAGGATAATGTTGTTCTATGCTTTGAGGATATGGAAACTTATTTGGAGGAGAACCGGAAGGAGGCACCAAGTAAGCGGTTAAGAGGAATTCTTAGCATATTTATTCGTTTTAGGGAAAGTAAAGCACAATTGCTTAAAGGTGTCGAAGTATTCGAGTCTGCCAAACAATCAAAATCTGGAACACCAGGTCCGTTATATCATGAATTGCATCAATACTTTGTTGATCTATTTGATGAGATGGCTACTCCAACAAAGGAAGGAAAACCTAAAAATGTTTTTAGAGCAGACATGTTACTGGCTGCTATAAAAAGTGATTCCTATTTATTTCAAAGGGAAGTGAGGGGATATTCACCTGAAGAGATTTTAGAACTGCTTTGGGCAACATTTATTTAGTAGAAAAACCTATCCCTTGATGATCTGAATACAAAAATCCCACCATTAAAGGTAGGGATTTTTGTTTGCACATCACAAAATAGAAAACTTACTTACCATAAAAAGTAAGCCACTTGTCATTTTGAAACTTGAAAATCTGGAATGTCTTGACATGGATCCTCCAGAGGTATAATTTTGCTCGAAAGGCAACACCAAGGTGTTTCGAGAAGGAAACGAGCCTATCATACCTCTCACTCCAAATCAAGACGTGCTCAAACTGGAAATTGAGTGGCTCACGATTTCGTAATCGAAGTGGCTCTATTTTAATGAGCAAATACACTAATTATATGAATAATAGGTAATCGAATTTCCAATGTTATAAAAGTATGGATATAACTCCTTAATCTCTATGAGGTAAATCTCCTTTCCATTTGTAAAAGGGGAGCTGAAAGAGAGCAGCAAATAAGTGAATTAGTTCCTAATAAACATTAAAAGCACACGTTCATAGGATGTATAAGTTAAGATTTTAAAAGCACGTATAGGGCATTGGAAGAAGAGAGCAAACAATTAATGAATTAAGTTCAAAAGTTATATGGCAAGCTTTTTTACCTCCTTGGAAAGCTTCCTTATTCGTTCCGAGCGGATTCGTTTGGTCCTACAAATGCTGTAGGCAGAGTGTTATGGGTATTTTTGGACACTGGTATCACTCCCTGTAAAATAATGAATTAAGTTAGATTGCTTTTTATTTGGTCATATTGAACTCGAGTAAATCGAAAAATACAAGTTTTAGGTAGACATATTCATTAATTTTAAAAATGTAAATAATTTTAAATAACAAATAGTCAAAAACAGGTTTACTAGTAAGGAGGTATCGTGTTTGACGGAAAAAGAAATGGTGATTCAAATGTATCGGGACATATTAGGGGGGAGAAGGGCTCGATTTCCTAAAAATTTTTTTGTTGGGGACCAGGGAAAAAAATACTTGGCTTATATTACACGTTTTTTGATTGAGGAGTACTTAGGTATCTCTACCAAACAAATTCCTCGTTTCGTTAGTGCAAAAACATTATGGGACTATCGTTTGCGCCCTCCGGCTCAGGTACATGGGTGGAACTTTATCGATATGATACAAAACGCCTATCCTGGAACATTTTCTCCTTTAGAGTTTAAACAGGTTTCAAATGGTTACTGGCAGGGAGATACGGGACAAAAACGAGTCATTGAAGAGGTTCTTTATGTCATTGAAGAAAAATCTTCTATCGCCCTTCATGAAATTCCGCAGAAGGTCAACCATCATTTTTTTAAACAAAATGGGCTCTTGGGGATTCTTGATATATTCGGGGATTCTCCTTATCTAGTCATTCAGACTATCTATCCTAACCAATTTAAACCGTGGGAATTTGCATCTGTTCCAATGAATTTTTGGAAGAGTAAAGAAAATGTGAGAGGGGCGATGGAGTGGCTCCTTTTTCAAAAAATGGAGTTTTCTTCTTATCAGGAAGCCATTCAAAGATTATCTCGTAAGCATTTTACCATCTATCGAATGACAGGGTTATTTCAAATGGCCTTTGATCAACGATTATACAAGGTAAAACAATGGATGGAAAAACGGATCGAGCAGAGCTCCTCTTGTACACAAGAAAACATACAATCAATGTATTATTTAGAAGGTTAAATAAGTTTCCAGTAAATAGAATATTTTTGATGGATACATCACAAACTAAAGATAGATTTTAACATGATTTTCCAAACTATCTTGAATAATAGGAAGAGGCTCTCAATGTTTACTCGAAACAGACGAAAAAAGTTCCTTAAGGAAAAATTTCTATATACTCAACATCCGCAAGTTGCTGGGCAAGAAGATTCGCTTTCTTCTGATCTGGATGAAAACTTACAGGTTCTTAGCTCTATGTATCAGGATTGTTATGATGTGATTTTCAAAACGTTTTTGATTGGCGGGCAGACAAAAGCCGTCCTTATTTATATCGATGGTTTATCCAATATTGAAGAAATCGATGATCATGTGCTCACCCCTTTAATGGAAGAAACAGATGGAAGAGTTTATAGTTCACTTGATATGTTAGAGAAAAAATTACATATATCAAAGACGAAAGAAATTAAGACATTTAAAGAGTGTATAGAACATATTTCTATTGGCGACCCAATACTTTTAGTTCAGAAAAATGATTGGGGAATCGCCATGGGGTTATGTAAGTGGGAAAAACGTTCGATTGAAGAACCACAGGCAGAGAGTGTTGTACGGGGACCACGGGAAGGGTTTGTGGAAACATTAGCAGTCAATACCTCCCTTGTTCGTCGAAAGATCAAAAGTCCTGCTCTCAAGATGCAACCGATGAAAATCGGTCGCTATACTAATACTTATGTTGTAATTGCTTACGTAGAAGGACTTGCAGATCAAACCCTCATTGAAGAGGTTAAAAATCGTTTACAGCGGATCGAAATAGATAGTGTATTAGAAAGCGGGTATATCGAGGAACTAATAGAAGACAATTCCTATTCGCCTTTTCCTCAACTTATTAATACGGAGCGTCCTGATGTAGCCGCCGCTAATCTCCTGGAGGGACGTGTGTTGATTCTTGTAGATGGTACACCTTTTGTCTTAATTGCTCCTATTACCTTTTTTTCCTTACTTCAGTCACCCGAAGATTATTATCAGCGCTTCCTGATTAGTTCTGTGGTCCGAATACTACGTTTTGTGTTTATGGTGTTTTCTCTTGTTTTGCCTTCTATCTATGTTGCGCTACTAACCTACCATCAAGAGATGGTGCCAACGAACTTGCTTATTAGTGCGGCATCTTCCCGAGAAACGGTTCCTTTTCCAGCGCTAGTGGAAGCATTGATGATGGAGATAACATTTGAAGCATTACGTGAAGCAGGTGTTCGCCTTCCAAAGCAGGTCGGAGCTGCAGTTAGCATCGTCGGTGCTTTGGTTATCGGTCAAGCTGCCGTTCAGGCAGGTCTGATTTCTGCTCCGATGATCATTGTTGTTGCCATTACCGGTATTGCATCTTTTATGGTGCCGCATTATTCGCAAGGAATCTCGCTAAGAATGCTTCGCTTTCCTATTATGTTGCTTGCTGGCTCGCTAGGGTTGCTTGGGATTATGCTTGGTGTGATTACAATCGTCGTCCACTTATGTACACTACGTTCTTTCGGGGTGCCATATCTTTCACCTATCGCCCCGCTGAAAGGTCGTGAATTAAAAGATGCCTTGATTCGGGCTCCATGGTGGAAAATGAATACCCGTCCTCATTTAACTGGCGAATTCAACCCAACCCGACAGTCATCTGGACAAAAACCGGGACCAAGCAAAGGAAAGGAATAGAAAGAGAAAGATGTGATTGAAAATGAATCCCTTTTTAGTTCGAAACATCATAAAAATATTTTCTATTCTTCTCTTTCTCTCTGCTAACTTCCTGCTCACCGGCTGTTGGGACAGAAAGGAAGTAAATGATATGGCCCTGGTGTTAGGCGCCGCCATTGACAAAGCAAAAGGTGAAAACATCAAACTCTCCTTGCAAATTTTAATTCCACGGGCTGTAAGCTCTGGACAACAAGGATCAGGTGGAGGCGGAGGGGAGCCCCAGGTTTTGCTAAGAACCGCTGTAGGAGAAAATATGGCAGATGCTGCCTCAAAGCTTCAGACAAAATTCCCCCGTAAAATCTTCTGGGGACACTGTAAAATATACATTATTGGAAAGAAGCTTGCTAAATCGGGAGGTGTTCGTAAGCAAATAGACTTTTTACTTCGCCATCCTGAACCTCGAGAGCGTGCTTTTTTATTTGTCAGTGATGGAGATGCAGAAAAAATTCTCGAACTACAGCCCCCTTTAGAACGATATGAGGGAGAAGCTTTACGGAAGCTAACCGAGTTGCATATTGGGGTAAAAACTACCGTAAAAGATTTTGAACAAATGGTAATAGGTGATGCCGGAACTGCTCTTCTTCCTTTGATTCAGAAACTGCCGCCCACCCATGGACAAAAACAAGAAGAAACGATTGCAGATATAATCGGAACAGCCATTTTTAAAAGAGATAAAATGATTGGTCAAATTGATACTAAAGTAACAAGAGGAATATTGTGGTTACGAAATGAAATAGAGGTGACTGCAGTTACAATAGATCCCAAAAAGGGCGAAACGATTACCTTGGATCCCATTCGAGCTACAACAAAACTTATCCCTACTATCAAAAATGGAAATTGGAAGATTCTAGCTAAAGTTACTTCGGAAGGTACGATTGTACAAAATGCAAGCAATCTCGATGTTATGAGTCCAATTATTACGAAGAGAGTAGAAAAAGGCTTAGAAAAAGACATAAAACAACGCCTTAACTTGTCCTTAATACAAGTGAAGCAAAGAATGAATGTAGACGCGTTCGGTTTTGCGGATGCGTTTCATCGTAAATATCCTAAAGAATGGGAAAAAGTGAAAAATCATTGGGATGAGGTTCTTCCAGAGGTAGACGTAAAGATCAATATAAAAACACGTGTTCGTCGACCAGGTTTATCAACTACACCGGCAGGCTTAAAGGAAGAAGAGGTAAAAGAGAAATGAAATGGTTAATGATAGCAGGAATCACCTTATGCTTGATTCTTATGGCCTTATTCGAATGGCCAAAAATGAATCGGCATCAGAAAAAGGAGAAAGCCGCCTTTGTAACTATAACAGCAATGGGATGGCTGCTTGCCATCCTCCTTCTTTTCTTTCCAGATATGCCGGGTCCCACGCAGATGATTGACAAGATTTTCAAACCGCTAGGTAAAATGCTCGAGAAATAACAAGTGCATAGGATTTTTAGTAATAATGAAAGAAACTTCCTTCTACTTAAACTGTTTTTTACTAACTAAGGTTCTATTTGTGATTCTTAAGAAAAGGTAAAAGCATTTGAAAAAGGGGAATAGAAAATGATCGAAAAAGGGAAAATTTCCGCTTTTCAGATGGGTGTGATGATGTATCCCTCCATCCTGGCTACAGGCATTGTTACTGTTCCATCCATTACAGCAACATATGCCAAGCAAGATCTCTGGATATCTCCGATATGGAACTGTCCCATAGGTTTGTTGATGGTGTTTGTTGTCCTCCAATTGCACAAGCTTTATCCAGGAGAAAATATCATTCAATATAGCGAGCGTATTATGGGGCGTTTTGTCGGGAAAACACTCGGGATTTTTTATTTGTTTTTTTTTCTTCACAATAGCAGTCTCATTCTACGTGAGTATGCCGAGTTCATCATCACGACCGCACTTCCTAAAACTCCGATTATAGTGGTGATGACCGGTATGGTGCTAGTCTGTGCGTTTGCTGTATATGGTGGAGTGGAAGTGCTGGCGCGCTCAGCATTGGTTTTTCTTCCACTGTTTACTCTTCCTCTTCTGCTGGTGGGGTTGATGCTTTTGCCTGATATGGAACCACGAAACATACTTCCGATCATGGGAAAGGGGTTTCTACCTTCTTTAAAAGGAGCTTTTTTTGTTATTACGTGGTTTGGTGATCTACTTTACCTATCTTTTTTGCTACCGTTTTTGACAGATCGAGAAAAAGTGGGGAAGTGGGGGACGATTTCTATTATGGCTATCATCCTGACCATGGTGGTTACAAATTTGGGTACAGTATTTGTACTTGGCGGGATGACTCAGCAAGAGGTATACCCAGTGATGAGTATTGTTAGGTATATCAGCCTTGCTCAATTTTTTGAGCATGTGGAAGCGATTGTCATGGGAATTTGGATTACTGGTGTGTTTGTTAAGTTTTCGTTTTTTTATTATGCACTTGTACTTGGGACAGCTCAGTGGCTGGATTTGTCTGATTACAAATCGATTGTTCTTCCATTTGGATTCCTCCAAGTTATATGCAGTATATGGGTAACTCCCAATCTTCAATATATGGGTCACTTTTTTTCTACGACTGGCGCTTTTTATTTTCCCTTGGTAGAAATCATGATTCCGCTTTTTCTGTTGTTTGCTGCTCTTATACAAAAAAAATACAAAGAAAAAAGCTCTAAGTCTTCAAACGTCCGATAAAATCCATAATTGTTGTATGTGTATTACCATATCTGTTTTTGCGGTAAGATGTTGATAAATAACCTGTGGGGAAAGGGAGGATACAAGAGAATGATTGAAAAAGGAAAAATTTCATCCTTTCAGATGGCACTTTTAATTGTACCAACGATCATCGCAACTGCTGTTCTCATAGTTCCTGCCATTACAGGCAAATACGCAGGACGTGATATGTGGATATCACCCATTTTGGCATCCCTTAATGGATTTTTTACGATGTTTATTGCATATCGGCTAAATAAGCGCTTTCCGAAGGAATCCATCATCCAATACAGTGGACATATTATCGGCCGTCTTCCAGGAAAAGTGCTTGGACTTGTCTATCTGTTCTTTTTTTTACATGGAAGTGGCATTATATGTAGGGAGTATGCAGATTTCGTTATTGGTTCCTTTCTTCCTAAAACTCCGATGATCGTAGTGGTTGGAGGATTGGTTCTTGTTTGTGCCTTTACCGTACGAGGCGGTGTGGAAGTAATGGGAAGAGCAGCTCAATTGTTAGTTCCGCTATTTTTGCTTCCACCTTTACTGTTTTTTCTACTCATACCGGACTTAAAAATAGAGAGTATGTTTCCAATCATGGAGCATGGTATGATGCCCTCGGTCCTTGGCGCAGTTGTACCGCAGGCTTGGTTTAGCGAAATATTCCTCATCTCTATGCTTCTTCCTTTTTTAACAGATTGTGAAAAAGGAAGGAAATGGGGAATAATCACCATATTTTTTTCCATGTTTATCCTGGTTGTTGTCAATATTGTTAACATTTTTTTGTTTGGAGGAACTGTAAGTACTTTTACCTATCCAGGGTTTAGAGCTTTCCGATACATTAGCTTGGCCAGTTTTTTTGAACATCTTGAGTCAGTTGTTATTGCTTTTTGGGTGTTAGGAGCATTCATTAAAGTAACAGTATTTTATTATGCCTTTGTTCTAGGAACTGCCCAATGGCTTCGTCTTTCGGACTATCGGCCACTTATTTTTCCACTTGGGTTTCTTGTAACCCTATTCAGTATATGGGCATCTTCAAATGGACAAGAAATGGTCAAATTTTTAGGAACCATAAGTCCTTTTTATATACCATCTCTTATGACATTCATTCCAATGTTGCTTCTACTCATTACGTTTATAAGGAAGTAGTGGAAAAATAAACATGAGATCATAATGAAGGAGAAAAGATAATGATCGAAAAAGGGAAAATTTCCGCTTTTCAAATGTACGTAATGATGTATCCGACCATCCTTGCTACAGCCATCCTTACAGTACCTTCTATTCCAGCAACACCAGGCTTGATCTTTTTAGGTTTAAATGTGCCTTGGAAAGCTGCGGAAATAAACGCACCTAAATAGTTCCAAAATTTAAAACACTAGTAGAGTCAGCTAACACTGTATTTTTAAGGACTGCACCATTTGGCCCAGCAAAGTACCCCCAATGAGTAACATCAACACCTGCAGCTATTAGGGCTTTTCCTCCCCAAAGAGCGAAGGCAGAGGTGATTCCCCATGGATTTCCCCTAACCGTTAACGTCAAAGCGTTTAGCACGGCTAATAGAATGGCCGCTGCAAATAATGGCCATGAACCGCGGATGACCTTTTTCCATCCAGTTGTGGTTAGAAGTGGCTTCAGTCATAGAGCAAGCTTAAAGTAGGTATTGCTTAAAGCGAAAAAAACGCAATTATGTCTCAAGGTGAGGGATTACTATTTGTATGACACTCCGCATTTATTTTTCAATTACAACGTTATGCATAACTGTATCCTTATTTATCCACTTTACCTTTGTGCCAGATGCAATTTCAAGTGTTTCCGGTGTATAGGTATAGTTTTTTATTTCTACAGTTTGCTCCCTCATCTTTTTCCCATCTTTAACATTGATTTTCATTGTCATATAAGGATGGGGCGCACAGTGAATGACATATTCTCCGATGCTATTGAACGTATAAGTATAAGACTTGTCCGTTTTTAAAAGTGGGGAACTGATCACAAGAGTTTTTGCCGATTCTGGTTGGGTGTCATCATGTTTATCAGATTCCATTTCATGTGAATGATGTCTTTCTTCCATTGATTTTTTTATAAAATAGGCCGTACCACGGCTACCGATTGTTGCGGTGAAAAATGGGAAAGCATCTGTTTTAATCGTTTGGACCGCTTTATTTGTTTTAGTATCGATTACAACAAGTTTATTTTCTTCTGTTACTGGTATATAAACCTCTTTATTATCAGGTGTGATTGCAATTCCATGTGGACCTTTCCCTACTTGAATGGATTTCAACACTTTTTTTGACTCAGCATCAATAACGGTAACCGTATCATCTCCAATATTCGCGACATAAGCAAATTTTCCATCATTTGTTAAGTCGATTACATGATGACCTTTTCCAACCGGAATCGTTTCAGTCATTTTTCTAGTCTTTACATCTACGATTCCAATGGCGTTTGACTTCGTGAGTGTTACCCAAAGTGTTTTACCATTGGGAGTAATTGTAATATTATGCGGAAAGTCTTTTACCCCTTCAATCGTGTCGGTAACAGATTGACTTTCTGTATCGATAACGGAAATGGAATTTGAAGCTGTATTTGTTACGTAAAATTCGCTGCTATCAGGGCTGGAAATTCCATTGTGTGGGAATCTTCCAGTTTTGATCACCGTTATTATCTTCATTTTGGGTACATCAATTACCGTTACGGAATCCTCTCCTTCATTTATAACATAGGCAAATTTTCCATCTGTTGTAAAATTCACTCCTTTTGGTGATTTTCCTACCGGAATGTTTTTCACAACCTCATATGATTTGGTATTAATGATAGAAACATCTGCTGAACCGCTGTTAACCACATATGCATAGTTTCCATCAGGGGTTACTTGAACGTATGTAGGGTGTTTCCCTACCTTAACCCTCTTGATTATATTACGTGTGGCAGAATCAATAATTTGAACGGTGTTAGAATCCCGATTGTTTACAAATACAGGTGGGGATTGTACATTTTTTGCATTCAAATTCTTATTAACAGTAACGGTTGCATCTTTCTTCTTATTATTGTCATTTTGACTGTTTTGCTCCCCATTACACGCACTAAGGCCCAATAGAAGTAAGATACTAAGAACAAGCATGGAAAAAAATATTAATGGTCTTTTTTGCATGATAAAAATACCCCCTTTTATTCGATCAATTTAAAAAACGATAAATAGGAGGTATCGGTTTGCTGATTTTCCGAAAATAAAACAAAAGTACTACTTAATCCATATATTCTTTAAGGCTAGGAGGTCCCCATTACTTTTTGGCCTTTTGGTTGGGTATGATTAGGGGTTTGTTCTAAAGTAATCCCAATCCCATCAAATAAATAATCCTTTGGCAGACGGTAGGAAAGTAAGCCATTTCCGTTCTGATCAGGCTTTAAAGTGCCGGCATTTTGGCGAATGCCATTCTTCAACAGCCAAACCTGGTATACCTCTTTACCGTTAGTTTGGGGCATGCTGTTTAAGGTAATAACAAGGTTAGTTTCGTGGCCTTTTTGGAGAAGATAGGCAATCCCATTGGCTGAAGAGGCTAAATCCTCCCCTTTTAAATTGTATATTTTAACAACCTGATCAGGAGAAACTTCTTTGTTTTCCAATGCCGAAATGGTGCTTTTTAATTGATTATTATTCCACGATAGCCCAATGAGCATGATAATTAAAATAAAAGTAATTCCTGCTGTTAATGGTGAAAATTGTTTAGCCAAAATAAGCTTTAATCTTTCCAGAAAATGCTGTTTTTTTACAGGTAATTCATTATTTTCTTTAAAAATAAAATCCATGACATCCGTTTTCAGCGACTCAGGAACATCTGTTTCTTCTAAATCGTATGCCAGCGTCTGCCATGCGTTTTGTAAGGAATCTATCTCATATTGGCAGTGGATACATGTTTTAAGATGGTGCTCAAATTGATTTTTTTCATGTTCATCCAGCTCGTTGGTGATATATAAAGACAGGATTTCGCATTTATTTTCCATGACGAACCCCTCCTGTTTCTTTTTCAAAAGAATATCGCAGTTTTTTTAAGGTTTGATGTAGCCGGCTTTTAATTGTACCAAGGGGCTGTTGTTCAAGTTCCGCGATTTCCCTTAAAGAATAACCACCCCAGTATAATAAGTTGATTAGACGCTGCTGCGGTTCGGATAGGTTCTTTTTCGCTTCTTGAATTTGCTGTTTCAATAGATTTCTAGAGACCTGATGCGGTATTTCCTCTGTTTGTTGGTCATGGATTTGCTGCCATTCGTGATGCTCCAAAAGTACCGTTCCCGAATATTTGTTCTTTTTACGAATGAAATCGATTGCGATGTTGCGGGTGATGGTGAGAAGCCAATTAGCAAATTTCCCTTGTGCCGGGTTGTATGTACTTTTTGTTGACCAAAGCCGAAAAAAAACCTGTTGAACAATTTCTTTTGTTTCCTCAGGGTCTCCATTTGTCATTTTAAAGGAAAAACTATAGACAAGTTTTACATAACGGTCATACAACTCTTCAAGTGCAGAGCGATTATTCTGGACAATTAATTCAATCAGTTCTTCATCTGTTTTAGATTTCAATCCTCCATACTCTCCCTTAATAAAAATTTCAATTTACTATAGTATAAAGTATGAACAAGTAAAGTGGAGAGAAAAAAAGAACCGCCAATAAAGGCCAGTTCTTTAAAACTTGTATTAAGGTGTAAATTTTGTTTCACTATTTACAATAAACCAAACACCTTTAACCCCTTGTCCATTTACTTCACCGGAGGTTTTATCTTTTTTAAAGTAGTAAAGTGGATATCCTTTATAAGTTGTTTGTTTTTCACCTGTATCATCGCGAATTATAGTACCAAAGTCTTTTTTGTTAAAGCCTTTCGGAACCTCGAAGTTTTTTGAATAGTAGGGAGGCCAATTTTCAAGACATTCGCCTTTACAGTTTGTTTTATTTATTTTATCTTTTGCAAAGTAGTAAAGGGTTCTGCCTTCTTCATCTGCAAGATATTTTCCTGTTTTTTCATTCTCCATCAATTTCAATGCTGTGACAGGCTTAGTTGAAGCATCTTTTGCTTGATTGGTTCCTTCCGTATTCATGTTATTTTTTTGAGTACTGCAGCCAACAAGTAGTATGCCCGCCAATAAAAATGTAAATAACCAACTCCATTTTTTCATGTTTTACTTCTCCTCCTTAAAACGTTTCTTTTTCAATAAAAGGAAACGAAGGAAATAGGAATCCGGTTTGATTAAAAAAGTAAATTTTTTTCATCTACCTATTTGGAGAGGATTTATTCTATTTGGAAATCAAAAAAGCTGCACTGTACGCCAATAAGTTCATTTTTTCATTTTCATCATGATAAGTGAAATAACTACCGGGATTTTTCGTAAAGCCTGCTATTTCCTTACTGGTGAACTTTAGATGATGTTTTTGCAATTCTGCTTCCAAAAAATTTGGTTGGAATGCATTTGGGTTTGGTGCCGGATAGATGGATTGAATATTCGTCAATGACTTTGAATTTGCCTCATAAAAAATGGTATTCCCGATTATGCAGGAATTATTTTTTAGATACCGTATTAAAATCTGTATCGGTGATTCCTTATATATTAACGAATACTGAGAAAAGGACATACTATCGATGAAAATATCAATAGATTGATGTGCTAACGGTAAATGTAAATCACTATTAACGATATATAAAACCGGTAAATGCGTGTGAAGTTTTTCAATGTTTTTCTTAAAGGTTTTAAGCATTTCAAAGGAGTAGCATGTAAAAATATAGGATGTATTTTTCGAAAGTGTAGAGAGATATTTGGGTAACATCATCGAGATTTCAAGATTTGTTTCTAGTACAATTTTATTTTCCATTTGTTGTTTTAATAATTTGTTATACATCCATAATTTATTCTTCTCTAGTAAACTTATAAAATCAGGATTCCATTTCGCGACATCAATATCATAGATGGAATATTTAAAGGGCGACGATTGAAGATTACCCGTAATCAGGATTCCTTCTTTGATTTCCGCCTGATAGCCGCAGCCACAAGATAGATTGCCTTCAAAGATATGTTGTCCCAGGATAGAAGCATTTTGTAAACTCAATTCACTTTGACAATTCGGACAAGAAAGGATCGGCATAAAAAATAATGGAACACCTGTTGTTTGATGGTTTTGTTCAACATTCTCTATTGTCTTCTTATTAACCTTTGCATCGATGGATTGAATAGCATTCGAAATTTGTTCCTTCTCCTTGATTAACTGCCTTTTCTTTTCAATGAGCAAGTTTGTAAAATAGCTCATATCTTCCTTATCTCTATTGTTCGTTAATCGTTTAAGAGATAAGATTTTGTGAATTTCATTCAAGGAAAAATGATATTGCTTTAGTTCATTAATCAGTGACATATCCTCAAGACAGATAGTATTCAACCTATATTGTGTGTTTACTTTTTCAGGAATCAAGAGTCCCTTTTCAATATAAAAGCGTACCGTATCAATTGAAACATGGAATTTTTTTGCAAACTCTCCAATTTTCATACGATTCCCCCTGCTTCATTAAGAAAAAATGGAGTAACTCCATTTTTTTATCACAAACCCATCAAAATTTACAGTTGCCATAGTGTTAACCCCATTTACTATACTGATTATACAGAAAAATAATAATAGTTTGAAATAAAAGATATAAATAAGGGAGGTTAGAAGGCAGTCGAACAAATTGTTATAAAGGATGAATTAAATACGTTCACAATTTTTTGAAAACCTTTTCACGATTAGAAGTAACAAAAGAATGATAAGGTAGAAAATTTTTAACATTTTGAGGGGGTTATTTATGAAGAAAATATGCATTTTGTTGTCGATTATTCCTTTTATTGGCTCACTGACCGTCATTAATAAGGTGGAGCCATATGTCTTAGGAATGCCCTTCGTCCTTTTTTGGGCTGCTTTATGGCTTGTTCTATCCGCTGTATGTATGGGGATTAGTAATTTACTTTACCCCATAGAAGAGGATGGTGAGGAAGCATGAATATTTCACTTCTCATTATTTTAGTTTTCCTCATTTTATCCATTTACCTTGGAATCCGGTCAACAAAAGGAAAAGAAATGAATCTAGATCAGTGGGCCATAGGAGGCCGAGGGTTTGGAACGATTTTTGTGTTCCTGTTAATGGCCGGCGAAAACTTTACTACATACACCTTCCTCGGTGGAAGCGGTGGAGCATATGGGCTTGGCGGGCCAATGATCTATGTATTTAGTGCAATATGCTATATAGTCGCGTATTGGTTCCTGCCTCCAATTTGGAAGTATGCAAAGAAGAATAATATTTTGACCCAAGCAGATTTCTTTGTCAGTAAGTATAAAAGCACAAAACTAGGTGTTCTTACAGCTATTGTAGGAATTATTTCTCTTATTCCATACCTTGTTTTGCAATTTAAAGGGTTAGGAATTATTGTTTCCGAGGCCTCTTATGGAATGATCTCACCTGCGGTTGCCATCTGGATTGGAGCGATTTCTGTTTCAATCTATGTAACGATTTCAGGGATCCATGGTTCTGCTTGGACAGCGGTTGTAAAGGATATCATGATGCTTGTTGTCATCTTAATTATGTCTATTTACTTACCCTATCATTATTATGGCGGATTTACGCCTATGTTTGAAAAAATTAATGCCGTTAAACCTGACTTTTTAACGCTTCCTAAATCCGGTTATAGTTATTCCTGGTATATTTCAACAAGCATTCTTTTTGCCCTTGGTGCATCTGTTTGGCCACATTTGTTTGCAGCTAGCCTTTCATCCAAAAATGCACAGATTTTACGGCGTAATTCAGCTTTAAGCACACTTTATCAAATTGTCCTCATTTTAGTTCTATTTATTGGCTTTGCCGCCGTTCTAGTAGTTCCGGGATTAAAGGACCCAGACCTAGCCTTATTTGAAGTGGCAAAAAAGTCATTTAGCCCATGGTTTATCGGAATCATCGGGGGAACTGGATTATTAACAGCACTTGTGCCATGTTCAATGCTATTAATGACGGCCTCTACACTACTGGCAAAAAATGTAGTAAAAGTTTTGAAACCGGATACAACGGATAACCAGATTGCACGTATCGCCCGCACGGCTGTGCCAATCCTTGCACTTTTATCAGTTTACTTTACATTTAAAGGCGGGAATATGATTATCATGTTATTAATCATGGCCTATGGATTTGTAGCCCAGCTGTTTCCAGCCTTGTTTTTCAGCTTGTGGAAGAAGAACCCGATTACATTGCCAGGGGCCTTTGCGGGAATCATCGCGGGTGTCTTAACAGTTGCGATCATGACCATTACCAATTCTACTATTGCGACATTATTTCCTCACTGGCCGCAAGCCATTAAGGACCTTGATAGCGGAATCTTAGCGGTGGTGGTTAACCTGCTTGTTACGTTAGCAGTTAGCGTCGTAACAAGAGTAAAAAAGGTTTCAGAAAATCAACTTGAAAATGTGGAAGCTAATTCTTAAATAAAACTAAGTTAAAAAAAGCAAAGGAGTGAGGTTAAGTGACGACCAAACAAATGACGATAAAAGATGAAGTGATTACATGGAGAAGGCATTTACACGAAAATCCAGAACTTTCTTTCCAGGAAGTTCAAACATCGGAATACGTTTATAATCTTTTGAAGGACCTTTCAGGATTCCAAGTAACAAGACCAACGAAAACAAGTGTTTTAGGAGTGCTAAAAGGCGGAAAACAATCGAGTGAAAAACCGCTGACCATTGCCTTTCGCGCAGATATGGATGCACTTCCTATTCAAGAGGAAGCGGATATAGAATTTCGGTCAAAGAATCCGGGAGTCATGCATGCGTGTGGACATGATGCCCATACTGCCATGCTTTTAGGGGCAGCAAAGACTCTTTCCGAAAAGAGAGAGGAAATCAGCGGTGAAATACGATTTATTTTCCAACATGCTGAGGAAATGCCGCCGGGAGGAGCAATTGAGCTTGTTGAAAAAGGAGTGGTGGATGGTGTTGATTATGCCTTTGCTCTTCATGTTACACCATATGAACGTTCCGGCTCTATCTGCATGAGGGAAGGTGTGCTTTGTGCATCGAATGATGATTTTGAGATTAAGGTCATTGGTTTTGGGGGACATGCATCAACACCTGAATTAACCGTTGACCCGATTGCGGTGGGGGTAGAAATTGCGTCCAACCTCCAACATATTGTCTCTAGAAAATTACCAGCCTTACATTCACCGGTTATTTCAATTACGCAATTTCATGGGGGGAGCGCACTCAATATTATTCCAGAAACAGCAGAACTTGGTGGAACCATTCGTGCCATCGACCCTGCCATTCGAAGAAAAGCTAAAAATTTTGTCAACCAAATTGTTAAAGGGATTACAGAGGCACACGGTGCTCATTATGAAATCGTTTGGCATGAAGGCTATGAAAGTGTGGTAAATGATGAAGAGGCTGTTCGTATTACGAGAGACGTTGCAGAAGGCCTTTTTGGAAAGGAAAATGTAATCCATGTTGAGGAACCTTTATTTGGTGGAGAAGATTTTTCAGCCATTGCTCGAAATGTTCCTTCCTCCATGCAATTTATTGGTGTTCATCGTGAAGATTTTGGTGAAGCATATCCACTTCATCACCCCAAATTTAAAATCGATGAGGCAGCATTGCAATATGGAGTCGATTATTTTGTAGGCATTGCCCAAAAAATTTTGGAGTAAATTCTTATGAGGTTTTATAAATGAATTAGGCTGTATTCGTAAAGCATTTTTAATACGGGGATCGCTATTTTCTTATGGGGATCGGCGTTTGCTGCCATTCAAGCTAGTTTACTAGGTGAATTTTAAACTAGTCAATTAAATTCTAATGGTCAATTAAAACTTCCTAATAACATGAAGGGTGTTAGAAAAAGCTGGTTCTATAAAGTCGTCATTTCGCGACCTTCTAGAACCAGCTTTTATATTCTAAAAAAACATGATTTCCTCCAGCCTAATTGAAAAATTTCGGCTTACGATGGCTGTGCCATCCTAATTAAATAAAGCCCGCAATTCATCAGGAACTTCACGACTTTTTCTCGTCTCAGCATCCATCGCTACACAAGTAATTAGTGCATCCGCACACTTGACGCCATGTTGATTAAAAATCTCCTGCAAAAGTACGTAACTGTTTCGTCCTACTTTTTCCGGCCGAGTTATAATCGAAAGCTGATCATTCTGCCTGCATTCTTTCCGGTAATTAATATTGATGTTTACGGTGACGGTTTGGATGCCCATGTTAAGAAATTTGTCGTAAGGGAGATCTGCCTTTTCGTACCAGCCTTCGCGTCCCCACTCAAGGTATTCCAAATATTTTGCATTATTCACATGACCGTTAACATCAATTTCTGTTGAACGAACAACAATCTCCAATACATCCTCCATACTATACACCTACTGTCTTAATCATTTTGTTTTAGTATAACGTATCACCATCTTGAATGGTTATTATTTACTTCTTCATGTGAAAGTATTTTATAAAAACAATCATGCTCTTTGTTTAAGATTAGCTATATTTAATCTAGCAATATAAAAAACAAATTGATGTTAGGTTACAAGTGAAGCCATGATAATCCTGATATAATGGTTATGATGAAAACTGTAGCGAAAGAATAGGAGTACCTATGAATATGAACAAAACTATTGGAATTTTAGCACATGTGGATGCTGGAAAAACTACTTTTTCTGAGCAGCTGCTTTTTCATACAAAGAGCATTAAAAAATTAGGGAGAGTAGACCATCAAGACGCCTTTCTTGATAGTCATGAAATTGAAAAGCAGCGAGGCATCACTGTTTTTGCAGACCAAGGGAGGTTTGAATACCAAAACTCTACCTATTATCTGATTGATACCCCGGGACACGTGGATTTTTCACCGGAAATGGAGCGGGCCATCCAAGTGATGGACTTTGCGATTATCTTGATTAGTGCTGTAGAAGGAATTGAGGGTCATACGGAAACGGTTTGGAATCTATTAAACAAACACCATGTGCCAACCTTCTTATTTATCAATAAAATCGATCGTACCGGGGCAAATGTTGATGGGGTATTGGATGAGATTCGAAGCAATTTTTCGAAGGATATTTGCGATATTTCAACCACCTTCACAGATGAAATGATGTCAGAAGAATTGATTGAATTTATCGCGGAACGGGACGAAGAGGTTCTCGAGCATTATATGGAAAAGGGATATGACCCGGATTTATGGCTCAAAAAAATGCAATCGATGATTCAAGCTTCGCAAATTTATCCTAGTGCAAGCGGGTCGGCGCTGCAGGATATCGGAGTGAAAAGCTTTCTTGAAAAGTTTGATTTACTGACGGTTACAGATTTTAATAGCAGCCAACCTTTTTCCGGAAGGGTCTATAAAATTCGTTATGATGATACGGGTACAAGAGTCACTTTTATAAAAGGGTTAAGCGGTACGTTAAAGGTGCGGGATGAGATTGTTTATGGAAATGAAGAGGTTGAAAAAATAACGCAAATCCGAACGTATAATGGCCGCCAATATAGACAAATAGACCAAGTGGGTGCAGGGGAGCTGTTTGCCGTTACCGGTCTTACCAATTCTTCTGTTGGCGACGGGGTCGGTGCCCTAGAGGAAAAAGCGGTATATGATATGGTTCCAACACTAAGATCCAAGGTGGTATTCGAGCCAGGGGTGAATCCAAAAGAAGTTTTAAAATATTTTTTAATGCTCGATGCCGAGGACCCTTCTCTCCACGTAACGTGGGAGGAGCAACTGCAGGAAATTCATCTACATGTAATGGGAGCCATTCAATTAGAAGTACTGGAGCAAATTGTTTTTGAAAGATTTCAATTAAAGATTGCATTTGAACAGCCGGAGATCCTTTATAAGGAAACGATTGAAAACGAAGTAATGGGGTACGGACATTTCGAGCCGCTAAGGCATTATGCGGAAGTTCATTTAAAAATCGAGTCTGGGAAGCAAAATAGCGGTATTCAATTTGAAAGCAGATGCCATACCGATGAATTAGCGATTGGCCTGCAAAACCTGGTTGGACAGCATCTCTTTGAACGGGGACATCATGGCCTCCTCACCGGCTCACCGCTTACCGATGTAAAGGTAACGCTAGTAACGGGAAGGGCACACAATAAGCATACGCATGGCGGAGATTTTCGGGAAGCCGTATACCGTGCATTGAGACAGGGATTGGAAAAGGCAAATAACATTCTGTTGGAACCCTATTATCATTTTAAAATAATCGTAGCTATCGATCAAATGGGCCGCGTCTTATCAGATGTGCAGGCGGCACATGGCCGTTTTGATTCCCCGATGACAGAGTTAGACAAAGCGATATTAACTGGAATTGTTCCTGTAGCAACCTTTATGACCTACAGTCAGGAACTAGCTTCTTTTACACAAGGGAAAGGGCGGATTAGCCTAACCTTTGCTGGCTATTATCGCTGTCATAATGAGAAAGCGGTAATCGAACGTATTGGCTATGACAAAAGTGCGGATCCGGAATATACTTCCTCTTCTATCTTTTGTTCAAAAGGGCAAGGTTTTACAGTAAAATGGGATGAAGCTGAGGGAATGATGCACTGTTTATAGGTTATCCATTTTAATTAAATAATCAAAGTTCCAACACCAGTCTCTCCACCACTCTAGGTAGAAACATAAATTGATTATTAAGTTTACAATGTTAAAAAACTATGAAAATATTATGTTATATTCAATATACTAAATATAGCGAAAAGTAGGAATCGTCTCAATACTCTTTTAACGCTAAAAAAAGGTTCCTATTTTGTGATATAATTTTTCAATATACTTATAAAAGATGAAGGGGATACGAATGATGCAGTCATATATTACGGTTAAAAACGGTGTTGTCCCTTCTGTCTGTTCGCTAGATTGCCCCGATCAATGCGGGCTGCTTGTCCATAAACAGGACGGGAAAATAGTTAAAATAGAAGGTGATCCGGAACACCCGATTACAAAAGGGAATATTTGCAACAAGGTTCGGAATATGGCGGAACGCTTATACGACAGCAAAAGAGTGCAAACTCCTTTAAAACGTGTAGGGCAAAAAGGGGAAGGGAAATTTGCCCCTATTAGCTGGGAAGAAGCGATCGCTACAATCACAAACCAATGGAAAACACTTATAAAAGAAGAAGGACCAGAATCCATTCTTCCATATAGTTTTTACGGGAATATGGGAAACCTTTCTGCAGAGGGAATGGACCGGCGTTTCTTTAACCGCCTCGGTTCAAGCCAGTTAGACAGGACCATTTGTTCCGTCGCAGGAACGATTGGCTATGACTATACGATGGGCGGGAGTTACGGGACAGACCCGGCAGATATGGAAGAGACCAAATTATTTATCCTGTGGGGAATAAATGCTGTTAGCACCAATATGCATCAAATGACGATAGCCCAGAAGGCCAGAAAAAAAGGCGCGAAAATCATCGTGATTGACGTTCATAAAAATCAAACGGGACGATTGGCAGATTGGTTTATTCCGATTCTTCCAGGTACGGATGCGGCACTGGCTCTAGGAATCATGCATATCCTTTACAAAGAAAATTTAGTCAACCGGCCATTTTTAGAAGAATACACCATTGGGTATCAGGAGTTAGAAGACCATCTCGAGCAATATCATCCACAAATGGTTTCTGACATCACCGGTGTTCCTGTCGAAGACCTTTATCAATTAGCGAGAATGTACGGAACGATTTCTCCTTCTATGATTCGCATTGGCAACGGTCTGCAGCATCACGATAACGGTGGGATGAATGCACGTACCATTGGCTGCTTACCTGCTTTAGCAGGACAGTGGTTAGTGAAAGGTGGTGGGGCCGTCAGAGGCAATGGTGATTTTCTCTCTTTTAATAAAAATGCACTGCAGCGGCCCGATCTGCTCAAAACGAATACGCGTACAATTAATATGAATCAAATTGGTAAAGCATTACTAGAAAGCTATCCCCCAATTCGTTCCTTGTATGTTTATGGCAGTAACCCGGCGATTGTGGCACCGGAGTCCAATAAGGTGCGAAAAGGGTTAGCAAGGGAGGATTTATTTACAGTCGTTCATGACTTATTTCTAACCGAAACCGCCATGTTCGCAGATATTGTCCTTCCGGCAACGTCTTCCTTTGAAAATACCGATTTTTATAACTCTTATTGGCATAACTATCTCCAATTGCAGGAACCTGTGATCCCGCCATATGGAGAAAGCAAATCAAACACTGAGGTATTCCGATTATTGGCTAAGGGAATGGGGTTTGACGACCAAGCCTTGAAGGATACGGATGAGGAATTAATTAACCAGGCGCTGAGAGGTGCATCTAATCCATATTTGCCGGATATTACTTTTGATCAGCTAAAAGAAAAGCGATTCATTAAAGCAAGGAATATGGACGACTTTATTAATAATTTACCAACGCCGAGCGGAAAGATTGAATTATACTCGAAAAAGATGGAAGAGGATGGCTATCCAGCCCTCCCTACGTATATCCCGCTTGTGGAAGAGAAGGATTATCCTTTGCAATATGTACCAGCACCAACTCATAACTTCTTAAACTCGACTTTTGCGAATAATGAAAAACATAGAAACATGGAAAAAGAAGCTAAATTGTTTATTCATCCAAAGGATGCCAAAAGCCGGGGGATTGAAGATCGAGAGAGGGTCCGTATATGGAGCAATCGGGGGGAATGTGAATTAACCGCGGTTGTCGGTGACTATGTCCTTCCTGGTGTGGTCGTGAGCCAAGGACTATGGTCAGATGCCCCTGAGAAAAAGCATCTTGTCAATTCCTTAACGCCAGACCGTGCTGCTGATATGGGCGGAGGAGCTGTATTTTTTTCAGGGCGTGTAAACGTAGAAGCAATGAAAAAAGAGGAAACCGTTTAATTAAAGGTTTGAATCTAACTCTACCGGAAATATTCTATAAGTGTTAAAAGGCAACGCCCGAGTGGGTGTTGCCTTTTGACGTTCAGAAGAGGTTAACAGATGTTTTATAGTATAAGAATTTATAAATTGCTTTGAGATTGGTCTAGCTCCGGCGCTTTTCTTATTAGCCAATAATGATTCTTTCTTTAGGGTATTTAAAATTGGATTTCTTTTGATTGCCGCCAATAATAAATAAAAAGGAAGTTAAACCGATTCTTCCGATGAACATTAAAATCATGAGAACACATTTTCCAAAAATGCTGAGATCGGGGGTAATTCCTAAAGATAGGCCTACCGTTCCGAAGGCAGAACAAACTTCGAAAAGGATGGAAATAAAATCATGCTTGCTGTCGGAGATGCTTAAAGCAATAACTGATAAGAAGCACATGACAACAGCTAATAGCGTTATGGCAAATGATTTCATGACATCATCTGGATGAATCTCGCGATTAAAGATTTTAATATCATGATTCCCTCTGGCAAAATGATAAATAAAGAGCATATTGATTGCAAAGGTCGTCGTTCTTATTCCTCCGCCGACAGAATTTGGGGAGCCGCCAATAAACATAAAGACGCACATAATCAAGAGTGTTGGTATGGAAAAATTGTTAACATCCATTGTCGAGAGTCCGGCACTTCTCGTCGTCGTGGCTTGGAACAAGGAAAAGAAAAAGCTCTCATGCCACGATAAATTTTTAAAATGTTGCTGGTATTCAAGAAAAAAAATAAAAATTGTCCCAATAACGAGAAGACTTCCATATGTGACAGTTGTCAATTTTGTAAATAAGGAAAAGCGAAAAGGAAATCCAGATTTTGTTTTTCTTCTCGATAAAAACTCCTTTATTTCAATTAATACAGGGAAGCCAATAGCACCGAGAATGATCTGAATCATAATGATGAATTGGACAAAATAATCGCCTGAAAAAGGAGATAGGGATTCTCCGGTTATATCCATCCCTGCATTGGTTGTCGCACTGACGGATGCAAACAAACCATGAAGAAAGGCTTCCTTCCAAGTCGGAAAATAGGATAAAAAATATAATCCAAGAATCAGCGCCCCGATCAGTTCGATCAGAAGGATCATCTTGATGATTTCCTTCACTAATATGACGAGTCCCGATAAGGCGAACTGATTATTGTCGACCATTATTAGGCGGCGTTCACGTAAGCCAATTTTACGGCCGAGCAGAATCCAGAAAAATGTGCTGATAGCCATTATGCCAATGCCGCCAAATTGCAGAACAAGCATAATGACAAAATATCCGAATACACTATAGGTTTCGGAAATATTAAAAACAGTTAATCCTGTATCACTGACCACACTTACCGCTGTAAAGACGGTATCTATAAAAGACAATTTGACCCCGGGTTTTCGGACGGCCGGAATGCTGAATAAAAGGATGGATATCGTTACGGCCAGTAAATAGTAACTTGAAATAACCTGGGCGGGTGACCTCTTTTCCATCCAAACACGTACTTTATTCCACATGAATGACTTTTTCCTTTCATTATTTTATTACTTTATTATTTCCTATCTTAATGAAAATGGATGGGTTTTGGAAGAACTATCTCTAATATCTGATAGTGTTGGAGTGATTTAGCATTTTGCTTCCTGCATAATACCAATGGAAATAAAACTGATAAATAAGTAAAAAGTCAGATGAAGGCGATTTTTTAATTAGGATTCTAACATAAATGGAGGACCATTGGTATATATCTTAAGTAGTTTGTTGGGAGGGGATTGTATGCAAAATTGTCATTTATGTGGTTTTAGGAATGAGGAGGATAAAGATATTTGTATACAATGCGGAGCTGTGCTCGTTCATCAGCCTACAAGGGGTGATCGCAGTGGTGACGGTGCAAAAGGAATAAAATCCGCAAAACAAAGCTGCCATTTTTCATGCTGATTGTTGTTATACTAGTAATTGGTGCATTTACTACCTATCAAATATTATCAAAAAAGTTTAGCCGCGAAGCGGTCATTGAACAATTTAAAGGTGCTCTTGCAAAAAGAGATAAGGCGATGTTGAAAGAATTAATTGTACCTGGTGATACTCGCCTGAAAGTGAACAATCAAAGTTTGGATGCTTTGTTCACACTAATTGACCGGGAACCATCCATCATGCAGGAAATTGAAAATTCCTTACTCGATGAAGGATTGGGAAATCATTTATTTTTCTTACGTGAAGAAGGAAATCAGTTTGGCCTATTTCATCGATATGTTATTGATACCCCAAGTTATTTTATTTCCATTAATCATAATGGTGAAGAAACAGCGGTTTATGTAAATGAAAGTGAAATTGGGATTCTGGATGGATCGGAAGAAACGAAAGAATTTGGTCCTTTTCTAGCAGGCTCCTATACGGTGAAAGGGATTCAAAAAACAGGTAAAAAAAGCGAAAAAACATATACTGTGAAATTGGCGGGGACAAAAACAACGGAAAAGATCACTTTATTCAGCCAACCACCAGAAAAAGAAAAACCAGATGTAAAAGAGAAAACAGTGGTAAAAGAAATCATTCGGGAAGTTCCGGCAAGAAATTCCTATTATCTGCTTCCCCAGAGTGACTACGCTTATTTAACATATTCAGATATTGTAGGGTTGTCAAACAGCGAGTTGCGCTTAGCCAGAAATGAAATTTTTGCCCGGCATGGCTATATTTTTAAATCAAGGGATCTGCAAATCTATTTTAATAGCCAAGATTGGTATATTCCTAATCCGGGATATGATGGCAGTTTATCCACTATAGAGAAAAAGAACGTAGAATTTCTTAAATCATTTGAATAGGAGTTAGCCATGAAAGGCCGAAGATATTCATATGAACGCATTTAATTGGTCCCGAGTTCCCGGGGTTTTACCGGAAATTGGTTTTATGACAAACCCCGAGGAGGACAAGAAACTGTCCGATGATACTTATTTAGAAAATTTGATGGAACTATTGGATGCTGGAATTGAGGACTATACGGCTTTTAAACAGAATGAGGATTCAAAGAAATAGAGTGTAATTGCCTTATTATTCGCTCATACTACTATGGGTGATGTATATGCCATGTCAAAAAAATGAAGAATTAAAGCTTTTGGTAAAAGAAGCCAAAGCTTGTACAAAAAACGGTAAGGTAGCGGACTATATACCGGAGTTAGGAAAAGCAAATCCAAATGATTTGTCCATTGCCATTCACTATCCTGACGGGAGATGTACCTCAGCAGGAGATATTGATAAAAAATTCACATTGCAAAGTATCTCAAAGGTTATTAGCCTTGCCCTTGTTCTAATGGAAAGAGGGTCTGCTTATGTGTTTGAACGGGTTGGAATGGAACCAACCGGAGACCCGTTTAATTCAATTGCTAAATTGGAAACAATGGCACCTGCCAAACCTCTCAATCCGATGATCAACGCCGGGGCACTTGTCGTAACACATATGATCAAAGGGGATACCGTTGAAGAGCGCTTTAATCGGCTGTTAACCTTTATTCAAGAATTAGTCGGAGACACTATCATTGGCTATTGTGAGAAAGTTGCCCGTTCCGAATTTGAAACAGCCGATTTAAATCGGGCATTATGTTATTTTTTAAAGCAGCACAACATCATTTATGAGGATGTAGAGACATTACTGGATTTATACACAAAACAGTGTGCCATTGAAATGAACTGTTTAGATTTAGCAAGGATTGGAATGATTTTTGCCATGGATGGAGTGGATCCCTTTACCGGGAAAAAGATTATGCCGGATGATGTAGCGAGAATTTGTAAAACCTTTATGGTAACCTGTGGAATGTACAATGCATCCGGAGAATTCGCCATAAAAATTGGCATACCTGCTAAAAGTGGTGTTTCAGGCGGGATTATGGGGGCTGTTCCTGGTAAATTTGGAATCGGAATTTTTGGTCCAGCATTGGATGAAAAAGGTAACAGTGTTGCAGGGATAAAATTATTAGAACTTTTGTCAAAAAATTATCGATTGAGTATGTTTTGAGGAAGGAACCTACTCTAAATGGTCTCCTATGTAGACCATATTCATCACGCATATAAAGAGATTTAGTCTTCATATCTCTAATGAAGACCATTTCCATCAGGTGTCCTAAGAGATATGGTCTTCATGCCTTCTATGAAAACCAAATCCGGCCAGAGCCTAAAGAGATATGGTCTTCATGCCTCCTATGAAAAC
>NZ_MLYR01000139.1 GCF_001866655.1 Bacillus sp. MUM 116 | reverse complement strand
TTTGGAATTATGAAATCTGAGTTCCTCTACATAAAGGAATTTGAGAGTGTCGAACATTTTAAAGTAGAATTACAAAATTATATTAATTACTATAATACGAAACGGATCAAGGCAAAATTAAAAATGAGTCCGGTACAATACCGAACTCATTTTACACACGCTGCCTAATGAAATAACCGTGTCTAACTTTTAGGGGTCACTTCATATCGCTGCGGGAAGTTGGGGGTTTTTGATTTCTAATTTTTTGAAAATCTAATAAAATCTGCTCAACATCACTTCACTCACCATGGTAGTACCTTTTTATTACTTTCTTTTCCCAGGGAAATGAGACCTTCAAGATAGTATGTATAATCAAGTAATTAGCAAAAGAATTAAATGATTATTAATAATCGTTACTTTTAGTCATTACTTCAGCTCTGTACATTAAATAAATTTGATTTGCAATATAATCTGAACTAAAATGAAGCCCCTTCTTTATCCACCACATGATGATGCCTACCAATGAAGCTGTTTTAATATCAATCGCAACATAATCATCTGGTAAATTCTTTTCGGTATTCTTCCTTCTTGTTCCTACTAGTTGCTTTAATAATAAAAACAATTGATCCTCAAATTCATTCATATTAAACAAAAGTAGTAAATAATTTCGATGAGTATACAAATAATCAAGCAATTGTGTTACCTGTTGTTTTTCTGATAAATCTTTTGCATGTATTAAAGCAACTATTTTATCAGAAAGCTCATTTAAAATCTGATTAGTGATTTGCGTTAGTAAATCTTGAATATCCTGATAATGTAGGTAAAACGTTGTCCGATTTAATCCAGCTTTGGCTGCGACTTTCTGAACCGTTAAGGTAGGAATAGTGGAGCCCTCGCTTAAAAGAGAAAAGACAGCCTCTTTAAACATCTCTCTTGAACGAATTGTACGAGGGTCTTCTTTTTTGGGTGTAGACATATTTATCTCCCTTTATAGATTTTTCTTTGATTTCTCAACAGCTTATATTCTGTATGTCGATTAGTGAACAATTTCAAAAAAACTGTTCATGGTCAGGAATATATACTTTTGTTACTATATATTTTATCGACACAATGTTGAGAATACAAGTCTAGAATAAAGGGGTAAATGAATGAATAAGGAAATAACAGAAAGTAATAAAAAAATCTTATTAATCGTACTGATTGCTGGCTGTTTTTTATCCACATTAAATCAAACTTTATTAAACGTTGCATTGAGCAGTTTAATGAACGTATTTCATGTAACTCCAGCAACTGTTCAATGGTTATCTACAGGCTTTATGCTAGTAAACGGCGTCTTAGTGCCAATCACGGCGTTTTTAATGAAACGTTTTACAACAAGGCAGCTATTTATAAGTTCGATGTTCTTTTTGTTCATCGGATCTGTACTTTGTGCCTGTGCGATGAATTTTGGCATGCTGTTAACGGGAAGAATGATTCAAGCAATTGGTGCTGGAATTATTATGCCTCTAATGATGACAGTAATTTTATATTTATATCCTACCGAAAAGCGCGGAAGCATTATGGGAACAATTGGCTTTGCGATGATTTTTGCTCCAGCCATCGCTCCTACATTATCTGGGTTTATCATTGAATATGTATCATGGAGATGGCTATTTATTGGGTTAGCTCCCTTTGTATTAATTGCAATTGTTCTTGCGTTCAAATATTTAATGAATGTTGCTGAAACAACAAAAGCAAAATTAGATATTGCAAGTGTCATTTTATCAACGATTGGATTTGGTTGTATTTTATATGGATTTAGCGTTGCAGGAAGTAAGGGATGGGATAATCCAGTTGTCATTACAACAATAGTCGTTGGAATTTTTATTACGACTCTATTTTGTTTACGTCAAATAAAATCCAAGGATCCATTATTAAATTTATCCGTATTTAAATATAAAATTTTCACTCTCACATCGTTCATTAATGTCCTATTAACGATGATCATGTATGCAGATTTAATTCTTTTACCAATATACTTACAGAATGGGCGAGGTTTTACAGCTTTTGAAGCAGGCTTACTTTTATTACCTGGAGCTGTGATTAATGCGATCTTATCACCTGTCACAGGTAGAATGTATGATAAATACGGAGCTAAGCCACTCTTTATTACAGGCCTACTATTTATTGTTATTTCCATGTGGGGAGTCATTCATTTAACAGAATCCACAACCTATATGTATTTAATGGTACGCACGATTATTTTACGAATTGGATTAAGCTTCATTTCTATGCCTTTGAATACAGCAGGGCTAAATGCTTTACCAAGAGAGCTGGGTTCACATGGTTCAGCAGTAAATAATACCATTCGCCAATTAGCAGGTGCTATTGGAACAGCAGTTGTTATCACTGTGTACACAATTCAAGCAACTTCACATGCTACTGAGCTATCTAAAGGAAATCAAAACATTAATGCAATGTAACTAGCAAAATTAGCTTCTATCTTTGGCTCTAGTAATGCCTATATACTAATGTTAGTCTTATCTTTTGTGGCATTAATTTTTGCGTGCTTTATGCCTAAAAAAACAGCAATACAAAAAAGCATGTCAAAAAAAACAGTAATGCAAGAAAGCCAAAGTTAATTTCATAACAGATTTACGTAACATTGCATCATTCCCGCTCTATTGTTTTTTTGACAGGGTTATGGTAGGTGTTAGTTTAATTAAAGAAAAAAAGAGAGAGGAAACGTTTTAAGTGCTCGTTAAATGATCTTAATATTTGAAAAAGAACAAGCTAGGTATTTGCTACCTAGCTTCCTTTATACAATCCTCTCTACCATTTAATTCAAATGGTCGCCCCATCTTGTGAAGTAGAGGATGCAGTATGAACTTCACCCCTACTTTTTATTTTTCTTCTCATCTGGATTGGCTTTACTGCCTTTCGAGGTTTTTTGTGATTAAAAATGAAAGGAAAACTATTCTGAAAGGGAATATCAAATAACGTATATTCATTTTAAGGAAATTGTCTTAACATGTTACTTCATTAATTTTGATAGAACTCGGAAAAAGGATGTCCAAACAACTTTTTTTGGACTCTTCTTTTTATATATGTTTCTAACCCCACTTGATACCTTAAAAATACCCTTATTTTATCATTAGGAATTTATTAAAAAGGGAGTTTATAAAGAAATTAGTGATACATTGAAAGAGAACAAATCCTATAAGCAATTAACAGTAGATGATCAAAATGAAAAAGGTTTTGTTTTTACCATTTCTACTGATGCAATCAGGACATCATCAAGTTGCTGATGCATTAATGGATATATTAAAAAGGGAAAAAGACGAAATTACAGTTTAAAAAATAGACTTGCTAAGTTATACTAATCAATCTTTCGAGAAATTGATTACAAGTGGCTATCTAAAATGGATTCGATACGCACCAGAGATCTACGATCTTGCATATAAAAAGTTCTTTTATGGACCAACTACCAAAGAACATTCATTTAAATGGTATCATTATTTCTTTTTGAAAAAAATGGAACAATTGCTAATGGACGAAAACCCAGATTTAATCGTTTGTACACATGGTTTCCCATCCTACCTTCTTAGTCAATTAAAAAGGAAGGGGAAATATAACGTATCAATCATAAATGTGTATACTGATTTCTTTATTAATAATGTATGGGGAAGAGAAGAAATTGATTTTCACTTTCTTCCTAGCCAGGATGTAAAAGAAGAACTCAGAAAAAAAGTATCAAATACCAGAGATAAAATAATTGTCACTGGGATCCCGATTCATAAAGAAATTACCCAAAAAACAAAGTTACAAATCAATAAAATCTTCTCAAAGTATTAGTGGCGGGGGGAAGTAATGGTTTGGGAGACATTTTAGAACTACTAGAAGGAGTTAAGCAATCTACACAAGCTGAGTATTTTGTCCTTTGAGGTAAAAATAAAAAATTGTATGAAGAAATTCTTTCGTGGAATTTAGCTCATATCAAACCACTGGCATATATTTCATCAAGAGCGGAAATGAATCAACTTTATGATGAAATGGATGCAATTGTTACAAAGCCTGGTGGAGTCACCATTAGTGAGGTTTTACAAAAGAGGCTTCCGATTTTTATTCCTTCCGTACTTCCGGGTCAAGAACAAATAAACCATGAGTATTTAAAAAATAAAGGGATGGTTTTTGAATTTAAAAAGGAAAAAACCTTTGAAAAAGATAACCTAGATATACTAAAGGATTATAAAAAAATGAAACAATGGGAGCTCTCAATTGATTCTTTCAAAAGGGGATTGAGATAGAAGGGGCATGGGAAATAGTAAAGATTTTAAAATGGATTCTTGAACAACAAATTAAAAATTTCCCATCAAACAAAGTTGTCCGATCTAGAGCTTTTCGTCTTGCTAAGGCTTAATAAAGAAAATGTAGTACTTCTGAATTTGGGTAAAAAAGATTTGGAGGGTTTTAATATGAATATTTCTAAAGTATTTATTAGGAATATAGAAATTCCTATAAAAAATGGAACGTTAGGTTTAGTTAAACATGGAGATGTGTCTACAATTGAAGTTGAACTCGAAGTACATCCAACCATAGTGAGCTTTATTGAAACATTTGGTTTTGCTAAAGAAAAAGTCACGATTCATTTTAAAGATCATACCGAAATTATTGGGGAATTTAATATACACTCAAGAATATCAAGTATTTTGTTGACAAGTAATATAAAAGAGATAGAAGGAGTTGACGATCTATCTCTTCTACCACACAAAAAAAAGTCTATACTCATTCATTCCGTTGAGGGAATTTCTATAGACAAGGAATTTAAGACAAAACAAAAATCAATGCTAATCTCCTTTTTAACATCGTTGCTTGAAATTGAAATAGATGAGGAAAACCGTATATTTATCAAAACATTACTTGAAAAAATAATAAAGGAAGAAAGTCTAAATTCATTTGATCGGTATATTAAGGATGAAATTTATTACAATTTGGAAGATGCTATGGCTCAAAAAAAATAAATAGTTTTTATCTACTTCAAATTTTTCTATTTCCAAGTAATTGTAGTTCTATCTTGTTGTCCTTTAATTCGATTAATTTCAACCAATCCCTAGCGTAGGTTTTTCACAAAAAGTTGGCGATTCCCCATTATATCAATTCTTTTTTAATGGAAATCAACCATTCTCGAAAATTAACAAACTGTTTTTCAAACACCGAAAAGGAAAAAGGCGATTCCTTAACGTTCTGGAAATCGTCTTTTTGGTGTGTTAAATTGTGTTGTTTATTTTTTTTTGTCCAACCACCAAGTAAAGGGATTTTATCATCGTGAAAGACAGTCTCGATATCTTCAAAGTGAAAAAATTCTTCCTGATCGGGACCATCATCTAAAACGGCCCAAAAACATACCCTTTCTGAAGATTCCTAGCTTCACTGCTTTTGCTTTTTAGAGACCACGTGGTTGGTTCTGATGGATTTTTTTGGTGATTAATAAGGTTTGGATATATATGGAAATATACGTATAAATAAATATGCAGAACAATTGGCAAATCTAATATTAGTAAGGGTATGACTCGAAATCGTGATAAGTATAAAAATACCATTTTAAGGAGTGGAGATCGATGAAGGTAGTAAAAAAGGAAAAGATTTTAATTCTAACTGGAAATTATGGAGAAGGTCATGTTCAAGTAGCTAATGCTCTACAAGAAGCTATACAAATTCGATTTCCTACCCTAGAATCTGTGATTGTTGATTTTATGGAATGGGTCCACCCCTATTCTAATCAGGTAAGCCGTTTTTTATTTCTGCAGGGAGTGAAAAATTTTCCGGAAATCTATGGCTATATTTATCAAAAAACACGCAAGATGAACACTTTTTCAAACATGATGAAGAAGTTCTTATCAACTGGGATTGGACGAATGAAAACTTTAATCGAAGAAGTTCAGCCAACCGTTGTAGTCAGTACTTTTCCGTTAGCGGCCGCTGTGATGTCAAAGTTAAAAATCTATGGTTTAAGCAATGTGATAACCGTGACAACGATTACCGATCATACCGATCATAGCAGCTGGATCTATCCTAATACAGATCAATATTTGGTCGGCTCTAAAGCAGTCCGTGAAGCATTGATAAAATTAGGTGTGGAAGTTGATCGAATTACAGTTTCAGGGATTCCGATTCGACAGCAATTTTCTCAAACTTTTCACCGAGAGAAAATTTGCGAGAAGTATGGTTTAGATTGTTTTATGCCTACGGTTTTGGTAATGGGAGGCGGTTATGGCCTGATTGGTGATGGTGGTTCCACATTTCAAAGGTTTGAAGAAATACCCAAGCAAGTACAATTATTTATTGTTTGTGGGTATAATGAAAAACTTCAAATGCAATTGAAAGAAATGCTTAAGAATTCCAAACATCTGGTTCATGTGACTGGTTATATTCACTATGTTCACGAAATCATGGCCATTTCCGATGTTATGATTACAAAACCGGGAGGAGTCACTACGTTTGAGGCGATTGCCATGAAATTGCCTATGTTGCTTTATAAATCAATTCCTGGTCAAGAGCAGGATAACGCTAAATTTTTAGTTCGTTCCGGTGTAGCAATAGAGGCCAAAAATGAGCGTGAATTAACCAATCTTTTAACCAAATTACTGTGCAATGTAAAACTACTTCAAGAGATGAGGGAGAATTCAAAACGATTTCATCCTAAAGAAGCTGCGTTTGCATTGGTTGAAGTCATTGATGCAATTAATCGTACAAAGGAAAACCAGTATCCTATAAAGGATTTTATGTATTCGCTGAGTTATTAAGTCAATTAAGGAGCGTGCATTAAATGACTAAGATTCTTCTTCTGGTGGTTCTCTTACTGACATTGTACTGGTTGGTTCCCTTTATCCTAACTGCCGGTATGGGGATCGGAGTATTAAAGCGGAAAGAATCATCTGAGAAGATTGCTTTTACTTTTGATGATGGACCCAATCCGGTTTATACACCGCAGCTTTTAGATTTGTTAAAGATAAACAATATAAAAGCAACGTTTTTTGTAGTTGGTTCTAACTCAGAAAAGTACCCGGAGATGATTGCAAGAATTCATTCAGAGGGCCATTTAATTGGAATGCATAATTACGTGCACAAATCCAATTGGGTTATGGCTCCGTGGACACTTCGAAGGCATTTAAGAATGACCGCTTCCATTATCGAAAAAATTACCGGGAACCGTCCAGTTTATTATCGTCCGCCATGGGGATTAGTAACGCTATTTGATTTTCTTCTAATGAAACAATATAAGATCATCCATTGGTCGGTCATGGCGGAAGATTGGCGCAGTCAAGGGGGCAGTGAAAAAGTCAAATCAAGGCTGCTACAGAAAATAAAAAAGGGGGATGTCATCCTTCTGCATGATAGTGGAGAAACCATGGGTGCGGATGAAGATGCTCCACTGAATACCATCCATGCATTAAAAGAGGTCTTTAAAGAACTATCAAGACAAGGTATGACCTATGCAAGAATTGACGAATTATAGTACAGAACCGTCCACTTGGCTTATTCCTAAAAAAGGTATTGTTGCAGGAAATTGTAGAGTGATAATCGTCCCAGGATTCCGGTATAAAACTGCTCATTACCTAGGTGATGCTTGAAAGAAGTCCTTAGAACGTTAAATCATAATATATTTTCATAGTCAATAAATTTTAATATTTCTTCTAAAAAATAACATGGCCAAATCTTTAACAAAAAGAGGTTAAGTGTAGTAATACAGGTATGTCCAAGTAAAAAAGCATGGCTAGATATTATTAAAAATTTTTAATTTCTGTTTAAGAGTAAATTTAAAGATAGGATGTAGTATTGTATTTGTTAGTCGAAAAAAATCTAGCAATTCATTCATTGGAGGAGATTTAATGATTGGAATAAAATTTTTAGCTTCAGTATTATCCCTAGGACTTATAGGTGGAGAAGCAATTGGTGCAAATGCAATTCAATCAATTGTTTCAATAAACAAAGATAAGACAGCACCAGTAGAGGAACAGGATTCAAAAGAACAAGCACAATTACAAAAAGAAGCTTCGATCACACCAGCTCAAGCAACAAAAACTGTATTGGATCAATATCAAGGTGGTAAAGTAAAGCACGTTGAATTGGAAGGTGAAGATGGGTTTGCTGAATACGGTGTTGAGGTTACATCTAAAGATGGCAAAAGATTTGATGTAACGATAGATGCCAAAACAGGAAAAATTCTAAAGGAAGAAAATGAAAACGATGAAAAGGGTAAACTAGATCCAAATAACTAAAAAGAATGATGGTTAGCAAAATTTAACTTTATAATTGCTAGTAAATTACTAATATACTCCCTTTACAAAGTGTAAAGGGGGTTTATTATTTTATCTTTTAAAACGATGTGCATATTAAAAAATATAATGATATTGGGTCTTATAATAATTACAGTAAACCTTCTATTAGGTAAATGATCATTATGAGGCAATTTAAATAATTTTTAAAGAGAAACAACTACTCTTTTGTATGTAAATTATAGAGGGATAGGAAAATAAGAAAGATAACTTTTAATAAACGAAAGAAATTTAAATTTTCGAGAAAAGGTGTTATCTTTTTCTTCTTTTTTGAGGAAAACTTTTTTATTGTTTCTGTTTCTTTAATAAATTTTTTAATTTCAATATGTGCTAAATTCACTTTATAAATGAATTTACGCCCGGACAAAATATGTAATATTATCCAAGTACCACCACCAAACGGTCAGCAAGGAAAGGATATTCGGCAGGATAATAAAATAGAAGAAAAAAAGGTAAAGACACGGAACGGAGGTAACTTTTTAATCAAGCAGCGTACGTTTGGATCGAGGAGGGGGACCGTACCGCCGAGAAAAACAGAGAAAGGAATTGTTTCCTAATAATATTTATTTAAAACCACCCGTAAAAAGGGAGGATACTTACTTTTAATCCTTTATTGATGTGTATTATTAAAAATACTAATTTTCTGCTTTTTTATCTAACGTACTAAGATCGGAATTTGAATAGAACCAGTACGTTTTAGTACAAAATATCTTTTCTCTGCTTTTGTTGCAATTCCATTATGATTCGACCAGCAATATCCATGAGCTTCACAAGTCCCATCATCTCGTTCCAGTACTTGAGCAATTAATCCGACATCTACCCCTTTCAGACAAAAGTTGGTTCGGCGTGACTTTTAAATTATTTCCAGCCAGTTGCACTGCTTCTTTTACAATTTTATATAGGGCAGGGTATGTTAATCGTTTTTTATTCACAATTGATCTGCCCCGTGAATGTTAGACACCAAACTAACATTTACGGGGTGTTTTTATGTCCAAATTTACATTCGAAAAGAAATTAGAAATTGTTCAAAGATATTTAAGTAATGAGGGAGGTTATAAGTCCCTTGGTAAAAGATATCGAATTTCGCATAATCTCATCAAAAAATGGGTTCTACAGTATCAATATAATGGTGAGGAAGGGCTTATTAAAAGCTATACAAACTATACAGTTCAGTT
>NZ_MLYR01000138.1 GCF_001866655.1 Bacillus sp. MUM 116 | reverse complement strand
ATTGATCGCTTCACAACCGCTTCATCAATCGGTTCTTTCGGATTATCAACCGTAATGCGAGCAATTTTTCCAGTCGCCGTCACAAACTGTAATTCCAATGTTTTAGCCAATTCCTTCACCTCCCATTCACAAAATTGAATGATTCACTAGGATAATAAATCTGAGCTGTCCGTTCTCTCGACCCGGTTAAGTGTGTCATTACACAATACAAAGATTGCTTGTGCGGCTTGATAGAGTTGGTCTGCTGTAGCTGCTTTTTTTACATTGCTGAAGGTCTTTGCTTTTAAAATCGGTTTTCCTTGCTCGTCCATGCCCGTTTCGAATACGATGCGAAGCTTAGTGGTAGCTAGTCGCGCTTGTGCCATGTTTATCACCTCCTCACACCTTCTATATAAAGAAAAATGGAGGAAAAGGACATGGTCTTGAAAAATAATTTTCTTGGTTTTTTAAGGCTGAATGCTCACGGTCAAAAAGAAGACCAACTATACGAAAAAACTGCTCCTATGAGCAGTTTTTTAGGTTAAGTGTAAATGCAGTTACTTATTTTAGCTTGTTATGTTTTGTACTTAAAGTAACGGGCTTTATTTAATACAATCCAGTTTTAATGCCTTTTCCGACCAAGCTCCATCCGATTCCTCTTCGGCTCTAGAACAAAACAAAGAGGATCTCTTGCTATCCCACAAGTAATCTTTCTATATTGTTCCGCAATCTGCAGCTTTGTGTTAAAGGCAGACAATCTGCATGGAACAATAAGAATATGTCCGTTTTGTTAAGCTGCCCCGTTAGAGATAATCGTATCTAACTGAGGGAACTTAATAGGCTTTATTCCATTGTTTGAGAAAACTAAACTGACCCCTAGAGAATAATCCATCCCTAAGGGTCAGTTTATCTTGTTCATTCATTCGATTGTTTAGAATCTTGTAGAAGCTTCTTAATTTCCATCAGTTCGCCTTCCATTCGGTGAAGGTGTTTCTGCATATCGTCAATCTCCTGCTCTGCTTTATAGTTAATGGCGAAGTCAATAATTGACTCGTGCTTATCCCGTGCTGCCTGCCGGTTTTGGCTCATCATAATCACAGGAGCTTGGAAAGCTGCAATAAAGGATAGGCACAGATTCAGTAAAATAAATGGAGGTTTATCAAAATGGAATCCAGTAAATGACAACGTGTTCCATACTATCCAAACGAACAAGAAGCTTGCAAAATAAATGATAAATTTCCAGCTGCCGCCGAAGGCTGCGATTCTATCTGCCAAACGATCAGACCAGCTTGTTTTTCTTTGGTATGCTTCATCTAAGTTGGTTAGAATACTCTTCTCATAACTATCCACTAGCCGATCAATTCGGCGAGTATTTTCCTGATTTAACTCAATATCAAAGCCCTGAATTTGGGCGGCATCCTTACTTTGCGTTTTTTTTATAAATAACAACTTTTTTGACATTTTAACTACCTCCTTGTTATCAGGCAGTCAGATCCAACTTTATCCCGTAGGAGAGGAGCTGAAGCCACTCTTTAATATGGTTTTTATTATTAATTCGACTGCCGGTAAACCGGCTGGTTCTGGCTCCAGTTCAAATGAACTTTCACTATTCATAGAATGGCTCAACCCCCTATCAAGAATTAATTTGATGACTCAATATTTTACTCATCTTGCCAGAGACTTGTCACTGCAAATGTCCAAGCTCTACCAAATAAAAATGCCCTTCAGCTCAGCTGAAAGGCATCGTTTTGCACACTTAATCAGGAATGCAAAAAAACGAACCCCCCCAACCGAGCTTTGGCACTATACGACGTAAAAGAACCTTCGTCCTTTAGCCACGTTAAGAAGAGCCTTAGTCCGGCAATTCCTGTTCAACCCATTGGCATCTTTCGATGTTTCCGGGCAGTGGCTTGTGTTCGTATAGGAGCCTCACCTAACGAGGACATCTTTAATTCATTGTCATTATACTGCTAAAGGATTGATATGCCAGAGAAAATTTGCAGATTTCTAAATTACCCCCATTTTTACATAGAGAAGAAAACATTGCAGATATTCCATTAATTTTTATATCTTTATTATCCGTTAAAGATTAATGATCATATTGCAATAAACGAGGGAGAGTAGGGGGATAATTCCCCGGTCTATCCTGAAAAGATCACAGGGACGGTTCGAGTAAAACCAGGAGAACTGTCCCTGTGGATTCATCCAAACCGAACAGTGACAGGCACCACCCGAAATTTGTCGAATTTAAAAATACTTAGACATGATTCCTTTTAATTGCTGTGGATCTAAAACAATCTCTGCGTTGTTTGCTTTTAGGATATCGTCGTACTTGGTTTGACCCACTCCGTGTAATTGATGGTACGTCAATTGTTTGTTTGGATTAAAGTCTTTTACTGATAGACCAAGGCTTAGCATATCAGATGTCGACATATTCGTTGCGACAACAAAATTCGGGATTGATTGGACTAATGAAGGTAGTTTAATTATATTGCCAGGATCTAACGCCTTTTTCGCGATTCCCTTCATTGCCTCTTCTTGCAATTGCTGGCGGCCGTATTCTCCATTTTTTAGCGAATAGCGTTCGTGTACGACCTCTGTGACCATTTTTCCATCGAAACTATGTGTGCCGGCTTTGATCACTTTATTTTTATTCTCTTTATACCATGGATGGGTTAAGGTCACATTGAAAGGAACATGCATATCAATGCCTCCGATAGCGTCTACCATCGATTGAAAGCCCCAATAATTGGTTTCTACATAGTAGTTAATCGGAACCCCAGTAAGCTCTCCAACGGCTTTGACGGCCGCCTCTACGCCTGCTTTTTTGCCCTTTGTCGCCTGCATGATATATTGCACACTTGTCAGTTTTGTGTAGCCATAACCATCTAAATGAACCCGTGTATCACGCGGAATACTGGCTGCGTGGTATTGATTCTTTTGTAAATCGACATGGACGAGCATCATCGAGTCAGAGTGGCCGGCTGTATCTCCTTTTCTCTGGTCAGATCCGATTAATAACACGTTGAACTCACCGTTTTTTGGCGGTTTTACGGTTTGATTGGTATTAGCTGAACTAACCACGGGGACATTTTTGAAATGATTTTTGGGCTGCAGTTGCTGAAACCCTGTAGCAAGGGCTGCCATCGCAATCACCAAAACACTAAAACCAACGATTTTTCGTTTACTTTTACGTTTTTTCTCCATGATTTCCTCCGTTGTATAGGACTAGATTAGGAAACTATAAAATATATAAAACACACCCAAAGCGGTATGCTGATCAAACAACCCCAAAATAAGCCTTTAAAAAAGTAGTTTGGCATTAAACAGTCTACCTTCTTTCCATTGCCTATTAGGGTATTATAAGGAGGATACTTTAAAAAAGTATAAATCACTAATTAAATTTTCATTAATTCCCTGCAAGGTTCGACAACTTTTTTATGGAAATAATGGTAGAAATCTTTATATATCAAAGGTTTTAGTAATTCTAATCAAACGTTTGTGTAAAGAAGGAAATAGATGAAATTTATCAATTTACTTCGTATTTTAGAGGCAAGTGGGATCAGATGCCCGCTCAGTTAAAGTTTAAAGTAGTAAAGTAATAGAATCCCCGCTCTATTGGAGCGGGGATTCTATTTGACTATATGCCGAATAAGTTGGTCATTCGGACGGGAATCAGAAAAACTAGCAAGCCTTGTCCGAATAAGAGGGTCATTTGAAACGGAATGGGGGAAAACTGGTTATTTTTGTGAGTAAGGGAAGGATCGTTTTTTATAATATTGACACTTTTTCTTTATTTGGAGGGGCTCCAATCGAAAGGAAATCTTCCATGATGATGAAGATGGATTTCAGGGTTAGACCCCCACTCAGCTCAAAGTAAGTCAATTCCTCCTCTTGATCTATTAAACTCTTTTTCATTTTTAATATAAATATTTTTCGATCCTCTTATACATCGTGTATATAAGCGGGTCTATTTTTTTTGTTCATTTGTATAATAGTGGAAATTTTAAATGTATAATACAATTTAATTATTCTAAAATTTGGTAAAATATTTTGATAGTTTTGAAAGAGGGATTTATACATATGGAGAAACGTGAATACCTAATTTAACCGGTGTTAGGAGGTAAATATTCTACTGCCCTATATAGAAAAAGAATTATATCTATGATCTTGAATGTAATAAATATATTGACGGTTCTCTGGGTGCAGTAACAGTAAGCATTGGACATGGTGTACAAGAGATTATTAATTGCGATGACGAGCCAAGCACAAAAGATTGGCGCGATTGGTTCATGGCAGGAGGAGGTATATCGAATGAAAAATTATCATTGGTTGGCTTTGATTCCGTTTATAGGTATGCTGGGTGGATCAATCCTTCTTAACAGAATGACCCCATATGTTCTGGGAATGCCATTTATCCTTTTCTGGATTGTATTATG
>NZ_MLYR01000137.1 GCF_001866655.1 Bacillus sp. MUM 116 | reverse complement strand
GCCGATTAATTGAATTGATGAAGGAGCGCGGTTCCAATATACAAGAGCAAGTGGTTGGGATTACCCATGCTGATAATCTGGAAACTGCACTAGAGGTAAAAGAATTGATTGAAGATGAATTACACCCAAAAGAAATCTATATTTCTTCGATTGGCTCTGCCATCGGTTCCCATACTGGCGCCGGAACGATTGCACTATTCTTTTTAAATGCACAAAACGAGTGAGGCTTGAGCCTCACTCATTTTTATTTTGTCTAGCTCCAGCGTCTAGGGGCTCTAGGTCATAAGCAAAGCCGTCAAGAAGATCAAAGAACAACCTTCTTGACGGCTCATCTTATGCTCGTCGCCCCTGTTCAAGACGCTTCCGCTTTTCTTATTTATGATCCGTTTTTTTCGAGTATTGATTTTTCCCCGCCTGGCGGTTTTTTTCCCGCATCATGTTTTTTTCGTGTCTTAAGGCATTATTGTCCTGTGCTTTTTTATCATTATCCGTAGTATGAGGCAATTTCAAAACTCCTTTCCTTTCTTTGATAATAGTTTAATCATTTCGAAAAGGAGTATGTAGGGAATTGCTATTCTTTTTTTACAAAAGTCCAGCTGTCTTCTTGATAAACTTTGCCATCTTTCATTAGTTTGCCAAGTGCCCGTTTAAAAGCTCCTTTACTCAGCCCAAATCGTTCTTTAATATCCTCAGGCATACTCTTGTCACTATATGGCATGGCACCATTTCTACTCATTAAATAATCAAAAATCTTGTCAGCATCCAGGTCCTGGGACTCTTCTTTCCGAGCCAACAGCGAAATATTAATGGTCCCGTCTTCTTTAACATCAATTACCCGGCCTTCAATTTTTTCACCAAGCCGAGGTTCTTGCTCTCTTTGTGATTCGTGAATAAAACCTTTAAAACCCTCAATCGTATAAACCCAGCTGCCGACCTTTGCCGTACGGTAAGTATGGCCCTGGACATTTTTATTAAATGCCTTCCTGGTTGCCTTTATTGAAATGGATTGAATAACTTGGTCACTGGCAAGCTTTGCGTACAAGAGATAATTCCGATTTACCCTTAAGGTAATGTACACCATATCACCTGGTTTGGGCCAAACGGATTTATGTGCCGGCAGATCATCTGCACCTAAAAGAAGGTCCTTTTGCATTCCAATATCTAAAAAGACTCCAATTTCCGTATTGACATCTGTTACCTTTACCCAGCCATACTTCCCTACAGAAATTTCTGGAATCTTTGTTGATGCGGTCATTCTTCCTTGGGAATCATGAAAAAGAAAGACTTCTAATTTCTCCCCTTCTTCATATTCACGCTCGGCATCATTTATATGTAACAAGACATCTTCATTTCCATCTGTTAGAAAATAGCCAAATGGCGCTTTTCGAGCCACTTCTAATGTGGTGGTCTGCCCAATCAATTCTTTTAATGACATTTGAACTCCTCTTTTCTTTCCTTCGAGAAGGTTGTTTGAACTTGTTTATTTTACTATAATGTAGCCATAAAGGAAAACTTTAGCAGGATTTTGTTAAAACAATATAGGAGGTTTTTGACATGTCTAAAGACAGTTCATTTGATATTGTATCCAAAGTAGACTTTTCAGAAGTCACAAATGCCATTACCCAAACTATGAAAGAAATCCAGACACGTTACGATTTTAAAGGAAGCAAAAGTGAAGCATCACTTGATCGAGAAGAACTTGTCCTCATATCAGATGATGAATATAAATTAGATCAATTAAAGGATGTCCTCCTAAGCAAAATGATAAAACGAGGGATTCCGATTAAAAATCTTGATTACGGCAAGATTGAAAAAGCTTCCGGCGGAACCGTCAGACAAAGGGCAAAACTGGTACAAGGAATCGATAAAGAAAATGCCAAAAAAATAAACACAATTATTAAAAATAGCGGTGTTAAGGTAAAGAGTCAGGTGCAGGATGACCAAGTTCGAGTAAGCGCCAAAAGCCGTGACGATCTCCAAAAGATTATTTCTTTAGTTCGTGAAGCTGACTTAACTGTAGATGTCCAGTTTATTAACTATCGTTAGAAAAAAGGGGAATTGGTTCTAAAACCTTTTCCCTTTTTTCATATTTTTAACTTTTTATCAGAAACTAACAAGTGTAATTTACACTTGGAGGTAACAAAATGAGCAGTAAAAAACATCCGAAAGAAGTTTTTCCACCCCAGCATCAAAATCATCAACCGGGTGTGGAAGGTGAAATGAATCCCCGTCCTGTTTCTGTCGAATCAAATTATCAAGCTAGTGGAAAATTAACAGGAAAAATTGCGATTATTACCGGAGGAGATAGCGGTATCGGTAAATCCGTTGCCATTTATTTTGCCAAAGAGGGTGCGGATGTGGCAATTGTTTATTTAGAAGAACATCAGGATGCAGAAGAAACAAAACAATTAATCGAAGCAGAAGGCCGCCGCTGCCTGCTCTTTTCCGGTGATGTCGGCAGTGAAGATTATTGCAAGGGTGTCGTGAACAAAACCATCGATTCATTCGGTAAAATTGATATTCTCGTAAACAACGCGGCAGAACAGCATCCACAAAAAAGCTTATTAAATATCACAGCTGCCCAACTGGAAAAAACGTTTCGAACAAATATTTTCTCCTATTTTCATATGGCAAAAATGGTACTCCCGCATTTAAAAAAGGGCGCCACGATTATTAATACAGCGTCGATTACCGCCTACAAGGGGAATGAACAATTATTGGATTACTCTGCAACAAAAGGGGCAATTGTATCGTTTACACGCTCACTCGCCTTATCACTTGCCTCACATGGTATTCGCGTGAACGGTGTAGCACCTGGTCCAATCTGGACACCGCTCATTCCATCCACCTTTACCGCGGATCAAGTCGCTGTATTTGGTTCCACAACTCCAATGGGACGGGCAGGACAACCGCATGAACTTGCCCCCAGCTACGTATTTTTAGCTTCCGACGACTCCGCCTATATCAGCGGACAAATCATCCATGTGAATGGTGGAGAGATTGTTAATGGTTAAGAAAAGCGCAGGCGCCTTGTTCAGCCTCAGGCATAGCACAAGACAA
>NZ_MLYR01000136.1 GCF_001866655.1 Bacillus sp. MUM 116 | reverse complement strand
CTCTATCTTATATTTTATTTTTTTAATATAACATTAAATTTTGATATTATTTATAATTTATATTTTCTGAAATATAACCCAAAAAGCGTATCTTTAATTTTCATATTAAAGGGAAATTATGTGGTCTTATTCTTAACAATGGAAAAGCTGACGAAAGCAATATCATTTAGCCACGTCAACTTTTGAAGATAAAAAAATTCCTCCATTTGTTAAAATACTTTATGGTATGATGTTTAGGTTGTGTATCTACTATTGACACATTTACATTCATCTAAGAAAAGAGATATTTATGCATCCCACAAAATTATCCAAGCGACACTGGTTGCTCATCTTAACACTCACTTTATTAACATTTGTTCTCGGAACAAGCGAATTTGTTATTGTCGGAATCTTAACCGATATTTCTTTAAGCCTTCATATGACAAATGCAAAAGCAGGCACACTTGTTTCTGCGTTTGCGATTACGTTTGCCATCGCCACACCACTCGTGATGTCAGCAACAAGTCATTTTCCAAAGCGTAAATGGATGTTGTTTTTGATAGGGTCTTTTATCATTCTGAATGGTTTGTGCGTAATTTCGACGAGCTACATCATGCTCCTTGCACTTCGGATTATAACGGCGATTGTAACAGGAGTATTAATCTCTCTAGCCATGATAGTTGCAAGTGAAACCATACCGATCGAAAAACGCGGACTTGCTATATCATTCGTTTTCGGTGGTTTCACACTTGCAAATGTCGTTGGAGTGCCAATTGGTACTGTCATTTCTGAATGGTACGGCTGGAATGCCACTTTCATGTTAACTACTTTCCTAGGAGGATTGGCGTTTTTGACATGCTGCTTCGTCTTGCCTAATAAGCTCAGCCAATTACGTAGTTCGATACGCGATCAGTTTTCTTTATTGACCAATCCACGAATTTTGATGGCTTTTTTCATTCCTGCTCTTGGATTTGGAGCAACTTATGCCGTCTTTACGTACCTTGTTCCTATCTTGAAGGGAATGGGAGCACCAAATCAATCAATTAGTTTAATCTTATTTGGTTACGGATGTATTTCAATCTTCAGTAACATCCTCGCCGGTAAAATTGCCAGCCATAATCCAATCGGCCGCCTTCGGTTTGTTTTTCTCGTGCAAGCAATTGTCCTGATAAGTTTATTTTGGACGACCAATCATTTTATTATAGGACTTGCAAACATTGGCTTGATGTCGTTAATGGCCATCCTCTTAACAACATCTACCCAGCTTTATTTAATTGATCTTGCCGGAATTTATCAGCCAAAAGCAACTGGACTCGCTGCTTCACTTATGCCAGTGGCAAGCAACGTAGGTATCGCTTTCGGTTCAGCATTAGGCGGAATGGTGTACCTTCAAGGAAATTTAATGAATGTCACATGGGTTGGTGGGGTAGTTGCAGTCTGTGCAAGTCTGCTAACTTTCTTTAGTCATCTTTTAGATCAAAAACAAAAGAAAACAGCATAAGAGGGAACCAACAACGACTTGGCATGCTTCCTATGGAAAAATTTCTTTATAGAGGGTTTTTAATATTAGTAGCCACTGGGAATAAAAGATATTTTATATTATTTATTTCATCCATTATTTTTTCCCTGTTAAATAGGAATCCAGGTCGAATAATATGTTTAGGTTTAGGACTAGGAATTTTATCATCGTTTTAACAATATATTGATTCCTATTTTTGCACATGGATTGCGGATTTTGATTGTATCATTTTTTACATTTTAAGCTTAAGAGTCATGCCTTTTATGAGGATGGTCTTGAAGTCAATGTCTTGTACACGATTGATGACCCCAAGAAGCGAGCCGTTGGTTTTAAGCTTTCTGAGGGGATAGAGGTACCTAAGGAGCTCGAAGGGAAATTTAAGTTTGCTAGGCAGAAGTCTAAATTGGCTGGAACCATTCGAGGCTGGTTATTTGTCATTAAAGGAGAATATTAAACATAGCAGCACCCTTTCATCAAATGAGAGGGTGCTTTTCCTTTCTTCGCAAAAACCTCATTTACTTATGATACGGTTCCCCGTATCATGTCTAATGGAGAAAAAAATTGGCATAAAGACAAGTCGATTTCACCAGCATTACGAACTTTTTTGGAAATAACGAAGCAAAATATTTAAATCAATGTCTTTATCACTCCCATTATTTTTCGACGATAAACTCCATCACTCCCTTTTAATCAAACGTTTGATTAAAAACAGCTAGAGCACTTTGGAAAAACGAACTTTTTCTTATTTCCGAGAATTTTTTTTGTCGAATACCTTGTGATGGTTTTCCTACTAATCTCTCAAAGATAAACAGACAAGTGTCAATTTTGAGATTAAAGAGCTACGTGAATTAATGGCGGAATTGACATGTACGTGGTCTATCTCCTCTTCCTTTCTTTAAAAAAATAAGCTACCCAATTGTGACTGTAAAACGCACAATTAAGGTAGCTAAAACTTAGTAACGAATTCAATATGTTTTTAGGTATACGGAACTTGAATATCCACTATAAATTTTTTGCCCGTTTACTATTCTATAGGCTCTGATTTTAAAGTAATACAGCTTGCCTTTCGATAGTTTAGTATTTGTATAACTAATAGTAGAACCCGATGTTAGAGTGACTACTTTCGTATAAACGCCTTTATAGGACGTCGCCCTGAAAATTTCGTATCCGCTGGCTTCTGTCCCTTTATTCCACGTCAGTTTAATGGAAGTGCTGCTTGCTCTGGATGCCTTTAATCCGGTCGGTGCCGCAAGGACTGGCGTACCACTTACAATAGTCGAATAGGAACTATAAACCGCCGTACCATTCACCACTCGGTATGCCCGAACCTTGTAATAATACGCTCGGTTCGTTACCAAACCACTGTTTGTGTAAGAAGAACTGGATGTAGTAGCGAGATAACTGTACGTTCCCGTTTTCGTTGTAGCCCTGAAAATTTGATAGCCTTGTGCTCCAGAAACAGCCCCCCAGGTGACCTTTACTTTACTGTATCCTGCTGAAGTGGCTTTCACCCCACCCGGTACTGCCGTATTTTTGGCAAAGCGTGCATAAAGGACAGTGGCAGATTTTATCGGTGTTTGAATATTGTATGGAACGGTATCCGTTGAACTTTTAAACCAGCCGACAAACGTATAACCGGTTCGAACGGGAACTTTTACTGACAACGGTTTTGCCCCATAATTAACCGTTTGTGTGCTAAGGACCGTGCCATCATCGTTTTTAAAGATAACCGAATATTGGTTAATCTTATACTGAGCAGTAATGGTTAAATCGGAAGTAGCATTGGTAAACATCTGATCCCAGCCAGTAAAGGTGTAGCCCGTCCGGCTTGGCTGTGCTGGTGCTGTAATCGGCATATTATATTTCACTTTTGAATCACTCAAAGTGGTTCCATTATAGTCCTTGAAAATAATCGTATAGACTTTGGGTGCGTAAACAGCCTTTACCGTAAGATCAGACGTTATATGGTTAAATGCTTGATCCCACTGTAATGTATATCCTTCCTTTGATGGAGTTTGAGGTGCAACGGCAGATGAACCATACGCTACCGTCTGAGTATTAAGGATCGTACCATCGGAATCCATGAACACGACTTTATATTGATTGATCTTATACTGGGCAGTTACCACCAGGTTTGATGTAACATTGCTGAAATCGGTATCCCAGCCTGTGAATGTATAACCCGTTCTCTTTGGATTTACAGGAGGATTAGCCGCAGATCCAGATCCAATCTGCTCAGTAGACAGGACCGTACCGTTCGCATCTTTAAAAACAACCGTGTAACTCAGGTTACCCTTTAATGCATCGATTGACGTTGGACCATAATCTAAATCTACATTTCCCGATATTCCTGGGACTGTACCTTTGTCGCTATACTGCCAAGCCGTCCATTGGGTCCACCCGCCAACAACTGGCGGCTGCGTAATGCCATAGCGTGCAATCCAAACGGGAAGATCTGAAAGCTTACCTCCAAAATCGTTGTACTGCTGTACAAACCATGCACCTGTGTAGACCATTACCTGGCGATTCGTCAGTGACTTCACCGTATCGGCAAAAACTCTTGCCCAACTGGCTATTTCAACGGAAGTTAGCGTTCCAGTAGAAGCAGGTTGTTCTAAATCAAGAACAGGCATGATATCTCCAAAATCGCCCATACCTCCATTCTTCATCACATTGACGAAATATTGCGCTTCAGCTTTTGCATCGTCAGAGGTATATGGCGAACTCGGACGTGCATAGTGGTAGGCACCGATAGGAAGTCCTGCTGCCCTTGCTCCCTTCACATTAGTCAAAAACATTGAGTCGGTATATGTTGTACTTTCAGAAGCCTTTGCATAGACGAAAGCTATACCTGAGTTTTTGACTTGATTCCAGTCAATGGTTCCTTGCCAATGTGATACATCAATCCCTTTTAAATTGGCGCTTGTCGCTGGCGGCATTACTCCCGACGCCCAAGCTGCAGAATGACTCGTTAGTAGAACGCTAATCAGCAGAACAACAGAAAAAAACGAGCGCATCCACTTTGCTGCATGTTTCATAGTCTCTCTCCCTTAAATCTGATATAAAATTATGTATTCTAGCAATCTAGTACCTTATGGGAAAACTACTAGTTTACATTTCTATCATACATAAGGGATCGCATATGAGTAAATGTTCAATAATTGGTAATAATACACAACACAAACCAATATTTGGGTATGATTTTGAAGAGAGGAAAAAGGGAAAATCGATTAAATTAGTTATCGTTTCAGTACCAAGAATTTCAAAAACCTCATTTACATATGATACGGTTCACGCCGATTAATCCCAAATCACTCATATTAAAGATTTGAAAAATTGGGGTCAGTCCCCCGGTGAGCTAACGTTTTACTCCACCAGGGGGGCTGACCCCTAAAACAAAAAGAGTACCAACTACCTTTAAGAGCAGTTGGCCGGAAAATGGGTATGCACTTTTGCACATCATAATGCGTGAAAAGTTCTAATTATATTTTTAATATTTCTTTCCTCTATCAATATTCTAACAAAGGGCTTCATCATTTAATCTCTCTGCCTCAAACTGCAATTTTTTCCCTTAAACAACCCTGGAAAGGGATAGTAACGTGATAATAATCCGCCAGCGAAGCTCCTCTAAATGAATTGCAGATGCAGCTCTTTGTTTTCCATGCTGGATGCCTCCTATTTTTTATAACACAGAAAGAGAGCTGACGGGCAGCCCCGCCTGCTCTCTTCCTATTAGTTTTCTTTTTTAACAGCGGAAAGCGCAGGTTTTTTCGTTTCCTCTTTGTTATCATCAGATACTAAATCCTTTGCGGCACTTTTGAATTCGGTTAATGTACGCCCGAATGCACGGCCGATTTCTGGCAGCTTTGAAGGACCAAAAATGATAAGAGCAATAACCAGTACTAAAGCCGTTCTCCAAAAAGGAAGAACGGCTTTTCTAGAACTTATAAATCTATACAATTCTCTCTAACAAAATCCCCAATTCTTTTGCCATCACATCCGGCGGAGAAGGCATTCCCTCTTTTAACCACGATTCCAATACCCCTACGTATGCACTTGCAGCGAATTTAACGATAACATCTTCACTTATACCTTGATTTTTCACTTTGTCCACTTCATCCTTGAATGCTTCTATAAGAAACTCAAGAAACTTATTGTGAAAAGAAGGAGCCCCTTTACTCGCTAACATGGTCGAAAAGAATAAATAATTACGCTCAAAGTATTCGAAAAAGGTTTTAGTCGCATCTACCCATTCCATTTCACATGCCCATTCGCTTGTTTCCCTAAGCTTGTTTATATGTTCTTCCATCAATTTATCCAGTAGATCATATTTATCCATGTAATGATCATAAATAGTTCTTCGACCGACATTTGCCCTGTTGGAAATATCTTGTATCGTAATATGATCAAAACTTTTTTCAGACATCAGATCAATAAAAGCATCCTTTATTGCTTCTTGAGATTTTTGTACTCTTCTATCCACCCTAGACATTGTAGTGTTCACCAAACTTTCTTAAAAAATATCGCACAATTTAAATCAACTTGTGCAATAACGCACAAATCATGGCATTTTGATTGTTGCAGACATCCACTTTTCATTTTATATTGTACACAGATATGCGATACCGCATCAACGTGCGATTTAGTGACACATTAAATTTAAACATTAAACGCCATAAATGAAATCAATGAGGTTTTCAAATCCAAGAATATTGCATTACCAATTGAAAGCCAAAGGCAGATTGATGAAGAAACTTGCTTTGACAAGGGACTTTCAGTACAAGTAGAGATTTTTGGTGAGACAATCGCAAAAATGTGTGACGCTGCCCCAGCAAAGCAATATGGATGTAGCTATTGATATGAGTAGCCCTGATGTGATGCTACATTAGGGCTTTCTTTATTAATTTATTTTTGTATAGGAGTGATTAGGAAAAATTATGAAAAACACTTGGAAAATCTACTTGCTGGCCCTTATTACTTTCATGGTCAGTACATCGGAGTACGTCATTGCAGGTATTTTAGATAAAGTCGCTGCCTCCACTAATATATCGGTATCGGCAGCAGGTCAACTGATCACCGTTTTTGCTCTTGCTAATGCAATCGGTTCCCCACTTGTCGTGATGGTGACCACAAAATTGAATCAGCGGAAGTTATTAACGCTTTCTCTCGTTTTAATGGTGCTCGGCAGTGTGATGATCTTCACCCTTCCAGGCTTTGGATTTCTTATTGTTTCTCGAATCATACTTGCTCTCGGAAGTGGAGTATTTGCCATTGCAGCTAAGACCGTCGCAGCAAAATTAGCACCGCCCGAAAAACAAGCTGGGGCTATCGGCATTGTTATACTTGGATTTAGTGCTGCCATCATCATCGGTGTACCAATTGGTCGTCTTGTAGCCACATCATACGATTGGAAGCTAATCTTCGTGGGTATCGGTGTTCTTAGCTTGCTATCAATCTTCCTTATCATTCGGACGATTCCTGCCCTAAATAACGGGGCTGCCGTACCTCTGGGTAAGCAACTCTCTTATTTAAAGAACCCGAAAATTTTAATGGGCCTTGGTGTCACGTTCTTTTGGCAGTTAGGCTATGGGGTTATGTATTCCTATATTGCTCCCTTCCTTCTAACCGTTACATCCATGAGCGGACAAGAGGTGAGCGGTGCCCTGTTTGCCTTCGGTATCGCTACCTTAATAGGTTCCAAGTTTGGTGGATTCATGACGGATTGGATTGGTAACCCTAGAACTCTTGTGGGCGGTTTGGTTGTCCACGTTATAGCTTTAGTGTTACTATCTACTATTGCCAGGTCAACCTTTGTAGCCATTCCATTGCTCATGCTATGGTCCTTTTCGGCATGGTCGTCTGGCCCAGGCCTACAGTATAACCTGGTCTGGCTTGCTCCAGAAGCTTCAGGAATCATGCTTAGCCTGTATGGATCCTTCATACAGTTAGGGATAGCTGCCGCCGCAGGAATCGGGGGTATAGCAGTAAGAAGCACATCCGTTCATGCGGTAAGTTGGATCGGGGCTGTGTCAGTAGCAATTGCTGCAATTATTACTGCGATCTCTTTTAGTCTTAATAGGAAAGTGGCAAAGTACAAGAATGCTGTTTAATGAGGTAGAAGTTTGAGTAATAGTAAAACTTGCATGGGTTAAAGGGAACTTTACAGTTACAATTTAAAAAATTGATTTTAACGAATAAAACAAATAGGAGGTATTTAGCATAGAATATCTTACAGTCGGAAAAACAGGAATTCAGGTTTCAAATTTATGTTTTGGTGCCATGTCTTTTGGCGGAGACGCTGACGAAGAAACCTCTAAAGCTATGTATAAGCGTTGTCGGGATGCTGGAATTAATTTTTTTGATACAGCCGATGTCTATGCTGGGGGACGTTCAGAGGAAATTTTAGGTGAATGTATCGCACATGAAAGGGACAAAATCGTTTTAACATCAAAAGTGTTCTGGAACACGGGTGCTGATGTGAATACTAGAGGTTTGTCCCGAAAACATATGATCCAAGGGATTGAAAATAGCCTACGTCGCTTAAAGACGGATTATCTGGAACTTCAACTCTTGCACCCTATAGTTTAAGTATTTACTCTGGAAACTCTTGGTTTAATGCTTCCAAGAATATGTTGGCTATACCATTGGGGTTTCCAATTCGCGTTACTTCTACTGTGTACCAAGAATATTCCAAATCGTGAATAATGATAGATATTTCTTTATTAAAAGTATTAATAATAACTATATTATCATGTAATCTTTTTGCTACATCGGAAACTACCTGCAATAGCTCATAAAATCCGTTTGGTCCTTTTCCAATATAATTATCATCCTCATCATACATTAATGTTTCGTCCTCGTAGCCAATATCTTTTATGCCATTTTCCTTATACCATTGTAATAATATGTTTGTCGATTCTTCATCTCCAATTATTTCTTGTTCATCTTGTCTAAAAAGGCATAATTCCATCTTTGCTCACTGAGCTGTGAACTATATTCACAATCTTCTTCGGTATTATAACTGATTAGAAAATTGGGGATATTATCGTATACTTCATTTGTATGTACAAAAAAAGATAATGCATATATTCCATCCTCATCCCAACTCTCAATAATAGGCTTTATCTTTTTATATAGATACTCTGTTAAGT
>NZ_MLYR01000135.1 GCF_001866655.1 Bacillus sp. MUM 116 | reverse complement strand
CCGGCCGAAAGGTTGTTCTTTAACCTTTTGGACGGATTGACTTGTAACCTCGAGGGGCTAGGCGCTGGAGCTGGACAATTCTCGAAACCGATTTTTTTTTCTTATCTCATAAAGAAAAGACCTGTACATTCCGGATGGAAGTACAGGTCTTTTTTCAATTATTTACGTTTCTTCTTGCCGCCTTTAGTCATTCTTCCTAATACAAATGCACTGGCTGCCAACCCAATCATTGTGTTTGTTTTCTTATTAAATACTTGTTTCGCGACAAGATTTAAGTTTTGCGGTCTTTCCGCTAAACGGCGCATGAAATATCCATACCAGTCGCTTCCAAATGGCACATACGTACAGAAGTTGTAGCCTTCACTTGCTAAATTCAATTGAAGATCTTTTCTGAATCCATAAAGCATTTGGAATTCAAATTTATCATTTGAAATGTCATTCTTTTTCACAAATTCCTTGACATGATTAATGACACGGTGGTCATGTGTTGCGATAGATGTGAATTTTCCGTTTAGAAGATGCCACTCGATTAGTTTTACGAAGTTTTTGTCGATATCCTTCTTATCTTGGTAAGCATATTCTTCAGGCTCTTTATAAGCACCTTTTACAATACGCAAACGGTAGTTTTTATATTGCTCAAGGTTTTCTTGTGCATTAAAGAAATATGCTTGGATAACAGTTCCAATATTATCATATTCTTTTGAAAGCTCGTCTAAAAGATCAAAAGAAGGTTGTAAGTGACCGTAATCTTCCATATCAAAGTTAATAAAGATTCCATATTCGTTTGCTCTGTGGACGATTTCCCGTAAATTGCTTAAACAAAAATCATATTCAATGTCCAGACCAAGTTGTGTTGGTTTTAAGGAAATATGAGCATCCACTTTATTTTCATGAATCGCTTCAATAACATTAAGGATTTGTTCTTTCGCTTCAGTAGCCTCTTCTTTTTTGAAAACGAATTCCCCTAAGTTGTCAACCGTACAAGAAATTCCATGTGCATTTAATTCTTTAATGCTTTTGATGACTTCCGGAATATTTGTACCTGCAACAACACTTTGGGCTCCCATTTTTAAGCCATACTTTTTCGCTGCACTATTTAAAAATTGATTTTGCGATAAGCCGATAAAAAAGTCTCTTAACATAGCAATTACCCCTTGCTCTTTTTAGTTTCATTATAGCATTGCTTTTTCATAAAAATGATTTAATAAATTTTTGTAAAATAATTTTTTTCTGCAAATTGGTAGCGTTTTATTTTTTTACCGTATCAAACATATTTATATTAATACATACAAATTCGAACAT
>NZ_MLYR01000134.1 GCF_001866655.1 Bacillus sp. MUM 116 | reverse complement strand
ATATTATTTTTGAAGAAAAGGTTTCTGTTTGTTCATAACTTTTTTATTAATTTTAATTAATATTATTTTAATGGTTCTAGCCTTTACTCTGGGATATACTTAATTCCATATGATTTTATTATCATCTAAGGGGAGTTTTGTTTTCAATGAATTATAATTTATTTAAAAGTATCCATAATTTATCTGGACACAACCATACTTTAGACAATTTTATGGTTTTTATTACTAATGATGCAATTTATATTTTTGCTTTAGCTTTAATAGCACTCTGGTTGTTTGGTGGAAAATCTATGAAACGTGCTGTTTTATATGCTGGAGGAACTGGATTGCTCGGTTTAGTCATGAATGTTCTTATTGCAAAGGTTCATTATGAGCCACGACCTTTTGTTACACATCATTTTATACCGCTAATCCCACATTCAAATGATCCATCATTCCCAAGTGATCATTCAACGGGTTCTTTCGCTATTGCAATTGCCATGTGGCTTCGAAATAAAAAAATCGGTATTCCTATGTTTATTTTAGCTATTTTAACAGGATTTTCTCGCATTTGGGCAGGTCTTCATTATCCGCTCGATGTTCTAGCCAGTCTGATTGTGGCGATAATTGTTTCATTAGTTACTTATAAATTATCTGGACTATTAGATCCAATTGTTAACGTGGTAATTACTGTATTTGATTCAATTTTTAAAAGAAAGTCAGGTAAACATGAAAAATCACAAAGCAAGTAAAAGGCTACTTTCCCCTTGTATGATCAAATCTTGAAGATCCCAAATAAAAGGATCTGTTGATAAAATGGGTTGAGACCTAAGGGTTCCGTTTTGAAGTGCTTTTCAGATATTTAAAGCCGTAACGACAAACGTTTTGACATAGCAATTAGCATATAAAAATGCAAAAACTCGCTACAATATTGAACTGCACCCCATTTGTTAGACACACAATCTGACAAAAAGGCGTGCAGTTTTTCTATGGTTAAATTCACTACAGAGGATAAATTAGCTGCAGTTCAACAATATTTAGAAGGAGTGAGGACTTATGCTTCGATTGAGGCAGCCATAAGAACCTCTGAGAATATAGTTAGAACTTGGGTAATGCAGTATGAACACCATGGTGATGAAGCGTTAAAAAAATCCTATACAAGTTACTCCACACAGTATAAACTAGACGTACTTAATTACATAAATGTTCACGGGACGTCTCCTAATGAAACAGCGGCCATATTTAACATTACTTCTCCTGCTTTAATTCGGGAATGGAGAATACAACACGTTATAAATTTTCATAAGAATCACCCCTTTTAAACAACAAATGTTGTTTTAAAATAAACAAGGATAGGGGTACGGAAACGATTCGAGGATTAAGGACAATTTTGTTTTCAATAAATTTGCCATCTTTTTTCATTTTGTTATAGCTTGCCTTAATATCTACATCCAGCCCCTTGTATCCAGATATCGCCTTCCATATCCTATCAACGGTTGCATCAA
>NZ_MLYR01000133.1 GCF_001866655.1 Bacillus sp. MUM 116 | reverse complement strand
CACAACGGACAGATCATTTATGCACAAAAAAGCTCGTATGTGGTACCTGTTTTTATCATAATGGCGTTGATGTACTTTATCGTTAATTATGCATTGTCACTCGTTGCACGAAGGTTAGAACTAAAGCAGACTTAAAAAACCAAGGGGACGGTTCTTCTGGCTTAAAAGCCGCCAGAACCGTCCCCTTGGTTTTCCCTTGCATTTCAATAATCTCTCAGTTCTATTCCGTTGGCAGCTTTCGCTATCATTTTTGAAATCATCTTAAACTGTACGGCCATAAGAGTGGGTACGCGCAATATTAAATTTCGTAGAAAGATTTTGAAGTTTGATTTTTCAATCATGCTCCCTGCGGCTATTCGTCCTATTTTTTGATTTTTCTCAACAAACTTTCTCATTTCTTGTTCATAGGCAACAAAAGCTCGGGCATAATCGCCATTTGCAGCTTTGAGTTCGCCAGCTAAAACATAAGCTCCAACGAGTGCCAGGCTTGAGCCTTGACCTGAGAGAGGTGATGGGCCATACGCCGCATCTCCTACCAATGTAATCCGACCTTTTGACCAAGTCTGCATATGAATCTGGCAAATCTCATCAAAATAAAAATCTTTCGCTTCTTTCATGCTTTTGAGCAGCGGCGAGGTTTCCCACCCCGTTTGGCCAACGAAGGCTTTTTCTATAAGGCTCTTTTGAGATTCTGTATCATTGCGATCGTACTCCAATACATTTGATTGGAACAAAAACATCCCTCTTGCTTCGGTATTGTCACGGGCGCTATACATCCCTACAGTTTTGCCTGGAACCGTATACAACAGTTGGCGGTGGTCAAGGTTGAGGTAATTCTCGAGAGTAAATATCGATATATAACAGCCAAGCGTACGTTTAAACTGTGCTTCGTCTCCAAAAGTCAAGGTGCGTACATTTGAATGGAGCCCGTCCGTACCGATTACCAGATCAAATGTCTGCGGCTTGCTATGAATAAATTGGACTTCTGCACCAGTGTTAGTCTCATGTATGGCGGTAATTGAATCACCCCAAATATAATTGATCGTATTCTTGGTTAAATCAAACAAAATGTTACTAAGATCGTCACGCATGATTTCAATGTCCAGACCCTTCTGGTTCCCCATACTCGCTTCGCTTATTTGACCTTCAATCTTGCCTTTGCTATTCACAAAGTAAACACCTGACATGTTCGTGTCAGCGTCACAAACTTGATCGAATATACCCATTCTCTTAAGCACCGTAATGGCTGCACCACGGATATCAACCCCGTAACCACCTGGGCGTAATGAGGGCGCACGTTCTATGACAGTCACATCAAAACCGTAGCGGTGAAGCCAGTATGCAAGTGCCGGTCCGGCAATACTGGCACCAGAAATAAGAACGCGCATCGTTTTTTTCATAATAATGATTCACTCCAATCTAATGCTTTTAAACTCTTCGTATGCAACTTTCAGGTAAGACTCATATTGGACCTACCCTACACAACATAGTTACTCTAAATTGGCGAATAAAATAACATAACTCTAAATTAACTTCGATTTTCCTTTGAGTAATCCCTTAACAAATTGCATAAATTGCCCAGTAAAAAAAAGTGCAATTCTTACTACAGAAATGCACCCTTAACATAAAGTAAGAGCACAATTCTTGCTGCGAAATCGCACCCTTTAATTAAAATATAACCTCAATCATGAGATCACTTAATTCTGCTTAAATGTCCCCAATACAAAAACTGTTAGCAGTATACAACCTATTAAACTTTTAAACTAATAAGCAAATATAGATTAACGAATTCTAGCTTTACGGAACCCATCAAATACACTGATTGCCGCAGATATCATAAAGATGAAAATTCCACCGCCAACGATCCACATTTCAAATTGATTAGCTGTGATGGTAAATAAATTAGACATATACGTGATATAATCATGGGTCATTACATTCGGATTTCTGAATATAACAATGAATGCAATGGTTGCAATAAGCTGGAGGGCAGTATTACAAATTGCCATTCTTTTTGTCCACTGTCCCTTGATTAATTTATAAAGAGCTAAGGCTATTTCGAAACCAATAACAACAAGAACGATTGGCCAATACCACAGTAAAACTTCCTGATTTAAAGAAGGAGTCACGAATTTAAGTCCTTCTCCACCGCCTTTATATACACCAACAAGATGATTCGCATTAAAATAAAGTGTTGCCCAGATCGCAGTCCACAATAGACTTCCAAATACTTCGACCTTAGAAATCGCCTTTTTCTTAGGGATATTCGGGATATTTTTCAAATCATCAGGAGTCCATTTTTTAAGGCTTGCTGTTAATGGCTGCTCATCTCTTCCTTTATCTGTTCTTTCTAATATAGCAAACACAAGTGTTAGCCAAAAGAATACTTGGATCCCTACTTCAATGATTCTCCATATTCCTTCGCCCATAAGACTCAAAACAATATTTATAACCGCTTGTTCAGCACTATATCCAATAAAATATTCGGCAATCATCGAGATTAACGAAATGACAGTAGCAATCGGTAAAATCATTTTTAACAGCGTCACATATACATCAAAATAGCGTGGACCAATTAAGTGCATTGGCCTATCTCGATAACCACTAGCCAATGTGACGGGGCTCCCCAATTTTTCAAGAACCGCCTTTATGTCTTCTTCATGGTAATCATCAGGCAGCATATCCTCTATCGTTGACCGCAACTCGAGTGCAATATCCTCACGATTTTTTTCAGGCAGCCTCCGAGTAACTTCTTGTATATAAATCTCAATTAGATTCATCGTCTTCCTCCCCTTTTAATAAGCCAAAGAGCTCTTTCGAATTCTTAATCCATTCTCTTTTTAACTGCAAAAAAATCTCTAAGCCATATTCACTTAAAACATAATATTTACGGGGTCTACTCTCAGATGTATCCCAACTACTCGACACTAACTCCTGTTTTTCTAATCGTCGAAGCAATGGATATAAGGTACTTTGGTCAATGATAATGCCCGATTCCTCCAATAATTGAACAAGTGAATATCCATACTGTGGTTTTCGTAATTGACTTAAAACGGCTAATGTCAACGTTCCTCTCCTAAGCTCTGTCATTAATGAATTCAATAAAGTACTCATTCACCCACCTCGTTTTTTATTTACTATATGACATACAGTATATGATTTATGCTATGTGTCATACACTATTGTTTTTACAATATTAATTAAAATTAAACAGCCTTTTTTGAAATAACAAAAAAAACCATGGCATATTGAGCAAAGACATACGTCACTTTTTGATACCTATATTTTTGTAGCCTTATTTTATTTATTATTAACAATCCCTTTGAGTCTTGGTGTTGGATTTTTAGAAAAACGCTTAGCAGCAAGTCATGGAGGTGGTGCATAGATGGATTTTCTAGCACCGTTCATAGAAGTATATAAACCGGACACGATTAAATTTTTGGTCGAGATGATTCGTAACCTTCCTTTACTGTTAATCATTTTCTTTGCTTATTTTGCCTTACCCGAAATCGGGATTGAAATGGAAATAACAACGGCGGCAATCGCTGCTTTAACGGTTTTTGAATCAGCAATGCTGGCTGAAATTATCAGAAGCGGTTTAAACTCCATCGAAAAGGGACAGATTGAAGCAGGACGTGCCTCTGGATTGACCTACATTCAAACATTACGTTATATCATCTTGCCGCAGGCTTTGAAAAGAATGATTCCACCAATTGTCAGTCAATTTATTTCGTTGCTTAAAGATACTTCTTTAGCTGTCGTCATTGCGCTGCCTGATTTATTGCACAACGGACAGATCATTTATGCACAAAAAAGCTC
>NZ_MLYR01000132.1 GCF_001866655.1 Bacillus sp. MUM 116 | reverse complement strand
CCGATAATGTAAGATCAAGAAGAATAATTTTAGATTTAGCAGTTACTTTAGATGGTTTTATTGAAGGGAAAAATGGGGAAGTTGATTGGTGCATTATGGACTCTGAGATGGGGTTTATTGATTTCTTAAATCAGATTGATACGATCTTATATGGAAGAAAAAGCTACGATTTATGGGGACAATTTATTCCAGAAAATGAAGAGAATGATACTGATAAAGAAATTTGGGAATTAGTTCATAGTAAAGAAAAATACGTGTTTTCAAGAACGCAAAAAGGGACTGATAATAAAGTAATATTCATAAATGATAATATTCTTGAAGAAGTAAATAAATTAAAGAATAAGCCTGGTAAAGACATCTGGCTATATGGCGGGGCAAGTCTTATTACATTTTTTATCAATTTAGGGCTTGTTGATGAATTTAGATTATCTGTTCACCCTGTTATTTTGGGAGAAGGAAAACCGTTGTTTATTGATATAAAACAGAAGATGAATTTAAAAATGGTTAATACAAGAACGTTTTCCTCTGGCGTTGTGCAACTAATCTATCATTTGAATGGAAAATGAAAATAATGCACAATCCAAAGATAAAATGCAATAAAAATCATAGGATTTACTCGTTAGTAATTGTCACTTCTTCAACAGAAGCACTTTAGTTGAAAAGGAACCGGAATTCCGTAATAAAGAAAACTCGCCAATAAGTAGCGAGTTTTTTATTTAATTGCCAATAGGAATGCCAAAACGACTAACATTTTGGTGCGATTTTTTAGAAAAGCTCCTTAAATCGGAACCCCTTAATCAATGGACTCGATGCGTTAATTTTATAATTTTTTATACCATTCATCATCGACAGGTTCTAACCAATCCGTTTCTCCCGGTGTCATTGCTAAGTGTACAAACCAGCTGTCTTTTGTCGCACCATGCCAATGCTTCACATTCGGTGGAATATTTACCACATCGCCCTTTTTGAGTAATTGAGCTGGTTTTCCTTCCTGTTGATACCAACCCTCGCCACCTGTAACTAATAAAACCTGCCCAACTTTATGAGAGTGCCAGTTATTGCGAGCTCCTGGAGCAAAGGTTACATTCCCGATCGATGTATTAAGTGGTGTTGGATCAGTGAACACCATTTGTAAGTATGCATCCCCGATAAAGTTTGTTTCTACTTTTTGACCCAATGGGAAGATTGTGCTATTGCTTAATTCTTCATTTTTCATTTTAAATTCCTACTTTCTATTAATCATTATAGATTTCTTTTGCGATGTTAAATGCTGACCAGGCTTTTGGCCATCCTGCATAGAACGAAAGATGAGTGATGATTTCCGCAATTTCATCTTTGGTTACACCGTTTGCCTTAGCTTTTTCAAGGTGTGGAGTTAATTGTTCAAAGTTTCCTCCGGTGATTAACGCAGAAACGGTAATCATGCTGCGATCACGAGGTGAAAGTTCTTTCTCTCTTGACCAAACTTCACCGAATAAAACATCATCATTAAGTTCCGCAAATTTTGGCGCGAATTCTCCTAATAAGTCTCTTCCCGCTGTTTGTTTTTCTGCCATTTAAATCAATCCCTCCATCCAAACTTTATTTGTTACATGATGAAGTATAGACCTTAAAGTATACTTTAAGGCAAGAAGGAAAAATTTAAAAAAGGATCTAATACTTTAAAAACGTTTTTTTCCTTGACTTAAAGTTAACTTTAAGTTGTAAAGTGGATTAAAACAATCAAACAAATAGACAAAACGAGGTGGGCTCCATGACTTATTCAATTGGAGAAGTTGCAAAAATTGTCGGTGTAACACCGAGTATGCTCAGATACTATGAAAAGGAAGGATTACTTACTCCTCATCGAAATGAAAATAATTTACGGGAATTTACGGATGAGGATATTGGATGGTTTCAATTTTTGCTTCATTTGAAAGATTCAGGAATGTCGATTTCGGAGCTTAAGCAATATACCAAATGGCGTGAAATGGGGGATGAAACAATTCCAGAAAGGATGGATTTACTTGAAAACCGTAAGCATCTTGTGGAATTAGAGATTCAAAAATTGCAACAAAATCTGGGTATTTTAAATCGGAAGATTAAGTACTATAAAGATCAATTAAAGGGGGATAAATATGAATTTGTCCTTTATCCAAATGAAATAACGAAGTCATAAAACAAGCGTTTGAAGCTGATGGAAAACTTTTCTGCAAACAGGAATTTCCATTAGCTTATATTGTTTAACCTAAAGTCAACTTTAGGTTGTCAAAGTACATTATTACCTATAAGATTCAATGAAATATGTGGTAGAGGGGAATGAAAATGGAATTTTGGTCAGCAGAGACTTAAAGGCAGGAATTTGAAGCGATAGCAAGCTTTTATCAAATTAAGCTCGGTAAAAAAATGTTTCGGTGTAGAAATCATGCCCTCATTATACGCAAAGGAGCAGCAAAACAAGAACATCCAGGCCGTGACACAATGCTTCAAAAATGGATGCTCGAAGTATGGGAAGGATGGAAACAACTGCATGATTGGGTGAGAAACATCTGTTCCGCTCTTTTAAAATAAATGAATAAGGACATTTAGGGGATGTGGATTAAAAAGAAAAAAGATGACTGTGGTATGTCATCCTTTTCTTATTTTGGTCATCACCCGTTGGTAACCATTTATTTTAAAGTTAACCGTAAAAATAAATGTCCGGGTATCCACGCGCTATAAAATGAATTTGTTTTGCATGTCTATATCTCTATAAATGTTGAAGTTTATCAGGATTGGAAACAGTATAAATGGTTTGGATCTTATTCTGCTTAAAGGAAAACGAATAGACGTATTGGGTGTCATCTTCCATCCTTATTCGAATACCAGGCATACCGTTTACCATTAAGAATGAATGTGTATATTGACCGTTATACATCTTTAGTAGATTTTGATGTAATTTAATGACTAAATCCCGTCCAACAACTGGAACGTGTGCCGCTCTTACTTTACCACCACCATCGGAATAAAAGACAACATTTTCATCGACAAGTTCAAGTAATTTACTCATATTCCCATGTAGCAGCGAGTTTACAAACTCTTTGAGTTGCTCTTCCGCAGCCGATACCGTTGGTTTCTCATCTGGATCGAAATGCATTCTTTTTTTAGCCCGGTGATAGATTTGACGGCAATTCGCACTATTTTTATTAATCATTTCCGCAATTTCATCATACGAATAATTGAATATTTCACGGAGAAGAAAGACGACCCGTTCAATTGCATTTAGTTGTTGCAATAATAATAGATAAGCTGTGGAAATAGACTCCTGCTGTAAATACGTATCAGATGGATTGCCTTCTAAATGATTGTAATCAATTAGTGGCTCCGGCAGCCAAGGCCCAATATACAATTCTCTTTTTTTGGCCGATGAGCGTAGAAGATCCAAACATTGATTCGTCACAATTTTGTATAGATAGGCTCGTTTATTTTGTAATTCATCATGATTGGGTAATTGATCGAACTTAAGGAAAGTTTCCTGCACCATATCTTCTGCATCCATGACACTTCCAAGCATCCGATACGCTAAGGAAAATAGCTGCGAATGATAGGTTTTATATAATGTTTCTGTATTGCTCATTCCTTTCCACCTCTATTCGATCATCCATGAGAATGTGCTTTATGGCTCTTTTCGCACTAGCTGTCGCCGCATCAACTAATAATTCACCATGGGTGGCCCACTCTCCTGCCACATATAACCCTTTGATTTCAGGTACTTCAGGACCAGGGCGTTCTGATCGTTTCATATGCATAAGGTCATACGAAACGGTGATTTTCGGTAAATATTGCTGAGCAACCAATTCGTCTCGCCAACCAGGTTGGACTAAATCCAATGTTTGTTCAAGATCTTGTAAATCTTTTTCGGGATCCGTTTCGTTTCCTTGGTACTTCATGAGGGAAATGACCTGTGCCCCATTGTCGCTTAGATAGGCAGCCCGCGATTGATTGGAAAGAAACACGTTTCGATCAATACCATAGACAAATTGTTGGTCCGGTTTTGGGAGGCGTCTTAACGCTACATCTAAACATGCCCCTGTAATTTCTATCGCCTGGTCTTTCCAAAGATGGAGAGCCGTTTTATCAGCACCTGAAACAAGCTGATAGGCAGCAACAGGAGAGGTGGTAACAATTATCTGATGTGCTTCTATGATCATACCATCTTCACATGATACGCTTTGTACGCTTCCGTTATGATGTTGGATCGATGTAACCTTGCTTTTTAAATAAAAGTGGACTTCTTGTTCAGATGCCTTTTTCCATAATTCATCGATAATCGCTCCCCAGCCACGATCTAGGTACAAGACACCTTTCATTGAACATTTTAATTGTTGTAAAACAGGTCCGGCAGCTATTAAGTCAGGTGATACCACAAAACTTGCTGTACGCGACAACGCATAAAATAAATTTCTCACCATTGGATCTTTTACATTTTGTTCGATCCACTCCCGGAGACTAATCCTATCGTACTGATGGGTATCAAGTTTCCCAAGCTTAACAAGCCAGGTGGCAAGCTCCATTTTTCCTTTCCAGGATAAAAGAGGAGTGGTAAATAAAGACTTCACATCCAACGGCATTGTATTTAATTTTCCTTGCCATATGCCATATCCCTCAATCGATGGTTTCTTGCCTTTTAGACTCAGCCCCAGTTCACGGAAGGTCTTGAATGCGTCGCCATAATATAGTGCATGCCCTCCTAAATTGAAATAAGCTCCTTTTTTCTTATTTGTGACCGCCCGCCCTCCTAAACGATGTTGTTTTTCGATCACCAGTGTTTTTTTCCCCGCTTTAGCTGCATAGATTGCTGCTGTTAATCCGGCAATTCCTCCGCCAACAACCACTACATCATATTTTTGCATGCTGTCTCATCCCTTTTCGTTGATTTACTTTTATAACGGGCAAAGGGATGGATTTGTGACAAATTTTGTTTATCATTTATTTTTAAAATAATAGGTGTTCCACTGTCATTATGAAATCGGAAGGTTCAGTTTTTTAATAATAGTAACAGGTTAATTGCAAAAAGCAAAAGGGGCACCAAATTTTAGGACTTCTATAAAAAGTAGTGCATTTCGTTTAAGAAATCGCACTACTTTTTTGTGGATATTTCTTAAAAACATTCGCGTTCCTACCGAAATCTATTCCCATCCATCCGTTCACCACTTAGCCATATTTATATATGTAGAATTAATGGAGATGAATGATGGGAATCACTCCATTCCCGTGGTGTTGGCCAAACACCTGAAGATGTGATCGTGCAAAGTGAGCCACTGCCAATCCATTTATCTGTCGAAGCGATCACACGCATGAGGTAATTTCTTTATGAAAAAGATAGATCCTTGTTGTTATCAATTTTGCAATCGAATGGGGAGGCTCATAAGAGATTGGCCGCCCCCCGGGGAAGCGATCAAATGTTCAGTTACTTCGAATTCCTCCACCGGTTGAATATCGGCAAACCGTTTCAGAAACGTTGTCAAAGCAATGTTCGCTTCCATGCGAGCAAGCGGAGCGCCCAAACAGAAATGCGGACCCGCTCCAAAAGTCAAATGTTTTTGATTGCCCTGACGATGGATATCAAACTCTTCCGCATGGACAAATTGAGACTCATCCCGGTTCGCGGCACCAATCCAAGCTACTATTGCCTGGCCTTTTTTCATCTCATGTCCAAAGATGCTTGTATCTTTAGCAACCTGTCGATCCATGCAAACCGGGAAACGGAAGCGTAACACTTCCTCAACGAGTTTGGGAACCAATGACAAATCAGCTCGAAGCTCCTGATAGATGCCAGGTTGGTCAAACAACATGCAGTAAAACATTAGGGAAAGCAGCGTAGTGGTTGTTTCATTCCCCGCGCCCAGCAGTCCTATGCTGGACATTACCACTTCTGCATCCGTTAATCGTTCACCATCAAGTTCTGCTTTGGTCAAGTCGGAAATGATGTCATTCAAAGGATGCTTTCGTTTTTCTTGAACGATTGGATACAAGTAGTCGAAAAACTCCTTGCTAGCCCGAGCTTTTTGTTTTGTGATGTCATCAAAAGTTTCTTTATCATATGGGTAAAAGAGGGTATCTGACCAGGACTTAATCTGCGCCCGATCTTTGGAGGGGACACCTAGCAAATCTGCAATGACAGTAACCGGCAAGGGGATGGCCAGCTTCTGCACAATATCCACGTTCTTTTGACTTGCCATTTCTGTAATTAAGTCATCAACAATGGCTTGGATCTTGGGTTTCCACTCTTCAAGGCTTCGAGGAGTGAAAGCGTGGGCAATAAGGGCCCGGCGATTTCGGTGTTCCGGGGGATCGCAATGATTGACGTTGCTTCGGTTATCCTCGTTTCTAGGAACGGGAATAAAACTGCGTTCTTTTTTGTTGGAGAAGAGCCGGTGATCAAAAAGCACACTCTTGACGTGATCATATAAAAAAACATTCCATACATCTTGCTCGTCATCATAAAACACAGGGCTATATTCTCTCATCTCTTTATACCAAGAAAAAGGTTCCCATTGCTCTTCCTTTGATTTGAGCTTCGATATTTCGTTCAAAAGGATAATCTGCTTCATTGAATTCATTAAACATCCTCTCCTTATGTTAAAAAATATATCTTTAATTAACATATATTGCCAACATTGTTAATTTAACATATGGAAGAGGATGCATCAATTCATTTTTGTGAAGATTTTGACAAAAGTAATGCAATGTTCTTAGTCAATCCTCACGAACTTATTTAATACACAACGCTCATACTCTTCTTTATTTTGTTCTGCTCCTAACATCGAATTCAACTAACAGGTAATGTGTCATTATCAAAGGCTCTTTTCGTAAACTTTGTTGCTTTTGGA
>NZ_MLYR01000131.1 GCF_001866655.1 Bacillus sp. MUM 116 | reverse complement strand
CTTCAACAATTGGGCACGTTCGAAAACTTATTGATATGGGTAAGAATATACGATCTTATGAAATTTTCTTTTCTTGTTAGGAAAGAAATATAAATTGATCAAAAAAAGCCGCCGAGATTTTGGCAGCTTGGAACACTATACGTTAATTAAAAAATTATTAAATTATTACTTTTTAAGGGATTTCCCCTCTTTGTTTCCATTATCATCCGTAAATATTGTTTTTTTTCTGTTTAGCTCTAACAATCGCCATGTTTATTTGGATGCAATGGAGGGGGGGATTAGCCAACCTTTTTCTTTGTTTAATCTAATCATGACTATTTTTCGTCCTTTTTATTACTTTTCTTCTCGCTCATTGTCCGGTAAATCTGAGTATACATACTGCCTTGAGCTATATTTTCTAAAAAAAACTCTTCTATAAATTTTATATATTCCTCGTCCTCAAACATTTTTTTGTTTTGTAGCTCCATCTCAGCCAATCCTTCATATGTAGAAAGTAATGAATAGGTATAATCCTCACCTGAAATTGGGGTCAATATCTTTACTTTATGATCGTAATTCTCATTTCTAAATTTTTTTATTTCCTGTAAATTCTCTATTGCTTCTTTAAATTTATCCTGTTTTATAACAAAGGTTTGATAAACCAAAATGGACATTTTTACACCCCTAAAATACTTTATTTTATCCATATGTTCTCCATTAGATAGTAATAAATTCAAAGATTGGAATCCAATTTCAATCTAATAAGGGTTCCACTTTTTAAATATTTTAATAATTGAAACTGGCCTTTCCTCATAATATGTACAGGTCATTATTTTTTAGTATTGGAGTGGTTTTTTGAGTATAAGTACCTTAGTAAGTTACATAATTTTGGGGTTTACATTAGCAGCACCCATCGGCCCCGTCAATTCCGCAAGAATAGATAAAGGAATAAAAAATGGCTTTTGGCATGCTTGGATTGTTGGAGTTGGTTCCATGATGGCAGATGGAATCTTTATGCTCATGGTATATTTAGGACTTGTTCAATTTCTTGGGGTTCCTATCGTTCAAATTTTCCTTTGGTTATTTGGAGGATTTGTTCTTATTTACTCAGGATTTGAAAGTATTAAAAATGCTAATACTATTACCCTGACATATATAAGAGAAAGGGATTCATTACTTAAGTGCTTTCTAATAGGATTTATCATGTCGATTACAAGTCCTTTGTCAATTTTATTTTGGTTAGGTATTTATGGATCAGTTTTAGCAAAAACAGCCCTTTCAAATGGAACCGAATCTCTATTAATTTATAGCAGTATGATTTTTCTCGGTCTGACTATTTGGGACATTTTATTAGCAGCCCTTACTTCTGGTTTCCGAAAATTCCTAAATATTAAAAGTCTAATAGTCATCTCAATTATTTCTGGGGTATCGTTAATTATGTTTGGCGTATATTTTGGGGTTCAGGGATTTTATGCCCTTTGGAGTTAAATATTTTTCATCATATCTTTCTACCGAAAACCACACAATGTACGTAAAAAAAAAGTAAAATAAGAGGCCTGAAAAGGGCTCCTATTGAGAAATTAAATCAGTTATACCAGGCCTATGTTCATTTTGCATCGTCTAGACATTAAATTGTACTGATTATCCAAATAGTTTTACTTATTCCAAACCTTTTTTTGCAAAATAAATGCAATAAGGCCAATTAAGGCTACGAACAATAAACTAACAAAAAACCCCATACGAATACTTTTTTCCATTAATGTCCCGCTCACTGCAGCAAGAATTAGGACTAATCCAATACAGGCTACCAATTTTCCCAAAATATTTATTTTTAAAATACGGAGAGCGGAAATAATGATGAAAAACCAATTGAATAGTATTAGGATACCAGCAGCTGTTGTAATATATTCATAAATCTTACCGGGTAACAGTAAGGCTGTGATTATTGATGCGATTAGTCCTAATGTGGCAAGTCCTAAGGACGGTAACGGAAGTTGCTTCAATTTTTTCAGCTTCTTAGAAAAAAAAGCTGGAGCATCTCCGCTATCAGCAAGTGTAACTAGAAGTGTCGTTACCCCAAATAATGAAGCTGTCATGGTTGAAAATCCGGCTAAAATAATGGCTGCATTAAATACATGGGAAAAAAAGGAAAAATGATATTTATCTAGTGCTGTTACAAACGGACTTTCCTTTTCGGTAAAGCTCCCATGTGCAGCCATATAGACTGCCAGCCCTATGGAAATAACATATATTACTACCAAAACTATCAACATGACAATCCCGGCTTTAGGTGCATCATCTTTCTTTTTTAGTCTCATGGCCATTAGTCCAATTACTTCAATCCCTCCATATGCGTAAAATGCATAGATTAGAGAGGACCAAAAACCTTTGTATCCCTCAGGAAATAGCTCTTTTGCAGAATGAGGGAAACCGGGATGTTTAACATCCCCATGGATCCAGCCAATCACTGCAGCAGCTGCGATAATAATAAACATGACAATAGCAGCTGTTTTGATGACGGCTAGTACATTTTCAACCTTGTCGAAGCCCTTATTGCCCATTAAAACGACAATAATTGAGAGAATCGCATAACCAGCTGCAAACAGCCAAAGTGGTACACTCGAAAACCAAAACCTTGTTAGGATTGATAGGGCAGTGAGCTGGCTCCCCATAATCAGAATGTTCGAGCACCAATAATTCCAGCCACAGCTAAATCCAGCCCAACGGCCATAGGCTTTGTTTGCATAGTAGCAGAAAGACCCATCTTGAGGGTCTTCAGCCGTCATCTTTGCTAATAAATCGTATACAAAATAAGTACCTAAGGCTGCTAAAAGAAAAGAAAGGACAATTGATGGACCAGTTACTTTAATACCAATAGAAGATCCAAGAAAGAACCCAGTTCCAATCGTACAGCCTATCCCGATTAAAGACAATTGCCACCATTTTAAACTTCCTTCTTTACTGCTTTTTCCCTTACCACTTGGGATAAAAAAATCCATGTGTTGCCTCCTAATAAATAAGTTACCCCTTGTTCATAAGCTTGTTAGAGACCGGTTTATGTATCTGGTTTGAAGCATACTTTCACTCAAATTATTATGAGCCTAAGAGGTTAAGACGATTCATTGAAAAAAAGGTTTGTCTGATAACCGGAATTCTTCAAAAAAAGTACTAGAAAAATAATTTCTAGCACTTTTTTGTGTGATTGGACTCAAACATTAAGTTAGTTTTTTAATTAAGCCTCAGTTAAGATTTCACTGACACTGGCTGAAAGATACACAACACGGTTTGAATAAGCTATTTTGACGCAATTTATAACAAGAAGATGAACTTGCTGTACCATCCATTGTGGACTTATATGAAAAAGGTATTAGTACCTCTAATATGTCAAAGGTTTTTTCTTTAGCGGGACTTCGTCTTGGTTGGATAGGACCAAGTCATGTAATAGCAGAATGTATTAAACACCGTGATTATACAACAATTAGCTGTGGATTGGTAGACGATGTTCTTGCAGTACACGCTTTAAAAAATTACGATAAAATTTTGAAAAGAAATCGTAAAATCATTAAAGACAATCGCGTAATCTTGGATGCTTGGATACAAGAGGAACCTTCGTTTTCCTATGTAAAGCCACGCGCAGGTACAACAGCGCTATTAAAATATGATTTTTCCTATTCTTCTGAAGAATTTTGTGTTGGACTCTTCAAAGCTAATGGAGCATTTCTTACACCATAGTATAAATTTTTACCCTCGGTCAGCTTGTGAAATGCTTCTCGAGGGGGATTTTTTTATTTCTAATGCATATTGGGAGGGTATCCGCGATTTTTGGATTGGACATTTGCGCTTTTATTATTTTACCTGTGCTGCGTTTCCCAAAAACTACTCCTCCACTAATACCTTCTCACTTATTCTTAAATTGAATTTTTTAAAGCGGCGAATGATATAAGATTGGGATACACCGAGTTTTTTGGCTGTTTTCCAAGTGCTATTCGTTTCGTTATAGGTATTAATTAAAATACTTTTTTCAATCTGTTCTAAATAGATGGGTAAACTCACTTCTTCTACGTTTTGAAGGAGCATTTGCTGAGACTGCTGAAGGGGGAAATCACTTGGTAAATCATCTAAATCAATTTTTGGTCCATTAGATGTAATCACTAATCGTTCCATTAAATTTTCAAGTTCACGAATATTTCCTTCCCAGCTGTAATTGTATAAGGCATCCATTAAGTTTTTCGATAATGTATGCTGGCGGCCATACTTTTTGTTAAATTTACCTAAATAAAAATTTAACAGTGGAATAATATCTTCTTTTCTTTCGCGTAAAGGAGGAATTTTCATAGGAAGAATGTTTAAACGATAAAATAAATCCTTACGAAATGTTCCTTCTTTGACCCGTTCCATTAGATTTACATTGGTGGCTGCAATAATTCGCACATCCGCTTGTTGTACTTGATTATCCCCAATCATCCGATAGGTTTTGTTTTGTAAAAATTGGAGAAGCTTTGATTGTAGATGAAGTGGAAATTCTCCGATTTCGTCTAAAAACAAAGTCCCCTGATCAGCCGCTGCAATTAAACCGAGTTTTCCATTCGCATTGGCCCCTGTAAATGCCCCTTTTTTGTACCCAAATAATTCAGATTCAATAAGAGATTCTGGAATTGCACCGCAGTCTAAATGAATAAATGATTTATCATTACGACTACTCAATTGATGAATTCGATGGGCAAAGGCTGTTTTCCCAACCCCTGTTTCTCCAGTTAATAGAATTGTTGTATCGATATCAGCAATCTTTTGAGACCATACAGAAATGGATTGAGCAGCTTTACTTTTTCCGACATGGAAATCTTGATCCTGCTCATTTTTTTGCAAGATTAGTTCACGAATTTGTTGTTTATATAGTTGTAAAATAGATTCAACTTTTTCTAATTCACTCGATTGAGTGATCGCTTGGGATAATTGTCTTGCATGTGTAACGATGTATTGAATATCCCCGTTCTCGTCAGGAATATAGTCACCAGAAACAAGCAAACGTCCATGATCTTGAGTGATCTGGGCGGTACTTATAAAGCGTTTCTGTTCGATGACAAGCCTTGAGATAGAAGGTGAAAATATACCTTGTTTTTCCATTTCAAAAACGTTATGGCCAACCAGTTCACCAATTGAAAAAGTTTCAGCTGCGGCTTGATTCACCCACAACACATTCCCATTTTTATCGTTAATCCAAATAGGATCTTTTAATGTATTAAGAATCTTTAAAAGTAATTGCCCATCCAATTGTGGTAAGACCTTTGCTATCAAAGTGTTTCCCCCATTCATAAATATTTCCACATGCCAGAAAGGTTTTAAACTTTCAGTACTTCTTTGATTCTAATCCGACTCATTTTGAACCTTATATAAGAAAATATATCATATAATAAGGCCTATTTATCCATTTTTCGACATAGATTGAATCTATTTAGAATCAACGAGTTGGAATTGCGTCATAAATTCAATGTGGAGATTTTTGAAAGTACTGATTTATCAGTGTTTTAAAATTGGCATGCTTCTTGCATTTTGATAAAGTGTACTCGAATATAAGGGGGATAGCATCATGGATCATTTACTAAGTAAAACTGTAAAAGACATCAAAATTTCTGCCATCCGTGAAATCGGTAACAAAGTGGCAAGTGATCCGTTCATTATTAACTTTACAATTGGACAACCGGATTTTATAACACCGGATTCCATTTTAGAAGCAGGGAAACGTGCAATTGATGAACGTAAAACTGGTTATACACATAACTCAGGTGTACTTGAACTTAGACAAGCAGCGTCTGACTTTGTAAAAAGACGTTACCAGCTAAATTATCGCCCAGAAGATGAAATTTTAATTACAATGGGCGCAAGTGAAGCACTGGATATTGCCTTTCGTACGATTTTAGAGCCAGGTGATGAAGTTATTTTACCAGCACCAATCTATCCAGGTTATGAACCACTTATTCGAATGTGCTACGCAACACCTGTGTTTGTGGATACCCGTAAAAATAATTGTAAAATCTCTGCAAAATTAATTGAAGAAAATTTAACAGAAAAATCAAAATGTGTGGTTTTACCATATCCATCAAACCCTACAGGTACTATTTTAAACGCGCAGGAATTAGAAGAAATTGCAAACCTGTTAAGAGGGAAAGATATCTTTATTATTTCAGATGAGATATACAGTGAACTAACTTATGGATTGAAACATATTTCAATCGCTTCATTCCCAGAAATGAAAGAGCAATGCATCGTCATCAATGGATTATCAAAGTCTCATGCCATGACAGGGTGGAGAATTGGCTACACATTAGCACCTGCTTATATAACAGACGAAATGTTTAAAGTTCATGCCTATAACTGTGTATGTGCAAGTTCAGTCAGTCAATATGCTGCCATTGAGGCATTAGAACACGATTTAACAGAAGTCGAAGAAATGCGTCAGCAATATGAAAAACGACGGAACTATACTTATCAACGTATTACAGACATGGGCTTAGAAGCAATTAAACCAGATGGTGCGTTTTATTTATTTGTTTCAATCGAAAAGACAGGTTTAAGTTCGAATGAATTTATCCATCAACTTGTGGATGAGGCAAAAGTGGCTGTCATTCCTGGCTATGGTTTTTCTGAATATGGCGAAGGATACATCCGTATTGCATATGCATGTTCAATGGAGAATCTGGCAGAGGGCATGAACCGTATGAAACGGTTTGTACAAGCTTTATTAAAGGTGGAGGAGGTTGTTTAATTTGAAACCATTCTATTTTCTGGCGTTTATTCCGGTTGTGGCTTTCCTTATTGGTGTACCTTTAGTGAATCGAATTGAGCCTTATATATTAGGAATGCCTTTTACAATGTTTTGGATCGTATTGTGGGTTATTTTAAGTTCTTTAATTATATTTATTTTGTATAAGTTTGATCAACATGATGAGGAGGTGTCAGAATGAATATTTCAATAATGATTATGATAGCTGTTGTGATCCTTTGCATGTATACGGCGATAAAAGCAGGTAAAGGCAAAAATGGCAAATTGGAAGAGTGGGCATTAGGTGGACGAGGCATGGGTGCTATCATTACTTTCTTCTTATTAGCTGGGGAGTTTTTTACCGCCTTCTCTCTAACTGGGTTAGTAGGACTAGCCTATAATAGTGGGATTGCGACGCTTTATATCATGTCATATATCTCGATTGCTTGTATTATTGGCTATTTTCTATTACCAAAAATTAGACGTTATAGTAAAGAGCATAATCTCATTTCACAAGGTGGCTTTTTTGAGAAAAAATATAATAGTCCGTTTTTAGGGAAGCTGATTACAATCGTAGGAGCTATTGCCATTATTCCAACAATCGTAATGGCATTAAAAGGGATGGGGCTGATTGTGTCTGTCGCATCTTATGGGGCAATATCTTCTATAGCAGCCATTTGGTTTGGAAGTATTATTGTCCTAATTTATACATTAATTTCGGGACTTCATGGATCTTCTCGTGTCGCCTTGATTAAGGATATTCTTATGTTTGGTGTGCTTCTATTTTTAGGCCTTTACTTTCCGTTCCATTACTATGATGGAGTTGGATCAATGGTTAAAGAAGTTGCTGCGGTGAAGCCTCAAGTATTACTATTTCCAGATAAAGGTCTAAGTCTTGTATGGTATGTCTCTACTGTCACATTAATGTGTTTAGGGTTATATCTTTGGCCGAATTCATTTTTATCGACTTATGCAGCGAAAAATGACAAAGCCCTTCGTAAAAATACTATTTTAATGCCGTTGTATTCATTGATGCAGCTATTTGCCTGTCTTGTCGGATTAACAGCGATCTTAGCGATTCCAACTCTATCAGGAGCGGATAGTGATTTGGCATTAATTAAGTTAGTATTTAAAACATTTGATCCATGGTTTGTAGGATTCATCGGAGCAGCGGGATTACTGGCATCTTTAGTACCGTGTTCTGTCGCGCTTATTACAATTGGTTCAATGATCACTTCTAATATTTATATGCCGTTGAAACCAAATACTTCCGTTCGTAAGCAAATGAATATTGCACGTCTATTCGCAATCGTTGCAGCAATTATTAGTTTATACTCATCATTGAATTCACACGGTGCCATCGTATTCCTGCAATTAATTAGCTATAACTTTATTATGCAGCTATTCCCAGCTCTTATTTTTAGTTTACAGAAGAAAAAGTTTGTTACGAAGCAAGGTGCAATCAGTGGTATTGTCATGGGTGTATCATTAGCATTAATCTCCGCAGCGACAGGTACAACTGTGGCAACATTATTCCCGAACTTACCTTCATTTGTTTTAGATATTAATAATGGTTTATATATGTTAATCATTAACGCTATCGTGACGGTAGTAGTCAGTCTCGTAACTCAAAAAACAACGGAAATGAAAAGTTTAGAAAGTGAGATTATATAAAATGGAAATTCAAAATTATGAATTGGCAAAAAACTACGACACGAATTGCATCACCTGCCTGAACTCCCTAACGAAGAGGTTTAGAAAAAACAATATTTAATGGAGATTTTGGAAGCGAATACAAAACTAGAACTTGTAGATAAAGAGAATTGGTTCTATACCATATATCGAGCAGGATCATATAAGCTAAATATTGCTTTTCATGCAGGTTTTGATGCACTTCCAATGGATGAATTCATCGAACTACCTTGGGCTTCTCAATAGGTAGAGGCGAGTGAAGTTTCGTGCAATATTATTATGGCCCATGATCATAGGGACCATAATGAGGTTTATGTATACAAATACTGAAATTCTGATGTTAAAGAATAATATGTTTTGTTTTGTTATTTGTACTATGAAAATAGCAAGACTGTATCGGAAGAGGAAATAGCTTCCTAGTAGGAATTAGAAAACAAGTCGCAAAAGAATGAAAGAAATTGAGGGGGAATTTTATGCATGCAGTTAAAAATAATTGGGAGCCCAAAAAACAATCTGGCGATCAAGGTAATGAGTTACAACGCGGGCTGAAACGTAGACATATAACCATGATGTCCATCGGTGGAACAATTGGAACAGGGCTATTCCTTGCTTCGGGAAATGTAGTTTCGAAGGCAGGAGCTCTTGGTGGTCCTATTGCTTATTTAGTTATTGGAATTTTAGTTTATTTTTTAATGAAAGGTCTTGGCGAAATGTCCACCTTCATGCCGACTCCTGGTGCTTATACTACTTATTCGGGTCTGTTTGTTCATCCTGTTTTAGGTTTCATGGTAGGATGGAATTTATACATTAACGGGTTTCTAGGTCTTGGGGCTGAAATTGTTGGAGGGGGAATGATTTTACATCAATTCTTCCCGAGCATTCCGCCGGTTTTATTCTGTATCGCGATTTCATTATTGATTCTGGTCTTAAACATGATCAATGTAAAATCATACGGAGAAGCTGAATACTGGTTTGCAGGAATAAAGGTCTTCGCCATTATCATTTTCTTAATTATCGGGGTTCTAATGATCTTCGGAGTGATTGGACATCAAGGATTTATTGGATTATCCAACTTGACCAGCAAGTCCATGTTTCCGAACGGATTCACAGCGGTAATATTAATGATGACTGGGGTAATCTGGTCTTATTTGGGGGTTGAAACGGTTGTATCAGCGGCAGGAGAAACAGAAAACCCTCAGAAGAATGTGCCTAAAGCAATCAATACGATTTTCCTCCGGATATTAATTTTTTATGTTGGTTCCATAACAGTTATGGGATTGGTTGTTCCTTACAAAAATGTAAGCGTTTTGAGTAATGGTTATGCAGGCTTATTTGGAATGGCAGGTATACCAGGTGCGGCTGCAATCATGAATATCGTCATTCTTACATCTTTGGCTTCTGCTGCAAACTCCATCGTATATTTACTTAGCAGAACGTTAATTGCTTTATCAAAAGAGGGAAAAGCACCGAAAGCATTGGGAAAAGTGAACAAACGTGGTATTCCAACGAATGCGGTTATCCTCACTTTATTCCTTGGCCAGATTTCTTTGATCACCAACTTCGTTTCACCGGATAAAGTGTTCGTTTGGCTAACTTCCATCGCTGGCTTTAATACTCTGCTTGGCTGGTTCGGTAGTTTTCTCTCCCACTATAAGTTCAGAAAATGGCTGGTGGCACACGGAGGTTCTGTGGACAAGCTAAAGTTCAAAATGGGAACTTATCCGATTCCAACGATCATCTGCTTATTGGTTTTAGTAGGAATTGCCATTTACACCGCCTACAGCCCTGATACAAGATTTTCATTCTATATTGGAGTACCGATGCTAGTATTGTACTTCATAATTGGTACTTACTTGAATAAAAAAGGGAAGCTACACGACCCAAGCTATGAGCCGTTCATAAAGGCGCACATCAATGAAACAGAAATAAAATAAAGAGTTTTATTGATTCGAAGACATTAAAATTGATTTGTGCAATATCCCTGGTAATCCATATGGAAAGAAGGGTATTTGCATTTAATAAGAGGAGACAGAATTAAATTGGACAATAAAAATCTAGAATTGGCTATACAATTACGACATGAATTACATCAGCACCCCGAACTTTCGAATCAGGAGTTTTGGACAAAACAATATTTGATTGATTTTCTTAAAAGGCATACACAGCTGGAAATCGTAGACAGGGGCCATTGGTTCTATGCGATCTATCGCTCCAAAGTTGGAAGAAGAAACATAGCTTTCCGTGCAGACTTCGATGCTCTTCCAATAGAGGAAACTATCAATCTTCCATATGGTTCTAAGTTCCCTGGAGTTTCTCACAAATGTGGACATGATGGACATTCAGCAACCCTTTGCGGTTTCGCTTTGGAAATCGATCAGAGGGGGTGTGACAATAACGTCTTCTTCCTGTTCCAGCACGCAGAGGAAACAGGTAATGGCGCTGCCGAGTGCTCTGTTTTTATCAAGGAAAACAATATCGATGAAATCTTTGGCTGGCATAATTGGAGCGGTGTTAAACACAATACTGTCCATGTAATTGATGGAACAGCCCAATTTGCATCTAAGGGCATGTCCATCTATATGGAAGGTGTTCCTTCTCACGCCAGCGAACCGGAAAAAGGCATAAATCCGGCATTCGCACTTGCAAGGGTAATTGATGTCATTCCTGGATTCATTGATCCTGCAATCAATAAGGGGATCGTTCTATGCACGGTCGTTCAAGTAGACATTGGTGCAAAAGCATTTGGTGTTAATGCAAGCAAGGGGGTATTAAGAATGACGATTCGTGCACTTTACGAAGAAGAGATGGACAAACTTCAGGACAATCTGGAAAAGGCTGCAAAGGTTGAAGCAGAAAAATATGGACTGAAGGTGAGCTTTGAATATCAGGATGAATTCCCAGAAACATCAAACCATAAGGAGAGCTCTGACAAGATTCGTCGGGTATGCAAAGAAAGAGGCATACCAATGGCTGAGCTAACGGAAGCGATCCGTGCTTCAGAAGATTTTGGTCATTATACGAAACTCACAAAAGGTTCTTACTGTTATATTGGAAACGGAGAAGACTATCCGAACCTGCACAGCTACGAGTATGACTTCCGAGACGATCTGATCGAAACAGGAGTGGAATTGTTCAAAGGACTTGCCGAGTTATAAAAGACACCTGAAGCCATTTTCAAGCATAAAAAAAGGCTCTCAACTAAAAGATCGAGAGCCTTTGAAACTTTGAAAATGGACCCTTTGAGAACTGAGGCGCTTGTTCCTGCTTAATTTTTCACACATTCCAGTTTCGGATTAAAAGTATCAAAAAACGGAACAAGCAGCCCCATATGTTCGGGGCCTAATTTATCTGCAGAATGGAGCAGCCAGTCGAAGATAATGCCCCGGGTATAAATGAGAATCATATGGGAGATAAATCCGGCATCCATATCCCGGCGAAATTCATTTTGCTCCTGTCCTTTTTGAATAATCCCTTTAAAATGGTTAAACATTCGCCGTTCCTGCGAAATCATGTAGGAAGGCTGTTCGTCATTGATTTGCAAGGTATAGATGGCCTTCGTCCATTCTCTGCGGCTTTCATTTACATAATTGTACATTTCTTCGCAAAGGGCGATCAATTCTTCTTTATTAGTTTGATAGGTTTGTGATGATACTCTAGTGATCACTTCCTCATCAAGATCAAACCAGGAACTAAGGATGATTTCTCCTTTATTTTTAAAATGATTATAAAAAGCCCCTTTGGTGACACCGGCTTTTTTGCAAATGTCGTCAATTGTCGTATTTTGATAGCCTTTCTTGAGAAAGAGTTCCAAACTGATCTGGTTCAGTCTGTTGCGCGTTTTTTTTGCTTCTTCTCTACTTTTTCGAGCCATTTTGACATCGCTCCTTAACTAAAAATACAATTTTTTCCTCGAAATGTGTAATCCACACGAAAATCATAACACAAAATGAAACCTAACAGAATTAGTTAAATTGTATTAAAATTTTTATTTTTTAAATTATTGAAAAATTTAAAAAGCTATAGTAAGATTAAAAACATCAATTACATACTCTGGTATCTAAATGATAAAGTATGTCTTTGGTTTTATCAATCACTAAGGAGGGAAACAGGGAAAAGTACTTATGTTTTTCTAAATTAGATTAAGAGATTTTAAAGGAGGGTTCTTTTTATGTTCAAAAGGAAATCAAAGCTTTTATATCTTAATGTCATGATTGGTTTGATAATTGCTGTAATACTTTCCGGCTGTTCGGGATCAAAATCCACTACCTCAAATTCTCATGCATCCCCGCAAAAGCAGGAAGATCCAGGGAAGCCACAGTATGGCGGCGTATTAAAAATTTCCTCCCCTATAGAACCAGCAAATATAGGAAATCCGCCAGAGCAGGTTGGAAGCGGATTCTTGCACATGATGGCTCCTGTTCTTGAAACTTTAGGAAAATTTAATGATAAAGGTGAAATGCAGCCGCTTTTAGCGGAAAAGTGGGAAACCGACCCGCAGGCAAAAACCATTACCTATTATTTGAAAAAGAACATTAAATTCCACGACGGCACCGATTTTAACGCAAAGGCTGTGAAATGGAATATTGAATTATTCCAAAAAGCTAAACGCGGTGAAGTAGATGGGATTAAGTCGATTGACGTAGTAGATGATTCTACCGTACGCGTGAACCTGACGGAATGGAACAGCAGCTTGAACAACGCGCTCTGTTTCTGGATTCAAATGATTTCGCCGACTGCTTATGAAAAGAACGGAAAAGACTGGGCAGCTAGCCATCCAGTGGGCACTGGTGCATTCACGTTTGTCAGCTGGCAACGCGGCGTCTCCATTAAATACAAGAAAAATGAGAATTACTGGCAAAAGGGTCTTCCATATCTTGACGGGGTCGAATACAAAATCATTCCAGATGCGATGACGGCCACCGCTGCCTTCCAGAAAAGAGAAGTGGATGCATCATTTTATTTACCGGTTGATAGAGTTCTAGAATTAGAAAAGAACGATCAATACAAAGTCGTCACACTAACAACAGGCCTTGGCAACAGAGAAAATGGGCTTATCCCAAATAGCGGAAATCCGAATTCTCCATGGGCCAATCCAAAGGTCAGAGAAGCTTTAGCTTATGCCATTGATGCGAAAACTATTGTTGAAAAAGTCCTTAAAGGCGGCTATGAAGTAACAGACCAGTGGGGGCCAATGACAGGTACTTCTTACAATAAGGATGTAAAAAAATTCGAATATAATCCTGAAAAAGCGAAGAAATTGCTGGCTGAAGCAGGATATCCAAACGGCTTCAAAACGAAGCTCATGTCTTGGCCAGGCCTTGAGCATGAATCACTTCCGCCTGTATATCAGAGCTATTTAAAGGAAGTTGGAATTGATGCGGAAGTTGTAAACGTTGATACTGCTAGAATGTATGAACTGATTGGCACGAAGTGGGACGGGCTGATGTACTTTGACGTCATTACCTCCCCAGACCTGCCGCTTTACATGGAACGTTACTTAAGCAAAAAAGCCAAATTATACGTAAACATTGACCATCCGGAAAAAGTGGAAGCGCTCATTAAAAGGGGTAAAGCTGCAACCGATCCGGAAACAAAGCAGCAGGCAAACCTTGAATTACAGAAGGCTGTCTTCGAGGAAAACCATATGTTCTTCCCATTAGCGATTACGACTATGCCAATTGTCCTGTATCCGAATATTCAAGACAGCGGATTTAATGAAACATATGGCAATGTGTATTCTCCAGAAAAGACATGGCTTTCAAAATAATAAAAAAGCTTGAGGGGATGATGATTCATCTTCCCCTCTTATCTAACTGAAAAGGAGAATTGTCATGATTGCGTTTATTATCCGCAGGTTATTGCAGACCGTCATTGTTTTGTTTATGGTGACCCTCATTGTATTTTCCATTCTGCAGGTTTTGCCGGGAGATCCTGCACGGACTTTGCTCGGACCTGAAGCCTCAAAAGAACAAGTAGAACAAATCCGCGAGGAATTAGGGCTGAACCGCTCGCTGCCAGTTCAATATTTTACATGGGTTGAACATGCCGTTCAAGGGGATCTGGGCAAGTCGATTGCCATTAAGGAAGATGTCACGAAGATTATTGGCGAACACTTACCAAAAACCATTTATATCAGTATTCTTTCAATGGTATTAGCCATCATGATCGGGGTGCCGGCCGGGATTATTGCGGCCATTAGAAGGGGAGGAAAAATTGATTCCCTCATTTCCGTCGTCTCAAACTTTGGAATGGCGGTACCTGCCTTCTGGCTCGCTGTATTATGTATTTATTTCTTCAGCTTAAAACTGGGATGGTTTCCGGTTCAAGGATATACCTCCCCATTTGAAGATTTCTGGTTGAGTATACAGCAGGTCATTATGCCTGTTATCTGCCTTGCCTTTGCGGCGCTAGCTTCCTTTGCCCGCCAGACCAGGTCGGCGATGCTTGAAGTCATTATGCAGGATTTTACCCGTACAGCTCGTTCCAAAGGATTAAAGGAAAATGTAATTATTATCAGACATACACTGAAAAACGCCATTATTCCTGTTATCACATTAATTGGACTGCAGGTGCGGAACGTCGTCGGAAGCACCATATTTGTTGAGCAGGTCTTCAATATTCCGGGTATGGGACGGCTTGTCGTTCAGAGTGTCTTTAATCAAGACTTTGTTGTCGTTCAGGGCTGCGTGCTCGTCATTGCCATTATTGTTGCCCTTACCAATCTATTGATTGATATTTCCTATGGCTATGCAGACCCGCGGATACGGATTAAATAAGGAGGGACAAAGATGACAACTGAAATCATTGCTGCTAAAAACGTTGTTGAACAGGAGGTAAAAAAGACAAGTAAAGGAAAGCGCTTCCTTCGTGTATTTCTTGCTCGAAAAACGGTTATAGTGAGTTTGGCCATTATCTTCATTATGATTATTTGCGGCATATTTGCCCCGTTGCTTGCCCCCTATGATCCATATAAACAAGACTATACGCAGATCCTTGCAAACCCATCACTAGCCCATCCATTGGGAACAGACCTGATTGGACGGGATGTCTTGAGCCGGATTATTTACGGCAGCCAGGCAGCACTGCTTGTCGGTATTGTATCCGTTGCCATTGCAAGTGTAATTGGGATCATCCTTGGATTATTTTCCGGCTATGTTGGCGGGTTAATAGATGCCATTATTATGAGAGGAATGGACGCCCTTATGGCGATTCCCCCTATTATATTGGCAGTGGTTTTCGTGGCAGCCTTTGGCGGCGGTTTAAAGAACGTCATCATTACGTTAGGTCTGTCACTTGTACCGACTTACGCTCGGTTAATGCGGGGTCAGGCACTAGCGATCAGGGAATCAGATTATATTGTGGCGCAGGAGCTCATGGGCTCGACGAACATAAGAAATATGATCAAGCATGTACTGCCAAACTGTATTTCACCGCTCATTGTTTTGATCACCTTAAATTTTGGTGTAGCCATTTTGTCTGAAGCGGGACTTAGCTTTTTAGGACTTGGAATTGTACCGCCGAAAGCTGCTTGGGGTTCGATGATTAATGACGGCTATAAATATTTATTATCCAATCCAATCCTTTCCTTTGCCCCTGGTATGGCAGTCGTACTGGTAGTGGTGGCCTTTAATATTGTCGGAGATGCATTAAGGGATGCACTTGATCCGCGCTTGAAAGGAAGCTTGTAAGAAACAATGGGAGGTGTACATAAATGAGCCATTTGCTTGAGGTTAAAAATTTACAAACACAATTCACAGTCGACCGCAATGTCGTAAAAGCAGTTGATGGCGTTTCCTATTACGTGGATGAAGGAGAAATCGTTGCGGTCGTCGGCGAGAGCGGCAGTGGGAAATCCGTGACACAGTATTCCGGGATACAGCTGATCCCAACACCCCCTGGTAAAATTGTCGGTGGCGAAGTCTTATTTAATGGAAAGAATTTGCTTCAATTAAGCGGTGAGGAGCTGCGACAGGTGCGCGGCGGGGATATCGGCGTGGTGTTCCAGGAACCGATGACATCACTTAATCCCGTATTAACGATTGGGTACCAAATTATCGAAACCATTATCCTTCATCTCAAAATGAATAAGAAGGATGCCCGCAAACATGCGATAGAACTTTTGAAAAGCGTGGGGATTCCTGATGCGGAAGCAAGGATTGACTATTACCCACACCAATTCAGCGGCGGCATGCGGCAGCGGGTGTGCATTGCGATGGCGATGGCCTGCAATCCGAAAATCCTCATTGCTGATGAAGCAACGACAGCGCTTGATGTAACCACACAGGCGCAGATCCTTGAAATGCTAAAAGATATTGTGAAAAAAACAAAGACCTCTGTTGTAATGGTCACCCATAATTTAGGGATCGTAGCCCGTTATGCAGACCGTATTTATGTCATGTATGCAGGTGAAATCGTCGAATCGGGCACCACAAAGGAGATTTTCTCAAGTCCAAAGCATCCATATACCATTTCACTATTGAACGCCATCCCAAGATTAGATGATCCAAAGGGACGGCAGTTGATTCCGATTGACGGAATTCCTCCATCTCTTATTAACAAACAGGATATTTGTGCCTTTTTGCCAAGATGTCCGCATCGGACGGCGGCCTGTTCAAAGAAACCAGCGCCAAGGCTTCAATCTCATGGCGGAAACCATTATGCAGCCTGCCATGAAGACGTGACGAACAAATCATTATTAGAAGTGGCCACAGGCAGTGTCACTTTGATGGACGCTCCAGTTGAACAAAAGAAAATGAACGAAACCCTATTAGAGGTTAAAAACCTTAAAATGTATTTTCCAGTCATGAAAGGTGTCTTTAAGCGGAAAGTGGCTGATGTGAAGGCCGTGGACGATGTCAGCTTTTCGATTAAAAAAGGTGAAACCCTTGGATTAGTTGGGGAAAGCGGCTGCGGGAAAACAACGATTATCCGTAGTATTTTACGGATGTACGAACCGACTTCAGGTGAAGTAATTTTTGACGGACAAAATATTGCCAAAATGCCAAAGAACAAACTGCGTCCAATCCGCCGAAACATCTCCCTTGTGTTCCAGGATCCGTTTAGTTCACTCGATCCCCGGCAAACGGCGGGCAGCATTGTCGGCGAGCCATTGATCATTCATAAATTAACGAACACAAAAGAGGAATATGAGAAACGTGTTGATGAATTGTTCGAACTTGTAGGTCTGAATCCCGCGTGGAAAAACAGAGTTCCCCACGAATTCAGCGGCGGGCAAAGGCAGCGGATCGGAATTGCCCGGGCGTTGGCGAGTAACCCTTCGTTTATCGTTTGCGACGAGGCCATTTCCGCACTCGATGTGTCGATTCAGGCGCAAATTATTAATCTATTAGAAGATTTACAGAAAAAGCTTGGTCTTACCTACCTATTTGTCGCTCACGATCTGTCCGTTGTCCGCCATATCAGCGACCGGGTAGTGGTGATGTATCTAGGAAAGATTGTCGAGGTGGCAGATTGGAAGTCATTATATGAGAACCCGCTCCATCCTTATACAAAAGGATTGCTTGCGGCAGTGCCAATACCGGATCCATTTGTTGAAGAAAACCGGGAACATGTGATGTTAGAAGGGGAAATCCCAAGCGTTATGAACCGGCCAAAGGGCTGTGCTTTCTTTAACCGCTGCCCTATGGCAACCAAGGAATGCAGCGAAGTTGAGCCACCGCTTGTTGAAACCGATGAGGGGCATAGTGTCGCCTGTATTAAAGTTGGAAAGGAAGTTGAAGTATGAGCCATACGAAGAGAATCGATCAAGCATTACAAACAAGAGGATTTGCGGTTGGAACCTTTATTTCCTTTAACAGTCCGGATGTAGCAGAATTTGCCGGCCACGCCGGGTTCGATTTTGTCCTACTTGATGGAGAGCACAGCACTTTCGCTTTTGAAGGTACGGTTGAAATGATCCGTGCCGCGACGGCTGGCGGCACTGCTGCACTCGTCCGACTTCCATCTAGTGAGCATTCCGGCATTACGAAAATCTTGGATGCCGGCGCAGCCGGGGTACTGATATCCAGTGTCCGGACAGGGGAAGAAGCAAGAAGGATTGTGCAGTCCGCGAAATACGGACCTGCCGGAAAACGAGGATTCAGTCCAAGCATCCGGGCGATGGATGGTTTTAAAAGCAATAAGGAATACCGCGAGTGGAGTGACAACAACCTCTTAATCTGGGTAATAATCGAAAATGAAGAGGCGCTCGAAAATATTGAAGACATACTCGATTCCGGTATCACCGGCATTATGCCTGGTCCTTACGATTTATCGATGGCTATGGGATACGAGGGGGACACAACCCATCCGGAAGTTGTGAAAGCCTTGGACCGCGTCATCGACCTTGCCGTTAAAAAGGGTGTCGATCTCGCTTTATTTTCCGAGGTGCAGGAAGGAGAATGTGCCCCGACACCATACGAAATTGCGATGTCCTGGAAAAAGCGCGGAGCCAGGTTTATTCATTTTAGTACGGACCGGATGATTATGGCCACTGGCTACGGAAAAATCTTAGACGGTTTGAAGGTAACATTAGACGTTTAACAGGAAAATAGAAGGAGCAGTGTGAAGATGATAACGATAAATACTTCCATTAAAAGACCAGACCCTGAATTGGTAAGACAATTGGGGGAGATTACGCCAAGTGACTACGGCCACCAGCTTAATTATCAATTCATTACGGCAAGCAAAATGAAGCCGTTATTTCCGATTGAAACGCCTTTTTCAGGCCCGGCGGTAACGGTGCGAATCCCGCCCAACGATGTGTTATTAGTATGTAAGGCACTAGAATATATCCAGCCCGGCGATGTTGTCGTGATTGATGCATCCGAAGAGGAACGTTATGCTTGCTGGGGGGAAGTGACAACCAGAATCGCGATGGAAAAAGGGGCCGCAGCCGCAATTGTCAATGGAGCCGTTACGGACACCATTGCCATAAGAGATTTAGGGTTTAAGATGTATTCGCATTCAGTGTCGCCTTTGACAACGAAATTCTATGGGCTTGGCGGCGATATCAATTTTCCTGTTTCGATTTCTGGATGTGTCATCCAGCCTGGAGATGTGATCGTCGGGAGTAATGATGGGCTTTTAGTCGTGCCGCAGGATGAGATTGCAGTGTATTTAAAGATTGGGAAATCGGCTAAGGAATTGGATGAACAAAACCTTCAAGACTTAAAAGTGTTAGGAGCGGATACGTTCATGCGTCGTTGGGATTCGAAATGGGAGGAAATGCTGGAATAGGATGAATAAGAAACTATAATGACTAAGGAGATGGTGGGAGATGCTTCATCTAATCAACAAGAATGTCAGACAAATAGAAAAATCAGGGATTCGAAAAATTTATAATAAAGTATTAAACGATTCAAGTATCGTTAATTTAACGGTTGGCCAACCGGATTTTCCGACTCCTGAAAATGTGATTAACGCCGGAATTAGATCACTGGAGGAAAAACGGACCGGTTATACGACCAACGCGGGATTACCTGAACTGCGAAAAGCAATTGCAAGCTTTGTGGACCGCCGCTATGGGTTGAAATATGATCCGGAGAATGAAGTTCTTGTTACAATTGGTGCAAGTGAAGCTCTTGATATTGCATTTCGTACCATATTGGATGAAGGCAGCGAGGTGATTTTGCCGGCACCTATTTATCCGGCATATGAACCGCTGATAAGATTATGCGGTGCCATACCTATTTTTATCGATACGAGGGAAACTGGCTTTAAGCTTAACGCAGAGATGATCAAAACAAAACTAACGGATAAGACTCGTTGTATCCTTCTACCCTATCCATCCAATCCTTGTGGGTGTATTTTAGAAAAAGAAGAGTTGCAGGAGATTGCTGATCTTTTAAGAGATAAGGAGATTTTTATTATCTCCGATGAAATTTATAGTGAATTAACCTATGGAACGAGACATTGTTCGATTGCCTCTTTTACAGAGATGAAAGAAAAGAGCATTGTGATTAATGGCCTTTCGAAATCCCATGCGATGACAGGGTGGAGGATTGGGTTTGCACTGGCACCGAAATATCTAATAGAAGAAATGCTGAAGATCCATGTGTTCAATACTGTTTGTGCAACCTCCTCGAGCCAATATGCTGCTTTAGAAGCATTAGCAGAAGATTTAAACGAAGTTGACCAGATGAAGGCAGAATACCAAAAACGCAGGGATTATGTATTTGACCGTATCCAATCAATGGGTCTTGATGTGAAGTGGTCGGAAGGAGCCTTTTACTTATTTCCTTCTATAAAAAATACAGGGATGAGTTCTGAAGAATTTACTGAAAAATTAATTGATCATGCCAAAGTAGCGGTCATACCTGGCAGTGCCTTCTCAACTTATGGAGAGGGATATATTCGAATTTCTTATGCGAGTTCGATGGAAAATTTAGAGGAAGGGTTAAACAGGATAGAGCAGTTTTTAGCAAAAGCTACTATCAAAGTTGATTCTTGAAGGCAACCGGTTTTTCCAAATAGCAAGAGCCTTCCCGTAAAGCGTTAATCTATCAATGTTTCAAGACTCTTTTCACTTCTGTGGAAAGGGTCTTTTTTTACTAATAAAGGATTCGGATAGGCAGGTTCTTCTGTCTTCTTAAGCTCTTTTAATACCGGATATATGGATTTTTATTACTATTTTACAAATAAAAAATTGTAAATAAAATAAAAGTACAATAAAATTTTAGTGATGAATGAGGCAAGAAGAATAATTTTAGAAAATTCAATAAAATTATCTTGAATTTGTAAAACTATGAAATACCCAGGCTCGAAATTAAGGGGCTAAATATACTATACGAGGATAATGTTTATGCAAATAGAATTTGTTAGGACACTATTTTCAGTCAATGTAGAGAACGTTGATTTAGATGTTGCAGCCATTCATCGTGGCAGAGAACTTTTCCCTATAGTATTTCTTCATGGCTTCGACTCAACCAAAGAAGATTACGCCGGCATCGTTTGCTACCCAGCTTTCACCGGTCATCTCTTTCTTGCATACGATGCACTGGGTGTGGAAAAACTCACTGCTCGGACCTGTCGGAGATTTCTATTCTTTTTTTTGATGAAAACAGCATTAGGAGTGCTTGAACGTGTCAAGTTTGAGCGTTTTTATCACTAGTGAAGTAGAAAACTGTTTTTGAAAAGAAATCAAACTTATTTGATGGTACTTGGTCATTATAAACACCCTTACAAGAAACATTTGTTTTTATTTAATATTCCAAACTAAGAAGATTGACAGGAAAGGTGCATGGTAGAAGTGAAGGTTGAATCTTTTTTTTCTGAAAATATTAAAGCCGCTTTAAAGAATGACCCGCCAGGTTTATGGGCGCCAGTTATGCCTGATAATTGTATACGACTTAGTTCTGGCTATCCAGAACCGGCACTTGTTCCTGTTGAGCAACTAAGGGAAGCTGTTGCGGGCCTTCTTGAAGAGGAACATGATTTACCTCTTCATTATCTGGGAAGCCCAAAGATTGTAAAATTAACGGAAAAAATTCAAAAAAGATTGGCGGAGCGTGGGATTCATGTATCAAAAGAAGAACTACTGATTACATCTGGTGCTTGTCAGGCTATCGATCTGATTGCTCGAGTTTTGATTGATGATGAAACATTTATTGTTGTTGAGTCTCCTACCTATATGGAGGCTTTAGAAATATTTAAAAATTATACTCATAATATTATTAGTATTCCAGTAGATGAACACGGACTTCAAACAGAACAATTAGAAAAACTATTAGAGGAAAGGAGACGTAAAGGGCTTGCCCTTCCTCGTTTTCTATATACCATTCTAACTTTTCAAAATCCTACTGGGACAACCATGTCTGCGGAGCGTCGGAAACACGTATTGGAGCTTGCTGCCAATTATAACTTTCTTATTTTAGAGGATGATGCATACGGAGAATTGGGCTTTGATGAGAGTCCATTACCCCTAAAAGCAATGGATAAGGAAGGGCTGGTTATTCATGTTGGTTCTCTATCAAAAATAGTTGCTCCCGGATTGCGGATAGGATGGATAGCAGGAGCAAGTGAATTAATTTCTGCTTTTGCATGGTTTAAAAAAGACCTGGATCATCCATTTGCTCAGGCCACAATGGCTGTTTTCTTAGAAAAAACAAATGAAAAGGAACGGTTTCAACTATTAAGAGATACCTACCATAATAAACGTGATGTCATGGTTTCTGCATTAGAACAGTTCCTTCCGGAATCTGTTTCCTGGATTGTACCGAAGGGCGGTTACTTTGTATGGGTCAAAATTCCAAGCGTCGATACCTCCCTTTTATTAAATCGAGCTCTATCTGAAGGAGTATCGTTTATTCCTGGTAAACACTTTTTCTTAAATCAAAAAGATGGAACTGAGTTTCTACGTCTTTCTTTTAGTTATGCTAATAAAAAAGATATTGTTAAGGGAATAAAAAAATTGGGATATCTTTTAAAGGAAACTATATAACACCTCACAGGAACAGCTTATAAATGTAAATTTGGATGTTAAGCAGTTTAAAAAAGGAATTCAAAAGATTGAAATAAAGAAACTTAAGGAAGTGGGCAAAAGTGCTGCTCAAGTCGAGTTTGCGGTAAATATTGATGTCAAACTATCCAAAGATTATAGGGGCCCTTTAAAAAATGGCAAAAATCAAATGTACTTTTTAGTCCGGCCGAAAGAAGATTGGGAGTTTAAAAATTGTCAGTATCGGCACAGCTCCACAACTAAAAGTAAAATAGTTTTGCATTGACAAAAGCCATCCTTCAGGGTGGCTTCTGTTGTGTTTTTTTCAAAATCAAATAATATACTTTGACAATTTATAAGCGATAACCGCCAAATACAATTTCGTACAATCTTCAAAAGAACTTAGATTAGCCCCTGTCTTTTTTTCAATCTGTCCCAATCTGTATTTTAACGTATGCCGGTGAATATATAATTCATCTGCCGTATATTTAATATTTTGATTATAATGCAAATACGCTTCAAGCGTGGTGATAAAATCAACCCCTTGAGACTCCAGTAAGCTGCTGAGATGTCTATTGTAAAATTCTGCTAAATCCACTCCGGAATTTTTCATATCAAGAAGCAATTGATACAAGCTTAAATCATCATAATGAATGATTGGCCGGGGTTTAAAGAATAGTTGCGAAAGATGAGCAGCTTGTTCGGCTTGTTTGGCACTTTCCACAAGCATATCAAGACGGGTGACAGTTTTTCCGATTCCAATTGAAAACGCAACCGGCCCGGCAGCAGCTTTTATGCTCTGTAAAACTTCTTTTGAGATCTCCGCAATTATTCCCCCGTTGCCTTCCTCCAGTAAAACAAGTACACTTTCCGATTTGGTGCGCGTTAAAAAGGGCCGTTTCTTATTTTTTAAAACCGATTGGATTGCTTCGGCGATCGATTCTTTGCTATTTTCATCGATTAAAGCAGGGAAATGCACTGAAAAAATTGTTTGCGGTTTTGTAAAATCCACTCCAAATTTCTTTCCGCGTTCGATGAGATCTGCTTTATTCAGGATAGGCTGGTTTAAGAGAGCCTCAAGAAAATTACTCTGTTCGAATGTTTGGCTTTGTTTATTGATAATTTGCTCAAGCAACTCTTTTGTAATCATCGAAAAATTAATGTTTGAGGGAATCTCAATTAATGGCAGGGCATATTGGTCGGCAATCGCAATAAAGGATGGCGGAATTTCTTTCAGATATACTCCGGTATATAACGCCACTCCGGAAAGTTTCCCTATGGATAACAGCCTTTTGAATTCCGCTTGTTTTTCTTCATTTTCTCCCAAGCCAAATCCGGTCGTAATCAGGAATTCTCCCTCTTGAAGACGATTGATATCCTCAATTACCTCCACAATCGTTACCCATTTAATCCAATTTTGGAGCCCGTTTTTACCAGCAATCAAATTGGTTTGTTTCATGATTGGAAGCTGTAAAGCTTCATGGATGCGAATCGCCAAAGAAATCAGTCCTCTGTTATATTTTTTGGTGTTTTATTATACATGGTGTATAAATCCAACTCTATTATTTCATCTTTTTGTCGAATTGTGAATCTTTAGAAAAAAACTTACTATTTTAATTACAGTAGAAAAATAATTTTAAGGTTTTTAATATATAGAATTTGCTCTGAAGAGAGGAGACATAGGCAATGGAACGTGATTATTTAATTAAACCAGTATTAGGTGTAAAATATCCTGCTGCTTCACATGGAAAGGGAATTTATATCTATGATACAGAAGGTAATAAATATATCGATGGTGCTTCAGGAGCCGTAACGGCAAGCATTGGACATGGTGTACAAGAGGTGATTGATGCCATGTATGACCAGGCACAAAAAATTTCTTTTTCTTATCGCGGCCAATTTACAAGTGAACCCGCTGAAAAATTAGCGAAAAAATTGAGCGATTTAGCTCCTGGAGATCTGAACTGGTCATTTTTTGTTAATAGCGGTTCTGAAGCGACCGAAACGGCAATGAAAATTGCCATCCAACATTGGAATGAAAAAGGGTTGCCGCAAAAGAAACGTATTATCTCCAGATGGATTGGTTACCACGGGATTACCATTGGAGCTCTATCCATGTCAGGCCATGTATTAAGAAGACGCGGATTTAATTCATTATTGGCTGATTATCCAACTATATCTGCTCCTTATACGTATCGCCGTCCGGATGGTGTAACGGAAGAAGAATGGGGCGTTACTTGTGCAAATGAGCTTGAGACAGCCCTTCAACGCTTTGGAGCAGAAACGGTTGCAGCCTTTATTGCAGAGCCAATTGTTGGTGCTTCAGGCGGTGCAATCACACCTCCACCGGGATATTATGAGCGGATTAGAGAAATTTGCGATCAATATAATATTTTATTTATTGCCGATGAAGTCATGACCGGTATTGGCCGAACTGGAAAGATGTTTGCGATGGAGCATTGGAATGCGATTCCGGATCTGATTACTCTCGGAAAAGGAATGAGTGCAGGCTATACTCCAATCGCAGCTACTATTGTCAGTGACCGGGTCATGGATCCTATTTTAAACGGATCCAAGGTGGTTTTAGGCGGCCATACGTATAGTGCGAATCCGCAATCAGCAGCTGTTTCTTTAAAAGTATTGGAATATGTTGAGAAACATCAACTTGTTCAAAAAGCAGAAGAACAAGGCCAGTATCTCTATGAAAAATTAAAAAACTTATATAGCACCTATGAAATGATTGGGGATGTAAGAGGAAAAGGGCTGTTATTAGGGATGGAATTTGTTTCAGACCGGGACAAAAAAACATCTTTCCCATCTCAATTAAATGTAACGGGCCGCATCATTGAGCGAGCATTCAAAAAAGGATTAATCGTATATCCGGCTGCGGGAGCCATTAATGGCGAAGGTGATTCCATTATTATTGCTCCGCCGCTGGTAATTACAAAAGAAGAAATTAATCGTGTAGTGGAAATTTTGGAAGAAGCAATCGCTGAGGTGCAATTTGAGCTTACACAAACAGGAGGGAAGACCGATGCAATCCCTGTCTAAAAAAGGAAAGGTAGCTACATTACAAGAAGCTCTCTCTCATATTTCAGATGGATGTACCTTAATGTACGGAGGATTTGGTGGGATTGGCACCCCGCCATCATTAGTGGATGGAATTTTGAAAAAAGGCTGCAAAGATTTACATTTAATCGGAAATGATACGGGGTTTCCTGATATTGGGATTGGAAGATTAGTCACTGCCGGAAAAGTAAAGAAACTGATTACTTCCCATATTGGATCGAATCCAAATGCGGGGAAGTTAATGACTGAAGGTAAAATGGAAGTAGAATTTTCTCCGCAAGGAACCTTGGCTGAACGGATCCGCGCAGGTGGAATGGGATTGGGTGGAATTTTAACGGATGTGGGTTTTGGAACTATTGCCGAGAAAGGAAAAGAAATCGTAACAGTGGACGGTAAGGACTATATGATTGAAAAAGCACTTACCGCAGAAGTCGCCATTGTTCATGCTTTAAAAGCAGATCCTCTTGGAAACCTTGTCTTTGATAAAAGTGCGCGTAATTTTAATCCGCTCGTGGCGATGGCTGGGGATTTTACGATTGCTGAAGTGGATGAAATCGTTCCAGTCGGAGAGCTTGATCCGGAGGCAATTGTAACACCGGGAATCTTTGTTGATATGGTAATACCAAGTAAGGGAGTGACATGGAAATGGGTTTGGGAATAGAAGTACGGCAAAGGATTGCTAGACGTGCTGCACAAGAAATCAAGGATGGAATGTTTGTAAATCTTGGAATCGGAATTCCAACTTTGGTTGCTGATTATATTCCTTCTGATATTTTTGTACAGTTCCATGCAGAAAATGGGATTTTAGGCACCGGTCCAACTCCGGCAAAGGAAGATTCAGATCCGAACCTCTGCAATGCTGGAGGTTACCCTGTTTCCTTAGTTAAAGGAGCTTCCTATTTTGATAGTTCCATAGCATTTGGGATGATTCGCCGCGGCTATTTGGATATTACCATCCTGGGTGCGCTTGAAGTTAGCGAAAAGGGTGATTTGGCGAATTGGATTGTTCCCGGAAAGCGGGTTCCGGGAATGGGAGGGGCAATGGACCTCGCCCAAAAATCGAAAAAAGTGATTGTCCTGATGAATCATACGAATAAAAATGGGGATTCAAAAATTTTAAAGGAATGTACATTACCACTTACTGCCGGAACTTGCGTTGATTTAATTATTACAGAAATGGCTGTCATGGAGGTCACAGAACAAGGCTTGGTCTTAAAAGAAGTCATGGAGCCGTATACCGTAGAAGATGTTATTAAGCATACCGATGCACCATTAAAAGTTGCAGTTGGGTTAGCGGAATAAGGAGTGAAGGAAATGAATGAGGCTGTCATTGTAGCAGGTGTCCGTACGGCAGTTGGAGCATTTGGAAAATCTCTTAAAAATGTGCCCGCCAAAGAAATGGGCCGGCAAGTGTTAGAGGGGTTAATGAAAAGAACGTCTTTGGAAAAAGAAGGTGTGAATGAAGTAATTTTTGGCCATGGTTATGTGCATGGCGGCGGTTTAAACTCGGCAAGAATCTCATCCCAATTAGCTGGATTCCCTGCTAGCGTTCCAGGGAGTGTTGTCATTAAAGCGTGCGGTTCAGGTTTGAAGGCAATTACAAATGCTGCACTTACGATTCAAACTGGTCAAGAAGATGTGATCATTGCCGGCGGCGTCGAAAGTATGAGTCAAGTTCCCTATCTCGTAAAAAATCGCTGGGGAAGTAAGTTTGGTAATCTGGAAATGGAAGATGCCTTGTTAACGGATGGACTTATATGTTCTCTGGAAAATGAACATATGGGAATGACAGCAGAGCGCTTGGCAGAAATATACGGAATCTCACGTGAAGAACAGGATCAATTTGCCATAGAGAGCCATAAAAAGGCAGCAAAAGCGATTGAAAACAAATATTTCGAGGAAGAAATTATTCCACTCGAAATTAAAGATCGAAAAGGAAATTATTTTTTTCAAACAGATGAGTCGGTTCGGATGGATATTCAACTAGAAAAATTAGCAAAACTTCCTCCGGCCTTCAAAAATAACGGATTCATTACTGCCGGAAATGCGTGTCCGATGAACGATGGGGCAGCAGCAGTATTGATGATGTCAAAGGAGAAGGCGGAAGAAAGAGGAATCAAACCGCTCTTAAAAATAAAAGCGTTTGCAAGTGCCGGGGTAGAAGCAAATGTGATGGGAATCGGCCCTGTCCCTGCTACAAAAAAGGCACTGCAAAAAGCGGATTTAACATTGGATCAAATTGGCCTAATTGAACTAAATGAGGCTTTTGCTGCCCAAGCATTAGCTGTCATAAAAGAATTAAATTTAGACCCTGAAAAAGTAAATGTGAATGGCGGTGCGATTGCACTCGGTCATCCGGTAGGTGCTACAGGTGCGAAATTAACGGTGACTTTAATGCACGAAATGTTACGCTCCAAGACTAAGTACGGGATGGTAACACTTTGTATGGCCGGAGGCATGGGGCTGTCGGTCATCTATGAAAACCTGTGCTTATAAATTCAAATAATGAGGTGAAATGATGCAAACCATTAAAAAAGATATTCAAGCCTGGCTAAAGGATCATTTTGAAGAGGGGACCTTATTATTACAGCGCCTTGTTCAGGCCCCAAGTGTTGCTGGCAATGAAGCCGGTGCCCAATCCATTATTGCTGAAAAATTAAGCGGAATGGGTTTAAAGGTAGATGTATGGGAACCGGATGGCAATGAATTAAAAGCGAATGAATATTTTTGTTCCCCAAGAGAACAATTTACGGGCAGTCCAAATGTTGTCGGAGTCTTAGCAGGAACTGGCGGTGGCCGCTCGATTATTTTGAATGGTCATATTGATGTGGTTCCAGAAGGTGACCATGAACAATGGACGGATGATCCTTATAGCGGTGTCGTGAAGGAAGGAAAAATGTACGGACGCGGTGTTACGGATATGAAAGGAGGTCTAGTTTCCTTTCTCCTAGCGATGGAAGCCATCCAACAATTAAATATTAAACTCAAAGGCGATGTCATTTTTCAAAGTGTTGTAGAAGAAGAAAGCGGCGGGGCAGGAACCTTGTCCACGCTCCTTAAAGGGTATAAAGCGGACGCTGCATTGATTACGGAACCTACCAATATGCGCATTTTTCCAAAACAGCAAGGATCAATGTGGTTTCGAATCTATGTAAAAGGCCGTTCTGCACACGGTGGAACCCGTTATGAAGGAGTAAGTGCGCTTGAAAAAACCATGCTGGTGGTTAATCAAATAAAAGCGTTAGAAATAAGACGAAATGAGCAGATTGATGATCCTCTCTATGAAAAGACGCCGATCCCAATACCAATCAATATTGGAGTTGTATCGGGCGGAACTTGGCCTTCATCTGTGCCAGATTTGGTTAAAATAGAGGGAAGAATGGGAGTAGCCCCAAATGAGAAAATGGAAGATGCTAAGCGGGAGATGAACGAATGCTTGTGCCGTCTAGCGGAAATTGACCCATGGTTTGCCGAGCAGCCAGCTGTTTTGGAATGGTTTGGTGCACAATGGCTTCCTGGTTCCATTGATATCGAACATGAAGTGATGAATTCATTGGTGCATCAATACCGCGAGGCAGTCGGAGAAGACCCTGTAATTGAAGCAGCGCCTTGGGGGACGGACGGAGGATTACTCACCGAGATTGGAAAAATCCCAACAGTTGTTTTTGGACCTGGTGTAACAGAAATGGCTCATTATCCAAATGAATATATTGAAATGGATAAAGTATTTAAAGCAGCAGAAATCATTGCGCAAACCCTTCTTCAATGGTGCAATCATCAGAATTGATTGTTTGGTTGATTATATAGGGGTAGGAAAATGCGTTTATTGAAACCCTTAAGAAAATGGTTTGGCTTCTTAGAGTCTAATCTATTATGAAAGTTGGGTTATACATGGCAGAGAAAAGTACACAGCAAGGTTTAAAGAGGGTAATGAAAAGTCGGCACCTATTTATGATTGCTTTAGGTGGTGTAATTGGTGCAGGATTTTTTAACGCTTCAGGCTTTACTATTAGTCAATCAGGTCCCGTAGGTGCAGTACTTGCCTATATGCTGGGTGGATTAATTATGTATTTAGTTATGCTGTGTTTAGGGGAGCTTACTGTTGCTATGCCGGTAGCTGGTTCCTTCCAGACGTATACCGCTAAATATATTCATCCATCTACCGGTTTTACAGTTGGGTGGATCTACTGGATTGGCTGGTCTTCCACTGTTGCCTACGAGATTGTTTCCATTGGTTTTCTCATGCAAAGATGGTTTCCTGGGATATCACCATGGCTTTGGTCATTAATTGCTGGAATTTTATTATTTTCTGTAAATGCTCTCTCAGCGCGTAGCTTTGCAGAAACCGAGTTTTGGTTTGCTAGTATTAAAGTTATTACGATTGTCCTATTCATTTTAATTGGCGGCGCAGCGATATTTGGTTTCGTGCCTATTAAAGGAGAAACAACCGGCCCTCTTTTTAAACATTTAACTGAATTTGGATTCTTCCCACATGGAGTATTGGCTGTAATTGTAGCGATGATGGCCGTAAATTATTCTTTAGGAGGTACTGAACTAGTAGGCATTGCTGCTGGAGAAAGTGAGTCTCCTGAAAAAACGATACCAAAAGCAATTAATCAAACTGCATATCGGATTATCTTATTTTTTGTTTTATCGATGATTATTGTCGTTTCCATTGTACCTTGGAAGGAAATTAAACCAGATGCAAGTCCATTTGTTTCGGCTATGGATATGATTGGGGTTCCTTATGCGGCTGATATTATGAACTTCGTCATTATTACATCACTTCTATCTGTAGCTAATTCAGGCCTTTATACAACAACTAGAATGCTATACTCGCTATCAAATTCTAAAATGGCTCCAAAATCCTTTCAAAAATTATCGAAAAAGGGTGTTCCATTACTTGCTTTATGCACAAGTATGGGTATCTCATGTATTTCGATTATTGTTTCCAAAGTTGCAGCAGAAACGATTTATACATGGATTCTTTCTGTAGCAGGTATGGCGTCTATGTTAGCTTGGATGAGTATTGCAGCCTCCCAATATTTTTTTCGTAAACGTTATATCGCTGAAGGTGGAAAGGTAAGCAGCTTAGGTTTTCGAACACCTCTTTATCCGTTAGTTCCAATTCTGGCATTTAGTTTTAATTTAATTGTACTAATCAGTTTGGCATTTGATGAAGGCACGAAGATGACCGTTTATATTGGAGTTCCCGTGGCTATCGCCTTTCATCTAATTTATTTAATTTTTGTACAAAAAAAGAAAGAGAACAATATGGGCATTTCAGAATCCAAAGTTCAATAGTCAGTCAACTAAAAATATCCAAATAAAAAGACATAAGCATTCAAAGCTTATGTCTTTTTTAATTGTTTAAATTTTGAACTGGTAATTTATCCAGTATAAACAATTTTCGACTTTTTATGACAATTATGGACAGAAACCTATATTGACTTACGAATATTACATATGGGGATATATTGTATTGGCTGACATTTAATTAATAGAAAGATTTAAGTGAAAACCATGAACGTATGCCCGTGAATATGAAGAGTAATACAAGGGTATAATCATGCCCGGCAATTTTTCTTTATTTTATTTAAAGACAACTGAAATTGATCATGAATGTATTACTTAACACTATAATGGGGGAGTTAAGAGAAATTGATTAGTACGACGAAAGAATTACTTGCAAATGGAAAATTAGAGCTAAGCAGGAAAGATACTCACAGAAAAAGCAGCCAAAATAAAAATGGGCCAGTTTTCACCTCAAGGATGGAAAAACGCGAATATTACAAGGATAATTATTTTAATATTCGAAATGTATTAGATATCAAAGAGTTCCTAAAAGATATTCGTAATCATTGGGATACATATGTTTCACAGGTTCACAAATGGATTCAAACAAACCCAGTAAAAAAAACTATAGTGACTGGCATTTTTACCATTGCTCTTGGATTTTTAGGAAGTAATGCGAACGCAGCATTTATTAAGGAATATACTTACCAGGTTAAAAACGGTGAAAAAATTGAAAAAATCGCCGCGGAACATGGTGTCACATCACAAGAAATATTAGATGCAAATGGAGTAACATCCATTGAAGGTAAAAAAATTCTTTTACCAAAAGTGTACGACAGAACTGTTACTACCACAGGACTAAATATTCGGTCGCAGCCTAACCCTGAAAGTCGTATTCAGGGAAAATTAAGAAAAGGGGATGTCGTTAAGGTTTCATTCGAAGAAAACGGATGGGCTGGTATTCTTATTAATGGAAAAGTTTGTTTTGTGAGTGCTGACTATCTAACAAAAAAATTAACTGCTCCATCATCAACAAACCAAAACCCTGGAACAGTTGTATCCAATACAAAAGTAATGTATGTAACAGCAACATCGTTAAGAGTTCGTGAAGCAGCTTCCACAAACAGTGCTATATTAGGGTCACTAAAACTTAACGACCGTGTGTCTGTTGAAACAACTTCTAATGGGTGGGCTCAGATTCATTTTAATGGCAAAAAAGCGTTTGTAAGTGAAACATTTTTAACTGATACAGATCCAACAAAAAATGAAACAACTAAAGTTAGCATCACAAATACAAGTTCATCTTTTTATGTGATTAGGAAGGGGGATACCTTCACAAAAATTGGTAAATCATTAGGTATCTCCGTTGCAGTTCTTCAAGAACTTAATCCAACAGAAGATTCTTTTAAGTTACGAATTGGGCAAAAAATCAAAATCCCTGATGCCACTGAAGCTGATACAAATTATATAAAAGTAACAGCTCAAATAGGAGGGATAAACTCTCAAGGGATTTTCCGCTTTATCACTCCTGATGGCAGAACTTATACTGCAAAAGCGTCAGGCAGCATGTCCAATACATTAGTTGAACTAATAGGAGAACAGGTAACGCTAATCCTTAAAGGAAAAAGGGGTCAACAAATGACTTTAGTATCCCTTCAGTAATTCCTTCTAACGTGGAAGTCATGTTTAAAAAGGCAGAGAGGGAAGTTCAAGTAAATAGGTAGCAGAACAGACGTGAAAGGGATGCCCAAACAAAGTTTGGGCATCCCTTTTCCATGGGGTATTATGGTTCGAAAAAAATTTTTTAAGATGAAATTAATTTGGAAATAAAATGGTAATTATATTAAAGGAATCAAAAGAGCTATAGGAGTGAGGAAATATATATCAATTAGCGATTATTATTTGGGCCTTTACGGTATTATTCCGTAAAAAAGCATGGAGGAATTTTGATAGGTGCTACCCAACATTACTTTATATTGTAGTTGGTAATCTTACATATGAATATATCGCTCATACTAAATTTCATCTATGGGAATTAAAACGGATTGGAAATATTCCAGAAATATGTGCAGACCATATATACCTGTTTTTAATGGTTGTACCGGCAACCTTGATTTACCTATCCAACTATCCTGATACTCCTAAGAAAAGAATATTTCACATAGCAAAATGGGTATTCATCTTTACAATGGTTGAATGGATTGGCGGGCGCTATTTTAATGCCATTGATCATTATCACGGCTGGAACATCTGGTGGTCATTGTTTTTTAATGTAGTTATGTTCACAACACTAAGACTCCACTTTTTATATTATAAACGGGCACTAATTATGAGCATCTTTTGGGCTTTTTTCTACCTGCTTTGGTTTAAATATATATAAAAACAGTTTTGTCCACTCAACAAGGACAAAACTGCAGAAAAGTCCACGAATGGTGCCTGTCACCTTTTATTGTCACTTTTTGACGGAACATGACATTTGTCATGTGTGGGACATGACAGGTATGACTACAAGGGGCAGATTTTCTTCTTTAAAATGAGTGGTAAGACGATGAAGAAGGGAATCAAAAACATGATTGAACAAAACCAAAGAACTTTGCGCAAGCAGGTTGCTCCTTTTGAAAATGCAAATGTACAGTCAAGTGTTTTCCAATTAATTAATACGCTCGTACCATTTTTCCTTTTATGGTTCTTTGCCTATAAAAGCTTATCCATTTCTTATATTCTCACCTTATTATTTTCTGTCATCGCTGCAGGATTTTTAGTAAGGGTTTTCATCATTTTTCATGATTGCTGCCACCATTCATTTTTTAAAAGCCGTAAGGTCAATAAAATTCTTGGTACGATTACAGGTATTCTAACTCTTCATCCTTACAGTCAATGGCAGCATGAGCATTCCGTTCACCATGCTACCAGCAGTAATTTGGATAAACGGGGAACGGGTGATATTTGGATGCTCACAGTTGAGGAATACCTAGCCTCTTCGTTTTGGACACGTGCAGCCTACCGTTTTTATCGAAATCCAATCGTCATGTTTGGCTTCGGTCCAATCTATGTATTTCTTTTAAAAAATCGTTTCAATCGAAAAGATGCGAGAATGAAGGAAAGAATTAATACTTATATCACAAATATAGCGATTGCCGGATTGGCCGCCTTGCTTTGCTGGGGAATTGGCTGGGAGAATTTTTTATTGGTTCAAGGACCGATTTTTATGATTTCCGGCATTGCAGGAATTTGGTTATTTTACGTACAGCATACGTTTGAAGACTCTTATTTTGAGGAAGATGTAGACTGGGAATATATAAAAGCGGCTGTTGAGGGGAGTTCCTTTTATAAACTTCCAAAAGTGTTACAGTGGGTGACGGGAAATATTGGCTACCACCATGTTCATCATTTAAGTCCAAGGGTACCGAATTATAAGCTTGAAACGGTACATAACCAAACAGAACCCCTCCAAAATGTACCGACGATTAGCTTTTTGACCAGTCTATCATCACTTAAATTCCACCTTTGGGATGAGACGGCTAAAAAGTTTGTTGGCTTTAAAGATTTGCGGTATTCGGTTAAAATGAAAAGTGTTAAAGAAATATAATAGATTATGAAGGATAAGGACCAATACGTTCTTGTCCTTCATTTTTAGTAATGAGGTTTTTTACAATGTTAAAAAAGTATATGTCCTTCCAGAAAAATAATGGAATTTCACCTTATATATGGACTGTTCTTTGTATTTTACCATTTTACTTTATTTTCCAGCAATCATCCGTTATTAAAATCATTATAGGAATTTTGCTCACGATTTTGTTTTTTATTTTTTATCGGATTGCTTTCAGTTCGAGAGGATGGCCGGTTTATCTTTGGACATTAATTTTAATCGGAATATCGATTACCTCAACCAGTCTTTTCAGCTATGTATACTTCGCTTTCTTCCTGGCTTATTTTATTGGAAATATAAAAGATCGGGTGCCTTTTCTTATTCTTTATTTTATCCATCTGTTTTGTACATCGGCATCAATTAATTACAACATCGTTGTCCACGAAAGGTTGTTTTTGCAGCAATTGCCCTTTGTCATCATCATTTGGATAAGTGTCATTCTTCTGCCATTTAGTATTTATAACCGAAAAGAGCGCGGCCAGCTTGAGGAAAAACTGGAGGATGCCAATAAAAGAATTTCCGAATTGGTTAAGATGGAAGAACGGCAGCGGATTGCCCGCGACCTCCACGATACATTGGGGCAAAAACTATCCCTTATTGGTCTGAAGAGTGATTTAGCTCGAAAATTAATTACCAAAGACCCGGAGCAGGCACGAAATGAATTAAAGGATGTTCAGCAGACAGCAAGAACTGCATTAAGTGAGGTACGTAAAATGGTATCCTCCATGCGTGGTATCCGGTTGAAGGATGAAATCCAAAGGGTAAAACAAATCCTTTCTGCTGCACAAATACAATTTATTTGCGATGAAGAACTTGAATTGGCGAATGTTTCTCTGTTGACGGAGAATATATTGAGTATGTGTCTGAAAGAGGCTGTAAATAATGTGGTTAAACATAGTGGTGCAAGTTCCTGCACTCTGACCATTGAGCAATCATGGAAAGGGCTTTTAATGAAAATTAGTGATGATGGGACCTTTAATCGTGAGGAAAAATTTCAATATGAAGGTCACGGGTTGCTTGGAATGAAGGAACGGCTCGAATTTATTAATGGAAGCCTGGAACTTTTAACAGAAGCAGGAACAACATTAGTCATACGAGTTCCGAATGATGTTACGCCGAAAGAGAAGGTGAGGATATAAAATGATTTCAATTGTCATTGCGGAAGATCAGAAAATGCTGTTAGGGGCTTTTGGATCCCTTCTCAATCTGGAAGAGGATATGGAGGTTGTTGGGAAAGCCTCTAATGGTGCAGAAGCTGTTGCACTTGTCAAAAAGCTTGAACCGGATGTTTGTATTATGGATATTGAAATGCCCGGTAAGAGCGGACTGGAAGCGGCTGAAGAACTCAAGGGCTGCGGCTGTAAAGTCATCATTTTAACAACCTTTGCCAGGTCAGGTTATTTTCAACGCGCATTAAAAGCAGGGGTGAGCGGCTATTTATTGAAGGATAGTCCAAGTGAAGAACTAGCGGGTTCCATCCGCAGTGTGATGGCCGGAAAACGAATCTATGCACCTGAGCTCATGGATGATGTGTATGGGGAGGAAAACCCTCTGACTGATCGGGAAAAAGAAGTGCTGGAACTGGTGGCAGATGGTAAAAATACGAAAGAAATTGCCGAAGAGCTTAGTATTAAAACGGGAACAGTGCGAAATTACATTTCGATTATTTTGGATAAGTTGGAGGTAAAAAATCGAATTGAAGCCATTACCCAGTCCAAGGAAAAAGGATGGTTTAAATGAAAATCCTGCATCTCTCAAAAGAGATGCAGGATTTATTTATACTATAAGAATTAATAAATTGCTCCCGAGATTGGTCCAGTTACGGCGCCTAGCCCCTCGAGGTCACAAGTCAATCCGTCCAAAAGGTTAAAGAACAACC
>NZ_MLYR01000130.1 GCF_001866655.1 Bacillus sp. MUM 116 | reverse complement strand
TTATACGAAAAACAACAATCTATGCGAAAATAGCCATAATTAAATGCCAGAGAAAGCTTTTTAAATTTTAAAATTGCAAAAAAAGGTTGCCATTTGACAACCTTTTTAAAGATATAAATGTCAATTATATTTTGGTTTCTAATTTTGTTCTGATATCATCAATATAATGTAAACCTCTAAGTGAATCTACTTTTTGTCCGTCTTTAAATAACAGCATCGTAGGAACACCTTGAATATCGAACTTAGCAGCAAGCCCCGGTTCTTGATCGACATCAACCTTTGCGATCACAAGCTTTTCTTTATACTCTTCTGATATCTCTTCTAGAATAGGCTCCTGGATACGGCATGGTGGACACCATTTAGCCCCGAATTCAATTAAAGTAATTCCTTTTTCGATTTCTTTATCAAATGTTTCAGAATGTAATTGTTTGAACAATATGAAAACCTCCCTTTATTGGCCATCATCAATCCGGGTACGTTCTTCTTTAATAGCCGTGATCCGTTCAACTAAATTGGAACGAATCATGGTAAGCAATTGGATTTGCTGGTCAAGCTCTTCCAATTTTTCTTCGTAGATCGGGAGAACTTCTTTACAGAACGCTTCTTTGTTCTTTAATACACAATTCAGAAACCCTGAGATTTGCTCAATAGAAAGTCCCAAATTTAAATAAAACTTAATCGTATTCACTTGGTCCACTGCTAAATCATGGTATTCGCGGTATCCGTTAGACAAACGAATGGGGCTTAGAATTCCTTGTTCCTCATAGTACCGCAATGAACGAATGCTTACCCCAGTAAGTTTAGATAACTCGCCGATTTTCAATGAAGATACCCCCTTTCTTAATGATGTTAGAGCAATTATAAACCCTTACATTAATGTAAGGGTCAAGAGGTTTTTCATTAAATTCAGCAAAATAGGGGAAAATGTAGCGCCTCCCTATTGCTTACTAATCAATATTTATGATTTTAAAGGAATTTGTGAACCTTCGTTGCATTTTAAATTAAATCCTTCTAATCGCCTAATTTCTCAGTTTAAATACCGAGGATTTGGGCTTTTTTGTTCCCCTATACCCTGTAGACCGTTTGTGGATTATACGAAAATGGAAACAAGCTTAATTATGCAGCCTGAACTGTTCTCTTTTTTTGTTTTCTTTTGTTCTTTTTCTTAAACCACCACATAAAAGTTCCTGTAATCATTAGAATGGATGGAGTAAAGCCACCAATTGTATATAAAATTTTTGTAAATATTCCTCCAAAAGTTCCTGTATGCAAAGGAAAATGCCATATTTGATAAAATAGACCACGGTTTATTTTTGGATCTAACTTTCCTACTATTTTTCCACTATACTGGTCTACCCATACTCGTATGTTTCCATCTCCAGGATCGTAAGAACGACTAAGGCGAATTTCTACAGCCCCTTCAGACATTCCTTGCTTCTTTTTTTCTGGCATTCTAACTTGAGTAATCGTTCCCTTATGTACTTCTTTTTCAGCTTTATTTAATAAAAGGTCCAGTGGAAGCTTTCCAGTTGGAAGAGGCTTAGAAACAAGTTTCTCTTCCGGCGGTGTTATCTTTGCCTTTCCGCCAAACCATCCAAAAATTGTCTCGTCATATGTAAAAAGAGCACCTGTTAATGAAACAATCAATAAAAATGGTATGGACACTGCCCCTATGACTTTATGTAAATCGTAATGCTTTACAAAAATGTTTTTATTGCGTCTCATTCTAAAACCACTTGTCCACTTTTTTATTCCTGGCCACCATAAATATATTCCTGACAACGTGATCAAGAAGAAAAGAAATCCAATTATACCGACAATATTCTCACCTTTAAAATCTTCAAGGAGAAGTGATTTATGAAAATCAAGGATGTTATTAAACAATGCATTATCGCCCAATGTTCCATTTATTTGTCCAGTCCCAGGGTCAACATAAATTGATTGCTGCTTTTCACCATCTTTAAGACGAAATAAGTAAACTCCTTTCGCATCTGGTTCATCTGGTGTATATACACGTTTAATTTCCCCTTTTGGATATTTGTTTGATACAGTATCCAAAGCTTGTTGATAGGTTACTTTTTTGCCTTCTGTTACTTTAAATAATGTAGGATGTATTAAGTGATTTAATTCTGGTTCAAAAACAAGTAAACTTCCGGTTATTCCAATAAGTACTATAAAAATACCTACTAACATGCTCAACCATAAATGAATTTTTCCAACGACTTTCCGCATATCTTAAATACCTACTTTCCAACAAATAAGATAAAGATCATAATAATAATTGAAATTTGTTAATATCTTCAAAGAATGGTAGTCAATTTAACTTTTAACCTCTTCTTTATAACCACTAATTTAGGGTCAGTTTAAACGCAGGTCCTAGGCACCGCGGATATTCTTCCATTAAATTAAATATTATTCTTTTTCACCAAAGCCAACAGTTAATAATTTTTCAGGAATCACACCTAAACTCTACCTACAACAAGTAATGAGCCTGGCATACTTCATTCACCTCCCCCATTAAATTTCAAGATAATCAACCTCAAAACAATTCAATCTTCAATGCCTTAATCATAATTTTACATTGGTAGAGAAAAATTTATTTTTAGAGACACTTTAATCGAAATTGATTATCATTTTCAATTAATATTTTAAATGATAATGATAATCATCGTCAATATGTTTCTCTTATCTATCTGTTCATTCCCTAAAAATAATATTCTTTTCACCAATTCCAATCTTCAACTTCCGCAAACTACTAGAGATATTTCCACTGACTTCCCCTTATCCACCACTTTACTCACGTTAAAGATATAAAAAAAGAGTGGCATATCAGCCACTCATCACATCTTACATTGTAGGAATCATTTTTTGTTTTATTGCTTTTCTCTTTGTTAAATAACGTTGTAAAAAATAAGATCCTAATACATAAATCACAGCAAATGCTTGAAAAGATAACGTCTCTACGGTTGGGAATATACAGAACCATACTTGAGCCCAATCTGGGATATAAAGATTTTTAATTGTTGTTGTACCAATCCATCCAGCTAATTGCATTTCTTGAACAGTTTCTCCAACCATTACGGCAAGAACCACTACCAAGAGAGCACCTGTAAATACCAGCATCTTTTTATGTGGTAATCGTCTTTGAGCAAGGAATGTTAATACACCTACAATCAGCGTTAGTGCCAGACCAATCATTGCTCCTTGCAGAATAATATCGGAACCTACTTTTAATCTTAAATTTTGAAGAAAAAGAACTACTTCGAACCCTTCACGGTAAACGGATGTAAGACCTAAAATGAATAACGACCAAAAAGTAGTGGTCTGGGCATTTTCATCATTGTTTGAAGTGATTTGTTGTTTCTTTCGATTATGAAGACTTATCCAACCAGTCCAATAAATTTTATGAAAGAACCAATTCATGATAATAAGTAAAACAATTACAGCTAAAATCCCTGTAAATGCTTGAATATTCAACTCAGATGCATTTACTGAAGCAATAATTGCAACCACGATAAACCAAGTAGCAATTGTAGCTAAAAAGGAAACTCCTGCCCCCATTGAGATAGGTTTCCAAAGATTGTCTTGCTTTTTACGAACTAACCCTGAAATGATAGCTGATAAAACTAAAATAGCCTCTAGTCCTTCTCTAAATACAAGTATTGCCGTATTTATAATGGCTGCTTCGGGTGATATGTTTTTCTCTGTTGGGTCTGGATTACCATGAAAATGGATACCTTGCCATATGATGACACCAATTACTACAAGTAAAGAAAATGTAATAAGTATAGTCTTTAAATTAAAGATCTTCCTGATCATTGTAATATGTACACTCCCTTTAGGTTATTGATAATGATAATCTTTTTCAATTAATACAAAATGATTTTATCTAAAACATAATTATGGGTCAATGAAATTATCAAAAATCTAATCTATTTTTAATTTTTCACTAAAACTAATACTTCCAAAATAAATAATTACTTTTCATAAAAAAAGAGTGACATTAACAGTCACTCAGTACATCCTATCTGAACCCAAATACTGTTGTACTAGAAATAAACCCGGTTCGAAAATTATTAAATAAATTTTTAAGT
>NZ_MLYR01000013.1 GCF_001866655.1 Bacillus sp. MUM 116 | reverse complement strand
TAGTTATACGGGTTGATGAACTTATACGAAAAACAACAATCTATTCGAAAATAGCCTTATCTAAAAATCGTAAATGTATAGGATAAGGATTTTCAAGAAACCATTGATATCCATATAGGATCAAGGAAAACGTTAATACAATAAGATGATGTTTAAATCCATTTTTTTTTCTTAAAGTAAAACACCATGATCAAGATTAAAACAATCATAATCCCCCATACGTAGGCGTATCCAAAACTCCAATTATATTCCGGAATACCTTTTAAATTCATCCCATAAAGACCAACCACAAAAGACAATGGCAGAAATAAAGTGCTCCATATTGTCAAAGTCTTCATAATTTCATTCATCCTGTCGGCTTTCATTGAAATTTGCATATCGAGAAGACCTGTCAGTGCATCCCGAAACATATCAATGGAATCGATTACCCTCGAGATATGGTCAAACACATCTACGAAATATACATCCGCTTCGGGTTTAGTATAGGGAAAGTGTTGATGGCTAATATTACCTAACACCGTTCGCTCATCAACAAAAATCTTCCTTAGTGTATGAGTAGACCTTTTGAGTCGAAAAACCTCCTGTGCAATGGATGTATATGGATTTATATGAATCATTTCTTCCCATTCTTCAATCTTATCTTCTAAATGATCCACTACCATCTCATATTCATCTACACATTGGTCCATGATATGGTATAAGATTTGAGCGGGAAACTCCATTTTCCCCTCAATCGTTTTAAATTGCTCGTACAATCTCTCCAATACAGGAATATCGTGTTTATAAATCGTTACAACATAATTGGAGCCCACCACTAGGGCGATTTCAATAGGATTGTGTTGATCGTCGATTGCAAAAAAGGATATGAAAATATGATCCGGGTACCGATCCATTTTAGGGCGCTGATTTAACTTGATGCCATCTTCTACGACTAGTGTGTGACAATTAAGTAAATCATAAAGAACATTTTTAACCTCATTCGGTTTTGGATCGTAAAGACGAATCCACACAACCTCGTGCTCACTTGGTTTTCGAATTTTCTCCGTAGTGGTATTTTTAGAAATTTGATCATACACTAGCATTTTAAATCTCCTCTCATAAAAAAATTGATATCCTTATTATAATTGTTTATAAAGCTCGTTGAAACAATGCATAGTAATCACCACAGCAACCTTTTTTCTTATCTGCGAGTCAAGATTGTGAAACTTTACACTTAAAAAAACGGGTGCAAACCGCTGGAAGGTTCAAATGGATGATGGTACAAATGTAATCCAATCATTGCTATTTCCTCAGGAACTTTGATGCTCTTGGCTTGAATATATCCAATTAATCCCATTGTAATAGCGTTAGAGGATATAAATAGAGCGGTTATGTCCGATTTTTCCGCTATTCTTTCGTCATCTGGTAGCCGCTTTCAAAAGAGGGTTCGCCAATCAGAATATGATTCTCGTCTAAAGGAATACTATGGTCAGACAGTGCTTTACGGTAACCAGCAAGCCGTTCTTATGCCGGTGATAGACTCAGAAGGCCATAAAGTATCTCGATTTTTTGATGCCCTTTTTCAATTAGCATCTTGACTGCATCGTAACTACCTTGAAAATCATTATTTATGGGAAAAATATATATTGACCTAACGATAGGAATACGTTTAAAATAGGAATCAGTTATTAGTCAATTTAGAAAATTAAAAAGAGGTAACTGCATGACGATGGGATTCGACAGAAAAATTGGTCAGCAGGCAATCATGTACGCGTTTGCAGAAGAAGAGGAAGAAGCCTCATTAGTAAGTAAGCTTACGCAAATGAATTGGCGCTATGGAAAAGGAAAGGTTGGATCAATGGAGCTGCAGAAAATCGTAGCAGCCATTGAAACGTCAGCGAAAAGGCAAGAAATAGTCAATCCTGAGCTTTATCGTGAAATGCATGCATTGTATCATGCGATTATTGAAGCGATGCACGGTGTAACACGTGGTCAAGTTGAGCTTGGCGGAATGCTTAGAACAGCAGGGCTTCGGTTTGCGATTCTTCGCGGCCATCCGTTTGAAAACAAGGCAGAAGGTGAATGGATTGCCGTTGCAGTGTATGGAACAATTGGAGCACCGGTTCGCGGGTTTGAGCATGAAGCGATTGGATTAGGTATTAACCACATTTAAATAATAAAAAGCCTATAGTTATTAGTTAAACAGGGGGCTGTATTGACGACGGGATACGTCTGTCAATACGGCCCCCTTTTTGGTTTTAAAAAAATAATAAGGGGTGTAAGAAATGATTCTATTAACAGGTCAGACTTTAACGATTGAAGAAGCAAAAGAGATTTTATATAATGATGCGTTTGTTAAAGCTTCAGCGGAAAGCTGGAGCAATGTGGAAAAAAGCAGGGAAGCTGTTGAAAAGATCGTAAAGCAAAAGAAAGTCATCTACGGTATTACAACTGGATTTGGAAAGTTTAGTGATGTATTGATTGATGCTGAAGATGTAGAGCAGCTGCAGTGGAATTTGATTCACTCTCATGCATGCGGGGTAGGAGAACCGTTTCCTGAAGTAGTTTCTCGAGCCATGCTTCTGCTCCGTGCTAACGCATTATTAAAAGGTTTTTCTGGAGTGCGTCCCGTTGTCATTGAACGCTTGCTTGAGCTTTTGAATGCACATATACATCCGGTCATTCCACAGCAAGGTTCACTTGGAGCGAGCGGGGATTTAGCACCACTGTCCCATTTGGCTCTTGTGCTAATGGGTGAGGGTGAAGTGTTTTATAAAGGGGAACAAATGAAGGCCCTCACAGCTTTGTCGAAAGAAGGCATTGTTCCACTGACATTGCAAGCAAAGGAGGGCTTAGCATTAATTAACGGTACCCAAGCTATGACGGCAATGGGTCTAGTCAATTACATCGAAGCCGAGCAGCTTGCTCTTCAAACGGAAGCGATAGCATCATTGACATTAGAAGGGTTACGCGGCATTAAGGAAGCTTTTGATGCGGATGTTCATTTTTCACGTGGGTATCGTCAACAATCTGAAGTCGCGGAACGTATTCGGCGAATGATTAGTGACAGCCAGCTTGTCACTACGCAAGGAGAACTTCGGGTACAGGATGCATACTCTCTCCGCTGCATCCCACAAGTACACGGCGCATCATGGCAGACACTTGATTATGTAAAAGAGAAGCTTGAAATTGAAATGAACGCAGCAACCGATAATCCGCTTATTTTCGATGATGGTGAAAAGGTAATTTCGGGAGGGAACTTTCACGGCCAGCCGATCGCATTTGCAATGGACTTCCTTAAAATTGCCATGGCGGAGTTTGCGAATATTTCAGAGCGTCGAATTGAGCGTCTCGTCAATCCGCAGCTAAATGATTTACCGCCGTTTTTAAGCCCAGAGCCGGGTTTGCAGTCGGGAGCGATGATTATGCAATATGTGGCAGCCGCGCTTGTATCAGAAAACAAAACATTGGCGCACCCGGCAAGTGTGGATTCCATCCCATCTTCAGCGAACCAGGAAGATCATGTAAGCATGGGGACAATTGGATCCCGCCATGCTCATCAAATCATTCAAAACGTCCGCCGTGTATTGGCAATTGAACTTATTTGCGCCTTGCAGGCAGTGGAATATCGTGGAAGAGATATGATGGCTTCATTTACAAATGCTTTTTATACGGAAGCGAGAAAGCTTATCCCAAGCATTACGCAAGATCGTGTGTTCTCAAAGGATATCGAGGCAGCAGCAAGCTGGTTATATCAAATCGACTGGAAATCATTTGTAGAAAAAAACTTACATGTTAGAAAAGAGGAAATTTCCAAACAGTAAACAAGGTGATGGAGTTGTTTTTAGATCAACATCTCTCAAAATCACCCCTATTTCGGAAATGGAGGGAATAGCTATAGTGGTTACTAAGCTCGCCTCTTGTTCAAATCTTTAACGTCATTCCGGAGCATTGTTTGCTCCGGTGACTATTTTCTTACTGAATATTGCAGAACTCATACGATCTAAAAGATCAAATTATTTTTATTTATTTTCGGAATTTCCAGGCTTCGGAGAAAGGGATTACAGATGTTTTTAAAAGAGTTGACAAAAAAAGAATATATTACAATTACTTACTATGAGAATAGTTCATTACTAACATGCAATGGCCGTGTATGTCTAATTGATATACAGAAACAAGCACTTTTAATAAAAGACAGACAGCAAAAAAATCTCTGCATTCGTTTATCCGATATTAGAGAAATTCATTAAATATTACCTTTTTTTGCATTAAATAATACATTACTGATCAAAGTTGGGAATTAGTCACTGTTTAAGATCTTTAGAATGAATCGGCTTACTTTTTTTGGGTTATAAAAATAATGAACAAATCTAAAAATATTGCTATTTTAGATAAAAAATTTTATATAAACACGCGCAATTTTTAAAGAATTTATACGTTTTCGAATTTTCTGTTCGTATTTTTCAAAAGATTTTATTTTTATAATTAAGCCATGGTTAAATAAAAGGAGTGGATGTTATGGAAACGAAAACATCTGAAAAAAGAATCATTAAAAATTATAAAGGTACGGAACTACATGCAAAAGGCTGGATTCAAGAAGCTGCTCTTCGCATGCTTTATAACAACCTAGACCAAGAAGTAGCAGAAAGACCAGAAGATCTTGTTGTATACGGCGGGATTGGGAAAGCAGCTCGTAACTGGGAATCTTTTGATGCGATTGTGAAAACGCTTTTAGAACTAGAAGATGATGAAACAATGTTAGTTCAATCAGGTAAGCCAGTGGTTGTTTGGAAATCTCACAAAGATGCACCACGTGTATTGCTTGCTAACTCAAACCTTGTACCTGCATGGGCAAACTGGGAGCACTTCCACGAGCTTGATAAAAAAGGCTTGATGATGTACGGTCAAATGACTGCAGGAAGCTGGATTTACATCGGAAGCCAAGGAATTGTTCAAGGAACTTACGAAAC
>NZ_MLYR01000129.1 GCF_001866655.1 Bacillus sp. MUM 116 | reverse complement strand
CTTATACGAAAAACAACAATCTATGCGAAAATAGCATTATATAAAAAAGCACTGATGAAAGATTTTCACCAGTGCTGATAGCTTATGTCTTTTTCGAATAGACAATTTTTTTGATTGTATCCGTTGAGAGGTAGTGCTCCTCAGCTAATTGATGGATGCTGCTGCCATTGCTAAATGCTTTTCTTATGGCGCTATTGCGGTAATCAAGCAGCTGTCTCCCGCCACTTGAAGTTCCCCATTTTTTATACTCCGTTTCCGGTTTGGGAATATAGAGCGTTTCTCCCTGAACATATTTTTGGATTTCCACAATCAGCTTTTCAGGTAAAACTTTGCTTGCATTGATATATTTCATTCTTGCCAGCCCCTTATTTTGAACAAATAAGGTGCAAAGCCAAAATATTAGAAAAGCCGGTTGGCGATCAAATTAAATGTTTCGCCCCATGCAAAGTATCGCCTTTCCAAAATCAGGCTTTGCATGAGTGGCAGAAGTACCAGACAATCTGAAATGATTCTCCATCTGTATACACCTCCCTTAATCTATTGTTATTATATCAAGATTTCCCATTTGAAGGGAGAGGCTTATTTTCATTAGGTGCTCATGCCCCCCTGTAGGACCGGCTGCCCACACGTTCGAATTTCCATTCGCATACATTGTCAAACAGAATGTCGAATGGAGGGAAAGTATGAAAACACGAAAATGGTTTTGGACAATCGTTTTAAGTGCCATATTGGTTCTTCCGTTACTTTTTGTTTTTTTCAATCAAAATGGAGTGCAACAACATTCAGATTCACCGCAGACACAGCCGACAATGGGGAATCATTCACCGGAAAGCGGAAAGGAACCTCAAAAGCAACCTCAGTCGCAGCCCCCTTCCAAAAAGGAGCCCAAACAAAATCCTTCATCTAAAACAGATGATAAATCCAAATCAAAGATTCTCTGGGGTGCCGATTCCGCCACAAAAGTAGATAAAGCATTTTTAAAATGTGTAAAAGAGAATTATGGAAAACCAGCCGTGTTTGGCCGCTATTTGGAGACAAAAGAGGGAATTTCGCTAGGGCTGACGCAGAAGGAAGTGGATTTTCTTCACGGGCAAGGAATAAAAGTTATCCCGATTTTCAATCATTTCACCGATGCCACCGTCTATAAAAAAGGGGTGTCCGAAGCAAAAGAAGCCATCACCTATGCCAAAAAGATAGAAATTCCAAAAGGTACAGCGATTTTCGCTGATATTGAACCGAAGTTTCCAGTCGATGATGGGTTTATTCGCGGATGGGTTGATACCTTGATGAAATCGGTCTATAAGCCAGGGATTTACGGCGTGTTTACGAAAGATGGCAGTGTTACTTCTGCCTATAAAAAAGCGATCGGGAAGGATAAGGATATTCAAAAGCATACCATCATCTGGAGCAGCAACCCGGGCCCTGGCATCACAGGCAAAGACAGTGCACCGAAATTTAAACCGAACGCTCCCGACAAAGTGAACGTCTCCATCTGGCAATACGGAATCGACGGAAAAACCTGCAACATTGATACTAACCTAATACAGTCAGATGTGCTAGACGAATTGTGGTGATCCCATACGGTGACAGGCACCGCCCGTGGATTTTTTGTTGATTCAGTCCGTGTGGGGTGGACACTAAACGAACAACAAACCTGATCATAGATGATCAGGTTTGTTGTTCGTTATTCAATTTTTTCTCCTTTTCCGCTGAAAATGGAATTTCAATAAGCGGGGAATCTATCATTCCCCGCTTATCCTTTTCCATATCCTAATTTAGTAGAAATTCTTCTCCCATATTCTACTGCTTTTTCAATTAATAAATTTTGCCGTTCCTCGGTGACTTCAAAATTAACATAACCAATACTGATGGAGCCTATCAGCTCATTCATTTGGTTGAAAATAGGGGCAGCAATAGCCGATGTTCCTTTCGTTTTCTCCCCATGGCTGATGCCATAGCCCTGTAATTTTACCAACTGTAATTTTTCCAAAAACACATCCTGTTCCTCGACGGAGACCAGGGTTCCAACAATTTTCATTGCCTCTTCCCGCGGCATGTACGCAAGCATCACCTTATTGGCCGCACCGATATGCATCGGAATGCGGTTGCCGAGCTGGTCATAGATTCGAATCGGATTGGTTGGACAATCAATCCTCTCGACCACAAGCGACTCCAACCCAAACGGCTTATTATAATAAATACTTTCTCCAACCTCATTCATCAACCGTTCCATTTCCGGGCGAATCAGGCCGACAAAATCAAAACTATCATACAACTGCAGTCCGTACTCCAGCCATTTATTCCCCAATGTATAAAGCTTTGAGTCCGGATCCTGCTGAATCAGTCCGTATTTTTTCATGGAATTTAATAGGCGGTGGATAGTGCTGACGGCCAGGTCGCATTCCTTCGATATTTCCGTTATCGACAGCCACTTCGCTGCTTCATTTCCGGAAATAATTCCGATGATTTCCATCGCACGATCAATCGTTTGCATATGTTCAACTCCTTTTTCTATATAGTGACCTTTAATTCCGTATGGTGGAACATTAATATTACTATACATTATTTTTTGAAAAAAGAAAGTTCTGCAAATTAAAAATATTGACATGATTATCAAACTGAATTACTATCAAATTATAAATTCCATTTTATAAAATCTAATTCCACTATGTGAAAAAATAGGAGGCTATCAAATGTTTAAAAAAGTCATTGTCAAAACCCCTGGAGAAACATATGTAAACGGATTAACTACTTCTGATCTTGGAACCCCAATCTATGAAAAGGCACTCGAACAGCATGCTTCATATATTGAAGCAATGAAAACTTGTGGTGTAGAAGTTACTGTCCTTCCTGCAAATGCATACTTCCCTGATTCCACATTTGTAGAGGACACAGCTGTTCTTACACCAGACTTTGCGGTTGTGACAAATCCAGGCGCTGAAACTCGTAATGGCGAAATTATTGAAATGGAGCCGGCATTAAAGAATTTTTATGAAAAATTTTATCGTATTGAAGCACCTGGAACTCTTGACGGCGGTGATATTTTACAAATTGAAGATCATTTCTATATCGGTATTTCCGCAAGAACCAACCATGAAGGTGCCAAACAATTGAAGCAAATCCTTGAGTCTGAAAACTACAAAGCTACCATTGTAGAGTTAGAGAAATTCTTCCACTTAAAAACGGGAGTTAACTATATTGGAGAAGAAACCATATTGGTTGCAGGTGAATTCATTGACCATGCTGACTTTAATTCCTATAAAAAAATCATCGTTCCACCCGAAGAAGAGTATGCGGCAAACTGCATCCGCGTGAATGATTATATTATCGTTCCTGCAGGCTTCCCGCAAACAAAGAAAAACCTTGAAGATGCTGGCTACAAAACGCTAGAAGTCGACACAACGGAGTTCCGTAAATTGGATGGCGGATTAAGCTGCTTGTCATTACGCTTCTAAATATAAATTGACCTTTCTGTTGCAGCACGTTTATCCTGAATGTGTTGCAACAGCTTTATTAAACTAGGGAGATGAAAGGCATGACAGAATATCAATGGGCAACAAAAGAAGGGCTTCGCCGCTTGTTATGTGAGGTCGTTAGCTGGGAAAGCCGGACATTGACAGCAGGAGAAAAGGAATTCCCTGAGAAGATTGCAGCGAAATTGCAAAGTTTGCCTTATTTTCAAGAGAACCCTGACCACTTAGGTCTTCATGATGCGGATTTAGGAAGAAGATTGGTTACGGCTCTATACAAACATCCAGAGGCCGAGGACACCATTGTTCTCATTAGCCATTTTGATACGGTTTTTACAGAGGAATACGGAGATATTGAAGAATATGCCTTTAAGCCTGAGGAATTGACGAAATTGCTTCATAGTCGAATCGATAGCCTGCCAGAAGATGCGCGGGAAGATCTTCTTTCAGGTGAATATTTGTTTGGACGCGGTACGATGGATATGAAAATGGGTCTCGTCATGCATATGGGTTTAATTGAAAAGGCTTCCACGGAAGAATGGCCAATCAATCTCGTTTTATTAACAGTCCCAGATGAAGAGGTCAATTCAGCGGGAATGCGCGCAGCTGTTTTGAAATTAGTAGAAATGAGAGAAGAGCATACTCTTAAATATAAGCTTTTCTTAAACGGAGAGCCGGTGTTTGCCCAGAAGCCGGGTGACCTTAATTACTATATCTACTCGGGCTCTATTGGTAAAATTATGCCTTCTGCCCTTTTCTACGGACGTGAAACTCATGTTGGCGAACCGCTAAGTGGAATTACCGCGAACTATATTGCTTCCTTTATGACGCAGGAAATGGAGTGGAACGTCAAGCTCGAGGAAACAGTGATGGGCGAGAAGACACCGCTTCCGGTTACATTACAGCAAAAGGATTTAAAAATGGAGTATTCAGCTCAGACACCATTCCGTGCGGCTGCTTTGTACAATGTCTTTTTAATGAAGCGAAATGCAGCGGAAATTATGGACATTTTTGAAGAGATTGCCAGGGATGCAGCTAAGTCCTGCAATGCGCACTATCAAAGAATCTGTGCGGCTCAGGGAGTGAAACCGGTAGGGGAAGTTCGCGTAATCCGGTATGAGGATCTATTGGACCATGCCGTTAAGAAGCTTGGTCAGGACTACGTTAATTCGGTTAAAGCGGAAGTTCTTATCAATAGTGATTGGGATGATCGCGAAAAGTCCTTCCATATTGCTGATACGTTAATGATTGAGTGCCAAGAGCTTGCCCCTGCGATGATTTTGCTTTATGCACCGCCGTATTATCCGGCTGTTAACTCATCGGATTGTGAATTTATAACCGAATGCGCGGACTACGTTAAGGAACAGGGCATGAAGAAGTTTGGGCTGCCTGTTCAGCAAATCCACTATTTTAATGGCATTTGCGACCTAAGCTATGTGAATTACAACGATGCGAATGAGGGCTGGAATTCCTTTGTCGCCAACACACCGGTTTGGGGAGACAGCTACAGCATCCCATTCGAAGAAATGAAACAACTCAAAGCGCCGGTACTGAACGTGGGACCTTTCGGTAAAGACGCCCATAAACGGACAGAGCGCCTTCACATGAAAAGTGCATTTGAGGAAGTACCGGTACTAGTTGAAGGGTTAATAAAGATGATTATCAAAAAAAAAGAAACTGAATTAATTGGTTGAGTTTGTGCCAAGAAATCGGTTTTCTTTGGAGCTAATTGACCAAACGTATCAAGGATTTTATGATGCTCATTCGAAAAAAGCGGTTTAAGCAACCGCTTTTTTAATCGTTAAGCGTATATAGTCAAAAACATTTTTCAAGTGACAATGAATCCTAATCCACCAGCCCAGTCCTTATCAGTTTAAAATCCACTGCTACATTTACTTTTGCATCCTTATACATTGTATGCCATTTACTCCTGGTAAGATTTGAGTGAGGAACGGACCTCCTGTAGACATTCCCAAACCCAATTGGATCGGCATCTTTTGACTGACAATAAGCAACAAGTTTTTCAATGTCAGCTTTCATTTTGGCCGAGATTTAAATCGCATAAGGGCAAAAGATTCTCCTTTTAATATATTCCTCTTAGCTTTTTTCGTTGATATGTCGATAAAACTACTCCACCAACTATAAAGAAAGAGCCTAAAAGTTCTACATTGGAGATTGGTTTGGATAATAAAATGAACCCCATGATCATTGCTACAAAAGGCTCTAAATTCGACAATATTGAAGCTTTTGATGCATCGACATGTCGAATGTTCGCATTCCAAATTAGATTAGCCATGCCATGAACAATAACGGCAGTTCCAATAAGCAAAGCCCAATCAGACACTCTCGAGCTTACACGTACTGGTGTATCTAGAAAAAATGCAAAAGGAACGGAAACAGTAAAGCCCACTATATTCGAATATAAAGTAATCGCCAGGGGATCTATTCTTTGTGAAAGCAGTCTCGTCATTATAATCATTATGGCGAATGTGATCATTGTGATAACTATCCATAATAGTCCTTTTTCAAAATGTAAGGATGTAAAAGCTCCTTTTGTCACAACAAAATAAATTCCTATTATCGCTACGATCGACCCTAAAAACATTCGAATCGTTAGTTTTTCTTTTAAAAAAATAGCAGCAAGAAAGCTGGTTAATATAGGGGTCGTTGCTAATATGAGCGCAGATGTTGTTGGGTCAGCTGTTTGTAAGCCAATAAAAAAAGACCATTGGTTTATAAAAACACCAATAACTCCTAGAAAAACTACAGCAAGTATATCCGTTGTATTCATTCTATTATATTGTTTTTTGTATGCGGATAATCCCATCAAAAAAAGGACTATAAACAGAAGTCGAAGTGAGGTTAACAGCGTTGGGGAAAAGTCTTGTACCAAAATTTTACCAAATACAAAGTTACTGCCCCATACTACAACACAAATTGTTAGTGAGGTATATGTTTTTAACATTTTCCCATCCTTCCTATAAGAAATGCCACTATTTAGATTTTAAAAAAGTAGTATAATCAGTATCGGATTATTTTATGCTTTTCCAAATTTGTGCCTCCCATAGATGTAATAAGATTATAGAAATTTCTAAACATTTGTTTAATTATTAAACTTATGTTCGGTTGTATTATACTTTTAATTTTATGGTTTGGTCAATGGATATGATTATTGAAACTGTTTAAATTTGGTGGATTAGATTAAAAATGAGGCTGACCCAAAAAGTTGTTTTTGGAGTCAGCTTTTTTTCGTGTGAAACTTTTTCATGTAACGTGATCGAAAATATTTAGGAAGTTAAACCTTATTGTTCAGATAAAATAAAATAATAAAAAAATACTGAAATATGATTGACTGAAAACGCTTTTAGGCTTATTATGGAATCAAACATAACCAACACTTAACCAAAACATAACAATAAATAGATAAAAAGTTACAACCATCTTAGATTGTGTTGGGAAGGTATTAACAGATTTCCAATTTAGTTAAATCATCATTTAATAGAATCTAGATGAAAATTTAAGGAGGAAGAAATCATGGCAGAAGTAGCAACACAAGTGAGAACAATTAAAAACTACATAAATGGTGAATGGGTTGAAAGCAATACAACCAAATATGAAGATGTATATAATCCAGCAACAAAAGAAGTAATGGCTCGTGTGCCGCATTCTACAAAGGAAGACGTACAATTAGCGGTAGAAGCTGCAAAAAAGGCATTTGAAACATGGAAAGATGTTCCGGTTCAAAAACGTGCAAGAGTATTGTTCAACTTCCACCAATTATTACAAGAAAACGCAGAAGATTTAGCCCATATAATCACCATAGAGAATGGTAAAGCATTGTCAGAAGCAAGAGGAGAAGTTCTTCGCGGACTAGAAAATGTTGAATTTGCTGCCGGTGCTCCAACGCTTATGATGGGTGATTCCCTCACAAACATCGCAACAGATATTGAAGCAACTAACTATCGTTATCCAATCGGTGTTGTTGGTGGGATCGCACCATTCAACTTCCCAATGATGGTACCATGCTGGATGTTCCCAATGGCGATCGCAGTTGGTAATGCGTTTATTTTAAAGCCATCTGAAAAAACACCGCTTTTAGTAGAGAAGTTTGTTGAGCTATTTGAAAAAGCAGGCCTGCCAAAAGGCGTATTCAGCGTAGTATACGGTGCGCATGATGTAGTAAACGAAATCTTAGACAATAAAGAAGTAAAAGCTATTTCCTTTGTTGGTTCTAAGCCAGTTGGTGAATATGTGTACAAGCGTGCAAGCGAAAACTTAAAACGTGTTCAAGTATTAGCCGGTGCGAAAAACCATGTTACTGTCCTAAATGACGCTGAAATTGACGATGCGGTAACAAATATTATCGGTTCTGCATTCGGCTCTGCCGGAGAGCGCTGCATGGCCACTTCTGTTGTAACTGTAGAAGAAGGTGTCTATGATGCATTCGTATCAAAGCTTGTTGAAAAATCAAAAGAAATCACAATGGGTAACGGCTTAGATGATGGAATCTTCTTAGGACCAGTGATTCGTGAGGAAAATCAAAAACGTACCATTGGCTATATTGAGAAAGGTGTCGAGGAAGGAGCAAAATTAGTACTAGACGGACGTGAGCGTGTTCTAGAAGAAGGCTACTTCGTTGGACCAACCATTTTTGAAGAGGTAACAACGGACATGAAGATCTGGAAAGATGAGATTTTTGCTCCAGTATTATCGCTCGTAAAAGTGAAAAACTTAAAAGAAGCGGTAGAAATCGCCAACCAATCCGAATTCGCGAACGGTGCCTGCATTTTCTCAACCAATGCTTCATCAATCCGCTACTTCCGTGAAAATATTGATGCAGGTATGCTTGGCGTGAATTTAGGTGTGCCAGCACCAATGGCATTCTTCCCATTCTCTGGATGGAAGTCTTCCTTCTTTGGAACCTTGCATGCAAATGGGAAAGACAGTGTGGACTTCTTTACTCGTAAAAAAGTTGTCACTGCACGATATAAAGCACCAACATTCGAATAAGGTTTGAAGAATGCTTCGCTCATTAACAGAAATGGGCGAAACAGGAAATTCCACAACGATTTTGACTATTAAACCGTTAGGAGCTGTTTTTCAACCATAAAATATACCTTTAATGAAGATCGAGAATTCGATGTCATCGCGATTGGACGTGCCTGCATTGATTTAAATGCAGTGGAAAATAACCGTCCAATGGAAGAAACCATGACGTAAAAATGCGGAAAATATTAAGGCATCTATCGTGGTTGAAGCTGCGAATGGACCTACGACACTGGAAGCAACCAAAATTTTAACTGAACGCGAGGGTTTCCTTGTACCGGACATTCTTTCCAATTCTGGTGGTGTGACTGTTTCCTATTTTGAGTGGGTACAAAATAATCAAGGGTATTATTGGACCGAAGAAGAGGTTGACGAAAAGCTTAAGAAGATTATGATTGATTCTTTCGAAACTATTTATCAAGTTGCCAAAATTCGTAAAGTCGATATGCGCTTGGCTGCTAATATGGTTGGCATTAGAAAAATAGCAGAAGCCTCTGGTTACAGGGGCTGGGTATAAGTGGCATCCTATGGAAAAGGTTGATCCGCATTTATGTGGTGAATTGACTTTAGAAAAAATACGCTTTCCGTTCGGGAAGGGTATTTTTTTTCCTTATTCGAGGAGGTTGCAATATGGAAAATGAGATTGTAATTTTCATTCAGCCGAGGAAATCAAAATAAATTAAAGGTATTGCATGTCGTAACGGGTTAAATGACTTTGGGACAACCGACAAATACGTTTTCCGGAGGGGAATGCCAACGGATTAAACTCGCCAGTCACTTAAAAACCCCAAGGAAGTATTTATGTGATGGATGAGCCGACAACCAGGCTACATGGAGCGGATATTAATATGATAATGAAGCTTTTGAATCAACTTGTAGATCATGGCAATACCGTGATTGTTGTAGAGCATAATCTTGATGTCATTAAGCAATCAGATTGGGTAATTGACATGGGGCCAAAAGGTGGAAAAAATGGTGGCCAAGTTCTATTTGAAGGAACTCCGGAGGAATTGCTACATCACCAAACCTCTGCTACAGCGGAATACCTATGACGGGATCTCTTAAACTGGCAGGGAGCTCTTTAAGTAAATCAAAAAGTAAAGGGATCAAGTGTCTCTTTACTTTTTGATGAAATGCTTTTATGAGGAATGATTGGTTATTACAATATGGATATTATTTTCTTTCGCAAAGTCTTGATATTCTTTTTCAGGCACTGCATCCGTGATGATACAGTTGATGTCCTCTAAGGGACAATAGGTGATTAAAGATTGTTTATTAAATTTGTCATGATCTACTAATAAAAAGACCTCTTTGCTTTTTTCAACAATGGACTGTTTAAGTTTGCTTTCAAGTGGTGAAGCATTTGTAACACCATTTGTTAATGAGATTCCAGTTGAGGCCATGAATGCTTTATTAATATTATAGGCTTTTAATAGGTCGATATTTTGGACACTTCCAAAAGAATTAGTTTGACGTTCAAGGATGCCTCCAAGCGATATTACATTTAAGTTTTCAAAGGGGAGAGCGCGAATAATTAATTCAAGGCTGTTCGTGATAATGCTTAAGGTTTTCATTTTTAATAGTTCAATCATTTCAATGGTCGTGGTCCCAGAGTCAATAAAAATAATATCTCCATCTTCAACAAATTGGGCAGCCTTTTTTGCAATCCATTCCTTTTCTTTCTGATTTCGTATTTTTCGTTCATGGAAAGACTCAAGTTTTGAGTGGTTGACAGCAACACCGCCATACACTTTTTTGATCTCGCCGCCATCCACTAATATTTGAATATCTCGCCTTATGGTATTTTTGGATACATTAAACATTTTCACGAGTTCATCCAAAGAAACGGATTTTTTTTCAAATACAAAATCTTTAATTTTATTTACCCGTGTTGTCTTAATCATTTTTTCACCCTAGCTTCGTTAATTGGTCAAACTATTAAGTAATTTATATTATTTATTATATAACTTGTTATATCAAAATTAACCAAAATTTCACCACTTTTCTAGGCAAAATAACATAATTATTATTTGACTTTAATAAAGGCTATTTTCGCATAGATTGTTGTTTTTCGCATAAGTTCATCAACCCGTATAACAAAATGCTTCGTGGCATCTTTTCGTAAGAACATTTGCGAA
>NZ_MLYR01000128.1 GCF_001866655.1 Bacillus sp. MUM 116 | reverse complement strand
GACCTCCCCTCTTATTTTTCTGCCTCAACGGTCATTCAGACCGTGAGTTGGATATTTTTTGGTTAATAAAAGAAGCCCAAACGAATAACCCGTGACATATTAACTTTTTTTTGAGCGAAAATCTGGGTCTTCGTTTTCGAACCCATATAAATTATACTCAATCGAACGATTTAGATTTTTTATCGTCAAAATTCAATCTCCTCCTTATAAAAAACCATAGCTCCAAAAGGAAAACTTTCACCTTCAGAAGCTATGGATTACTATTTAATAAATCGCATCTTCAATAATTAATTGGTTTTCAGCAAATCGTTCCACCCTTAATGGGGATAAATCCAACGTTTCATAGTTACCCGTCCGAATAAGTTCGGAAAGACATTTTCCTACAGCAGGTGCCTGCTGCATCCCATGTCCACTAAAACCAAAAGCAACAAAGTACCCCTTCATTGTCGGATATTCCCCTAAAATAGCATTATGATCTTCAGTGTTAAAATCATAAAGTCCGGACCAGCCTCTTTCGATTTTCGCATACTCGAAGTTTTTAATTCGATTGGCAAGCACAGGCCATATGTTTTCAACAAACGCCGATCTTCTCCATTTAAAATCAATTCCAGGTTCAATTTCCTCGGCATAACCGGATATAAACTTTTCTCCTTCATGACGGAAATATACTCCCGTTGGGTCCATTGTTAACGGAAGATAGTTTTGCAGAGGTGTTTCAATATCAAACTGAAAGATTTGTCTAGGAAGCGGTACAACAGGTAGCGGCAAACCAGCTTTTTCGCTCAATAGGGACGCCCAGGCACCAGCGCAATTGACCACGACGGGGGCAAAAAATTCACGTCCATCGGCAAGCCTTATCCCTTTAATGTGATCTTGCTCGGTAATAAGTTCATCTACTGCATCATAAACATATTCCGCCCCTAATTTCTTGGCATTACGAATATATCCTTGCATCACCGAGTACGGATCCAAATAACCACTTTCTGAACAGAAAAGTCCACCAGCTAAGTCTTCCGTATTTAGCTCTGGAATAATTTTCAACAATTCTTTTTTATCAAGCAACTGTGAATGAATACCATTTTCATTTTGTAGTTTTAAATGTTTTTCGAATTTGGGCATCATTTCATCGGTTGCTAAAAATAAGTAGCCACGCTGTTTAAAATCGATTTCCATCTCTTCTCCGTCAATTGCCATCGACTTTGAAAAATCTTTATAGATTTGCAGACTGTATTTGCTAAGCTGCATATTCACAATAGTGGTGTAAAGCTGTCTAAAACCACCTGCACTTCTTGGAGTAGAGGCAAATTCATAAAGCCCATCTTTCTCAAAAACTAGAACTTTTCCACTAAAACCATCTTTTAATAAATGAAAAGCAATACTCGAGCCGATTACTCCGCCGCCAATGATGATGATATCCGCCTGATTTGGCACATAACCCCCACCTTCCTTTAATTTTCAGCTGAATAAACATCAGCATCTGAACTCTACACTTTATAAATTACCATGTGAGGTCACCCACTGAGTTTTCCTTCTATTTTTAATTTACTTATTTTTCACTTTGTATTCTATGTGAATTTTTTACGATAAAAACAATGTTTAGAATTGCTTTAATAGTCAATTTTAACAAGGGATTTTCAAACTTTTTAGAGAATTTATCATTGATAGTATTTTTAAGTTAGAAGGGATGGTACGCAATGGTTTTTTTAGAAGATATATCCCAAACCATCGTGGAGAATACATCTAGAATTATTGGATATCCAATTAGCATTACTGATGAAAAGGGGTATATAATTGGCTCCAGCGACACTAACCGTTTAGGAAGCTTTCATCAAGCATCTATCGATGTATTAAGAAAGAAGGAAACGATTTGTTACGAGTATGATGAAGTGAAGAATCTTACAAATGTTCTCCCAGGTGTGGCAACCCCCATTATCATCGACCAAGAGTCCGTAGGGGTCCTAGGAATTGTCGGAAATCCAACAGAAGTAAAAAAGTATGCTCAGCTAGTAAAAAGCCATGTGGAGTTAATGTGCCACGAATACTTGAAAAAGGAAATGCGGATTCTTGAGTCAAAAACACTTGATAATTTAATTCATTACCTGCTGAACTCAGATAATATTAAAGAAATGGACCAAATTATCCGTTTTGGGAAAATGCTCGGTTACAATCTGGGTTTAGAGTTTAATCGGGTTTGCCTGATTATTGAAGTGGATCTACTTACCGAACAATTTACCGGAACAGCCAATAAAAATCCCGATAAGTTTTCATGGCAATTTCTACAGAATAATATAATGGACTTACTGCGGTACTATTTAATAGACAATAAAGAGGATATTCTTTCCTCATTGACATTGGATCAATTTATTTTAATAAAAGCAATTGATCCAGCTGAGACCCCTGAAAGTTTTGCTAAACAAATGCAGCAGAAAATTAGCAGGATGAGTGAATATATTCAATCGAAATATCAATTTGATGCAAGAATTTCGATTGGAAGTATGAAAAAAGGAATTAACGGAATAAAAGAATCCTATGAGGAATCGATTAAAACTTTAATTGCCGGTAAAAGAACAAACATTTCTCCAAAGGTTTACTATTATAATGATTGGAATATTATTCTTGAACTGATTGGAACTGATTTACCTCCCTACATAGCAGAACGACTTTCCGATAAAATGAACTGTTTTTTCCAACATGTTAATTTTCCTACCTTATCTTTCACATTTACTACCTATTGCCAATGTAATATGAATATAAGTGAAACCGCTCGGAGCTTATTTCTCCATCGAAATTCATTAGTTTATCAACTAGAAAAAATCAGTGAATTGACCTGTTTAGATATTACAAACTTCGAACATTGTCTTCTGTTATATTTTGCGATAAAAAATTCCGGACAGGAAAAAACACCCGCCCATTCATTAATACTGAAAAATGCAGACAGAACCAGCCTTCCTTAACCATTGACCATCAGCCTAAATAAAAAGGAGTGTCCCAAGAAAAATTTTGGGACACTCCCTTTTTGTGCAATATATAGAGAGATAAGTAAAATGCTCCTCATGAATCTATTTACCCTCCAAGGTAAATTTTCTCAATGACCTTGTTTTTAATTAAATTTTCAGTTTCATCTTCATGAACTATTTCTCCTAATTCCAACAAATATGCTCTTTTGGTTAAACGCAGTGCAGCACGAGCATTCTGTTCTACTAAGAGGATTGTTGTTCCAGTTTCACTTATTTTTTTAATCGTTTCGAAAATGGTGTTCACAATAATTGGTGCAAGTCCCATCGATGGTTCATCCAGCAGCAGCAGCTTAGGTCTACCCATCATGGCTCTTCCCATTGCAAGCATTTGCTGTTCACCACCTGAAAGGGTTCCAGATAATTGTTTTCTACGTTCAAATAATCTTGGAAATAACTCATACACTTCTCTTAGACCTTGATGAAAATTATCTCTTGCACAATAGCATCCAAGCTGGAGGTTTTCCTCTACGGTCATAGTGGCAAAAACGCGTCTTCCTTCCGGTACATGGATCAATCCTTTTTTTACAATCTCATGGGCATTTTTCTTATGGATGGGCTCACCATAATAATGGATGCTTCCGTTTTTAGGCCGGATGAGTCCTGAAATTGTTCGAAGCGTCGTGGATTTGCCTGCACCGTTGACGCCAAGCAAGGCCACAATTTCCCCTTCGTTAACCTGAAGCGATATATTTTTCAGTGCAGGAACCTTTCCATAGGAAACTGAAACATTTTGGATTTCAAGTACCGTTGACATTTCTATCCCTCTTCACCTAAGTATGATTCAATTACACGCGGATCCTTCTTAATATCTTCTGGAAGTCCTTCAACAAGCAGTTCTCCATAATGAAGCACAATAATCCAGTCTGAAATGTCCATGATGAGCTGCATATCATGTTCGATGATGACAACCGTCGTACCGCTATCCCGTATTGAATAGATTAGTTGTTTTAGTTCGTTTTTCTCACTGTGGTTCATTCCAGCTGCCGGTTCATCTAAGAGAAGGATAGCCGGATTGGTCGCAAGTGCCCTTGCAATCTCCAACTTCCGCTGTTCCCCATACGATAGGTCAGATGCACGAATCTCTTCTTTTCCCTCTAAACCAACAAAGGAAAGCAGACGTTTCACTTCTTTTCTTACCCACTCCTCCTCTTTTTTAGTTTTACGCGGATTAAAAAGAGTGGAGAGGACATTACTTTTTGTTCGTATATGAAGGCCGGACATGACATTCTCTTCTACCGTCAATGTCTTAAATAATCGAATCGACTGGAAGGTTCGGGCTATTCCTTTTTGAACGATTCTGTCTGGAGAAACCCCTTTATAAGGCTTTCCTTTAAATAAAACAGTACCTGAGCTTAGATTTACAAACCCTGTCAAACAATTAAATACTGTACTTTTCCCTGCACCATTTGGTCCAATTAAGGATAGTATTTTCCCTTCCTTTACTTCAAAATTTAAATTTGAAACAGCATGTAAGCCGCCGAATTTCACTCCTATTCCTTGAGCCGAAAGTAATACACTCAAACGAAATCTTTCCTTTCCTGTGTATTTACTAAATCAAGCAATCCTTCCTCTTCTTTTGCTTTTTTCTTTGATTTATTATATTTAACCCCCATTAGTCCTTGTGGGCGATAGATCATGAGTACTAGAAGTGCGGCAGCGTATATAACTAAACGCCATTCGTCAAAGGATCGAAGAAACTCTGGAAGGGCTATGAGGATCACGGCGCCAAGCAGAACACCGATATTTCTTCCCCGGCCTCCTAATATAACCACCATCAAAATATTGACAGACTGCATAAAGGTAAAGCTTTCTGGGTTAATTACGGACATCTTCACAGCATAAAATGCCCCTGCGACACCTCCACACATGGCCCCAAGCAAATAAGCAAGCAGCTTATACCGTACAAGGTTTACACCAATCGCCTGTGCTGCCGACTCGTCCTCTCTGATAAACATCCAAGCCCTGCCAACTCTTGATTTACCTAGCTTGCTTGCCACAATCAAAATAAGTATTAACAGCAAGAAACCTAGGTAATAAAGATCTGTTTTTGTGGCAAATTGGAAGGTTCCAATCGAAGGTTTAGGAATGGCATAGATTCCGTTTGGCCCCCCAGTCCAATCCAAATTTGTTGCAGCAATCCGAATAATTTCACCGAAACCTAGTGTTACGATTGCAAGATAGTCACTACGAAGCCTTAAAGTTGGAGCTCCAATAATAAGACCTAAAATTCCTGAAACAATCGCAGCTGAAATCAACGAAATCCAGAATGATACATGAAAATTCACCATTAATATAGCTGTTACATATGCTCCAACAGCATAAAATGCCGCATATCCCAAATCGAGAAGACCACAGTATCCAACCACAATATTTAATCCAATTCCAAGCATTCCGTAGATAAATATTCCTGTCATGACATCCATTATATATGGATCTGGATAGACGATTGGAATGAGCACTGAGCATAATACCATAATTAGAAAGATAGGAGATATTGACTTTGTTATTGTAATTAGTTTTTTTCCCATACCTAACATCACCTACAACTTTTCTGCTTGTGGCTCTCCGAGAAGGCCAGTCGGCTTAAATACCAATACCAATATTAGGATTGCAAATGCGAATACATCCTTCCAGGCAGGAGAAAAATATCCTCCGCCAAGTGTTTCTAGAATTCCGAGCAGGAAGCCTCCAAGGACAGCTCCAGGGATATTCCCAATTCCGCCCAGTACGGCGGCCGTAAAGGCTTTAATTCCCATTAAGAACCCCATCATGAAACTTATTTGCCCATAGTAGCCGCCCATCATTACTCCAGCGGCACTTGCCAAAGCAGAACCGATAAAGAAAGTGATTGCCACAACGAAGCGAACGTTAATTCCCATTAACTGAGATGCATCTTGATCGAGTGAAACCGCACGCATTGCTCTCCCTAAAAAGGTCTTCTTGATAAAAAGCTGTAATATAATCATAAAGACAATACTGATTAGAAGCATGCCAACCTGTGAATATGAAACTTTTACTGAGCCATCGAAAATGGTCCCCCCAGCCGAGAGGTGGGGGTAAACCTTAAAACTAGGGCCGTAAAAAACCATGACTAGATTTTGAAGCAATAATGAAACAGCAAGGGCTGATATCATGATTGAGAGGCGCGGTGCATTTAATAGTGGCACATACGCTACACGATTGATTAAGACACCGATTAATCCAGTGACGATCATCGAAACAATCATAGCAAGTATAAAAGTTCCTACCCCGGAAGATGATAACGAACCAAACAGCCCGAGAATACTTAGGCCAAGAAAAGATCCTACCATGTAAACATCGCCATGAGCAAAGTTAATCAGCCGGATAATACCGAAAACCATCGTGTATCCCAGGGCAAGTAACGCATAAAAATTGCCGATCGTGAGACCGTTGATTATTTGCTGTAAAAACTCTTCCAATTTAGGAACCTCCTAATCTATTATTTTTGTGTGGCTTCAAATTTCCCATCTTTTACCTCGATCGTAATATAGCTGATGCCTTTTCGGTCCCCTTTTTCATCGAAATTAATGGTTCCGGTTACGCCTTGAAAATCTTTTATGCCGTGAATAGTATCGATAATTTTCTTTTTATCTTGAGTTTTTGCTTCCTTAATCGCTTCTGCAATAATGTTAACGCCATCGTAGGTATAGGAAGAGAAAGGTCCTGCATCCTCGCTATAGGTTTCTTTGTACTTGGAAACAAAGTCCCCTGCGCCGGCATTATCCAAGAATTCCGTGGTAGGTGCAGTACTGACAATCACGCCTTCTGATGCTGGGCCAGCAATTTTCATGAGAGTGGTATCATTATTACCATCACCTGCCGCAAATAATACGTTTAACCCAAGATCTTTCGCTTGTTTTATTAGCAACCCGCCTTCTGCATAAAAGCCTGTCCAATAGATGGCATCAGGTTTTAATGGCTTTAGCTTACTAATAACAACAGAGAAATCTTTCTCTCCTGGTGTAACGGCTTCAAAGAACGCAACCTTTCCGCCAAGTTTCTCAACACCGGCTTTCGTTTCTTGTGCCAAACCTTTTGTATAGGTAGTGTTATCATGCAAAATCGCTATATTTTTCTTGTGTTGAACATTAATAAGATAGTCTGCCATGAACTTACCCTGTTGATCATCACGGCCAATCATTCTAAATACGTTGGTAAATCCTTGTTCTGTTAATTGAGGGTTACTTGAGGATGGGGTTATAAAAGGAATTCCATTTTCATTGTAGACTGTTTCCGCTGGTAAAGCCGCACTGGAACAGTAATGTCCAACCACTGCATCCACTTTAGAAGTGACAAGTTTATTTGCAGCTTGGGTAGCAACCTGTGCATCACAGGCATCATCAATTGGTACAATCTTTATTTTTTTACCGTTCACGCCGCCTTTTTCATTAAGTTGAGAAGCTGCCAGCTTTGCGGCATTTACGATGTCGCTGCCCATCTTGGCACTTTGTCCTGACAATGGTGCCGGCACACCGATCTTAATGTCATTAGAATTTTCATTACTTCCACTCGCTGCTTCATTTGTTTTTCCACAGCCGACAAGTGATAATCCAAGCAGGAAGCTGCCAGCTGTCAACACTATTTTTTTCGAAATTTTCAATGTGACCCCTCCATTTTTTTATAGAGTTTCTATAACCTTTTTCTTATTTTTAAATGATTTCGACTTGATTAATAGGAAGCGCTTACACTGTTTTATTACCTTTACTTCTCCCTTACTCAATTGCTTTAAACCCCCTTTATATGTATTATTTATTGTAATAATAGATTTATTTTAAGTTAAAAGCATTCTGAATAGTATGTAAATTTTTCACGAAAAATTGTTTAAATGATGAATAAATTTTCGTCTTTTTTACTAGAAGGAATGGGAAATTTTGAAAGTGCATAGAAATTGAAAAACACGCTTTTGGATCGGTTTAAGGAATAATATTATAATTGAACAAACAAAAGGAGCATGATTCCTTTATTCATGCTCCTTTTTTATCCTAATTATGCTGTAGTGCTTTTTTACGAATAGATTCAATGGTTTCATTAACCGATATTCGTTCAACATTTGAGATAATTTCAATCACTATTGAAGTATTAGACAAAAGTGCTTTTTCAAAAGCCTGTTCGAATTCCTCGTCTGTTCGTACCTTAATCCCTTGAACACCTAAGGCCTCAGTTAATTGGGTAAAGTTGACCTTGTTGAGATCCGTGCCAATTACTCGTTCAGGATAGTGCATTTCTTGATGCATACGAATGGTCCCATAGGAATTATTGTTAAAAACAAGTGAAATCACAGGGATACCATAGCGAGCCGCCGTTTCTAATTCTTGGACTGTCATCATGAAACCACCATCGCCTGATAATGAGACAACGGTTCGATTCGGATGAGCAACCTTTGCACCAATAGCTGCTGGAAGACCATAACCCATTGCACCTGAGGTTGGACCTATATAGCTTTTAGGATTATCGAAAGAATACAGATCATGCAGCCAGCTGGCAAAGTTTCCGGCATCATTCGTAATAATGGCATCTTTCGGCAGTTTCTCCTGCAGCACACGAATCACATTTCGATTACTGATCCAATTTTCGTCCTCTTTCGGTATTTGATCGTTGCTTTTTTCGTATACACTTCTTCTTTCCCTACTCCATTCGCTCCATTCACCACTAATATTCATTTCTATTAAGGAGTTAAGTGCTTCCTTAGCATCCGCAAGAATACCTACATCTGGACTAAAGACTTTTCCGATTGTATCATAATCGATATCGATATGAATAAGCTTTGGATGATGATTAAAAATACTATAATCTTGTGTCGTAACTTCTGATAATCGAGTACCAACTGCCAAAATCACATCTGCCTGCCTAATCGTATCGAGTATGGAAGATCTTGCTCCTAGCCCAGAATGTCCTACATATAATGGATGGTTATTCGGAAATACATCTTGACGTCGAAATGCAGCCATTACAGGAATCTCAAACTTTTCTGCTACTTGAAGAAGCTCATATTCCCCATTTGAAGCAATTACTCCGCCACCTGCCAGAATTAATGGATGCTTAGCACCTTTTAATATTTCCTCTACCTGATTGATTTCATTGATTCCCGGTCTTGGTGCCGGTAAATTCGCCACTGGACCAAAGTACATTTCGGCTTCTTCAACTAATACATCCTCTGGAAGTGAGATCACAACCGGACCAGGGCGGCCGCTTTGAGCAACACGAAAGGCACGCTGCATGATCTCAGGCACTCGTTCAGCATCTTTTAATTCTACTGTCCATTTGGCAATATGTCCGAAAAATTGATCCAAATCTACCTCCTGGAACCCTTCGCGCCCGCGAAACTTGCTATGTACCTGTCCTAGAAAGACAATCATTGGGGTGGAATCTTGGTAAGCTGTATGAATACCGATTGCAAGATTAGCGCCGCCCACACCGCGGGTGGCCATAGCAATTCCTGGTTTTCTTGTTGCTTTTCCATATCCTTCTGCCATAAAGGCAGCCCCGCCCTCATGTCTTGTGGAAATGAGACGAATTTTTTTAGATTCATAGATACTATCCATTACAGGCAAATAACTCTCACCCGGCACACAAAATACATTTGTCACACCTTCACGTACTAAGCACTCTACTATTGCAGCAGCTGCAGTCATTGTTTTTTTCATAACTTTCCCCTTTATAATAATTGATTTTATGATGACTATGAAAAATTTCTAAAAATCATTAATTGATTATGAAAAATTAACCTGTATTCCGCTGACGAAATAACAGGTTAATCTACTCATATTCAAAACTTTTTAATGGAAAATTTTAGTTATTATCAATCTGCGCCCGCTGCAATTTACCGCTATAGTCCACATAAATCGATTTCCATTCGGTATAAACATCAAGTGAAGCTACACCAGAATCTCTATGTCCATTTCCTGTACCTTTTGTTCCTCCAAATGGCAGATGGATCTCCGCACCAGTAGTACCAGCATTAATATAAACAAGGCCCGTATCCAAATCTCGCATAGCTTGGAAAATACGATTGACATCAGCAGAATAAATGGAACTGGAAAGCCCAAACTCGACGCTATTATTTACCTCAATCGCTTCTTCTAAACTATTAACCGGAATAATAGAAACCACCGGGCCGAAAATTTCTTCCTTTGCGATTCTCATTTCTGGAGTAACATCTGTGAAAATCGTTGGGGCATAGAAATTTCCTTGATCTAAGCCGTTTTCTGTAACAATTTTTCCGCCAATAAGAAGCTTTGCGCCTTCCTCCTGGCCAATTTTTACATATTCATCAATCCGTTCTAAAGAAGAGCGATTGATTACAGGGCCCACCTTAACCGATTCATCCAATCCATCGCCCATTTTCAATTCAGGAATGCTTGCAAGCAGCTTTCTTTCTAGCTCTTCTTTCACATCTTTATGAACAATTACACGGCTTGTAGCAGTACATCTTTGCCCTGCTGTTCCAAAAGCTCCCCATAAAATTCCTTCCACAGCCAAGTCAAGATCCGCATCTTCCATCACCGTAATCGCATTTTTACCGCCCATTTCCAAAGAGGTTCTTTTTAATAAAGCACCTGCACGGCCGTTAATTTCCTTTCCTACCTCATTTGAACCTGTAAAGGAAATCAAATCGATATCCGGATGCTCTACCATTGCATTCCCTACAACGCCACCGGAACCATTCACTAGATTTAACAGTCCCTTAGGCAGGCCGGCATCTTCATATATTTTGACGAATTCTTCCGCTACCATCGGTGTTTCGGTTGCCGGTTTCCAGACTACTGCATTCCCTGTCACAAGAGCAGGAAGGGACTTCCAGGAGGCAATTGCAATAGGGAAATTCCAAGGAGTAATCAGGCCGGCAATCCCAATCGGAACCCGTACGCTCATTGCAAATTTATTTCGAAGCTCGGATGGAACGGTATCACCAAAAAGTCTCCGTCCTTCTCCTGCTACATAAAAGGCCATATCGATTGCTTCTTGGACTTCCCCGCGTCCTTCCTCAATAACCTTTCCCATTTCACTTGTAAGAATTTGAGCGAGTTTTTCTTTTCTTTCTTTTAAAAGATAGGCAACTTTGTATAAAATATCCGCCCTTTCTGGAGCAGGAACAAGGCGCCATTCCTTCTGGGCAGCTTTTGCGGCTTGAACTGCACGATCCACATCTTCCTTCGACGATTGCGTTACCTCAGCCAAAACCTGACCATTTGCCGGATTGACAACAGGAGTAAAATTTCCTGTAGAGGATGGACACCATTCACCATTAATATAGTTTAAGATTTGTTTCATCGTATTCCCTCCAAATAATAAAGTATTAGCTTACCGTTTTTTTTATATTTTGTTTTATTCTCGCAATAGCTTCATGTAATCTTTCACTAGGAACTGATAAGGATACCCGGAAATAACCTTCACCTGAAGGGCCAAACGCGTTACCTGGTGTAAGGATGACACCCGTTTGTTCTAACACACTTGTGACAAATTCTGTCGAGGTATATCCCTTTGGAACAAGAGCCCAGATGAAAAAGCTTCCCTTCGGAGGCTCGACATCAACCCCAATCGATTTAAGCCCTTCCACCATTGCCAGCATTCGTTCTTTATAGATTTGATTATGCCTGGCCACACAGCTTTGATCACTGTTTAAGGCAAAGGCTGCTGCCTTTTGGATCGGGGTAAACTGTCCTGTATCCGTATTACTTTTCAAAATGGACAAGGCTTTTATCATTTCTTTGTTCCCAACCACATAACCAATTCGGAATCCTGTCATATTATAGGTTTTAGAAAGGGATCCAAATTCAACCGCAATTTCTTTTGCCCCTTCAGCCTGAAGGATGCTTGGCGCTTTATACCCATCAAAAGTGACCATATTATAGGCTGAATCATGGGCAATTGGGATATGATGTTTTTGTGCAAACGCAATCGCTTTTTCGAAAAATGGAATATCAACCGTAGCTGCCGTCGGATTTCCAGGATAATTTAACAGCATTAACCGAGATTGTACCAATATATTTGTTGGTATAGCTGTAAAATCTGGCTCAAAGTTATTCTCAACAGTTAACGGCATATTAAAATACTGTCCATTTGCAAGTAAGGTTGCCATCCGGTAAACAGGATAGCTTGGATCAGGAATTAAAACATAATCCCCCGGGTCTATCAGTGTGGGGATTAAATGGGCAATTCCTTCTTTTGACCCAATTAGTGCCAGTACTTCCGTTTCCGGATCAAGCTTTACCCCGTACTGCCGCAAATAGAAATCTGCAACAGCATTTCTAAATTCAGCACAGCCTATAAAACTCGGATATTTTAATTGGTATGGATCTTGAATCTCTTCCACCAGCTTATCGACGATATGCTTTGGAGTCGGCAGGTCAGGATCGCCAATACCTAAATCAATGATATCGATTCCTGATTTCATCATTGCAGCCTTCTTCTTATTTATTTCTGCAAATAAATAGGGTGGAATCTCGCTTACTCTGTTTGAAATAAAACTCACAACCTCACCTCTCTTTTCACATGAACTTTCCATATGTTCAGAAGATTCAATTTCCATATTCTTAATTTATCGGTTTTCACCCTATATAACTATGGTTGTTTTATACAAAAAAAATGGCATTTTCACCTTTGATTCCGTATGATTTTTACAATTAACTGCTATCCGCATGATGAATATTGTTTATCCACTTTTTATAAACTTAGGATAAGATGATCTTTTTTTGGAAAAAATAGATGGGTAAAATTTCGGAAAAGGAGATGGTTATATTGGTGAATCAAAAGAAAGAAGATCAAAATGAAATTTTAAAACCTGACCAGCAGAGCCTGGAAAACTCGATTTCTGACGAGAGATTGCCTGAATTTGATGAAATCGGAACGGCATTAAATGATATATAATTTCATGTAAAATTCAACAAAAAACTGAAGTGACCCCTAAAAGTTAGACACGGTTATTTCATTAGGCAGCGTGTGTAAAATGAGTTCGGTATTGTACCGGACTCATTTTTAATTTTGCCTTGATCCGTTTCGTATTATAGTAATTAATATATTTTTGTAATTCTACTTTAAAATGTTCGACACTCTC
>NZ_MLYR01000127.1 GCF_001866655.1 Bacillus sp. MUM 116 | reverse complement strand
AATTATTCACTGTAAGAATTTTTTTTGCCTCAAGGAAACTTTTTAGAATTGTCGAATAAAATATAATAAAATTGGAGGGTGATGGAAATGAATTCGACCCCGCGAATCCATAAAAAAATTCTAAAATATTCTTTTCTTTTTAAAATGCTCGGAATCATAAATGAACAAGAATTTAAGGCGATAACGGGCGTAGATTTTTTACATGCGGACGGTAAGAGATAAAGAATGTACTTCTTTTCGAAAAAAATAGCACGCGAAGGATTCGCGTGCTATATTGCTTTACTATTCATAATTTTGTTTAAGATGTCATTTTTACTTTCTTTTCTGTGGTGGTCCATTTTCCGCGGCTTGGGCTGATTACCAAGTCATTATAGGCCAAGACATTTAAATCTCGTTGTATGGTGCGAGGAGTGATACCAAATTCCTCTACAAGTTCCTGCGTTGTCACAGTGCCGTTATTGCGAATAAACATGTAGATACATTTGATGCGGTTTAACATCCGGTTAGTTGAAGGTTTCAAAGAACCACTCCCTATCCTTTTTTCAAACCTATGGCGAATCCCTCTACCGACAGCCTCTTTGAAGAATAATCCTTCAAGAATATGTAGTTTTCTTTTCCGCAGACATCTCCTTTGCATGGATCGTTTTAAGTGGACACTTAGATGTCATACATCTAACCTTATTGTACCCACAATTTCAGAAAATTTCCACCATTATACATCATTTTACAAAATAATCTTTTATGAATTAGTTAAGCGAACTCTCCCTCCTTTTAATTCTCTTAATATAGAATATGGGGAATCAAGCTACAAATATGATTAATTAATTGAATTTTTAGTAAATTTTTTTAAGCAACTCTATTCCATATTTCGTTTTTGTTATGTAAATTTATAAGATATTTGCAATAATAATATTGAAAATGGTTTAGGGGGCATTTAAATTGGCAAAGATTGATTGGATTCATGAGGTAGAGAAAAGAAAAGAGGCACTTATAAAAGATGCACAGGGGCTATTACATATCAAAAGTTTATTAGATGATGAAAATGCCGTACCGGATGCACCGCTTGGTAAAGGTGTAAAAGAGGCCTTAGATTACATGTTGACATTGGGGGAAAAGGATGGGTTTATCCCTAAAAACGTTGGCAATTTAGCCGGTCACCTGGAGTTTGGTGAAGGGAAAGAGTTATTGGGTATTCTCTGCCACGTCGATGTTGTTCCCGAGGGAGATGGCTGGACGAGTGACCCTTATGCAGCAGAAATCCGTGATGGAAGAATCTATGCGCGGGGAGCAATTGATGATAAAGGACCAACAATGGCGGCTTATTATGCCATGAAGATTGTGAAGGAGCTCGGTCTGCCGTTAAAAAAACGGGTTCGAATGATTATTGGAACAGATGAAGAAAGCAATTGGCGCTGTGTGGAGCATTATTTTAAGAATGAAGAAATGCCTTCACTTGGTTTTGCGCCGGATGCTGATTTTCCTATCATCAATGCGGAAAAGGGAATTTCCGACTTTGATATGGTCCAAAAAGGAACTGTAGAGGAGAAGGTGAATGCAAATGTAGAGGTGCAAACCTTTATCTCCGGAAAAAGATATAACATGGTTCCAGATTACGCAAAAGCAGTAATTCATGTCAAAGAGAATCAGGCCCAAATAACAGAAAGCTTTACACATTTCATGAACCAATATGATTTGGAACATCAATTATCAAATAAAAATCAAGAGTTAATTTTAGAAGTAAAAGGAATCTCCGCTCATGGAATGGAGCCGAGAAATGGGAAAAATGCTGGACTATTTTTAGCAGAGTTTCTTTCAAAACTCGATTTAGATGAAAAAGCCGCCACTTATTTTCGATTTGTTTCCCGTTACTTCTTTGATGATTCCAGAGGGGGTCATCTGGGGGTCGCCAATTCAGATGATGTTTCAGGAGAATTAACGATCAACCCTGGAAAGTTTTCTTATTCAAAAGCGGACGGTGGGAGGATTGGAATGACCTGCAGATATCCCGTAACAAACAAAATGGAAACAACAAAAGAAAAACTAGATGCCCTGTTGAAAAACGAAGGTTTTACAATTGAAAACTTTTCGGATTCCAAACCACATCATGTTGATGAAAAAGAATTCTTGATTCAAACATTAAAGAAAGTCTATGAAGAGCAGACGGGTGAGAAAGCGGAGCTGCTGGCAATTGGCGGTGGAACCTATGCGCGTTCGCTTAAGTCAGGTGTTGCCTTTGGTCCATTATTTCCGGGAAGACCGGATGTTGCCCACCAAAAGGATGAGTATATTGATCTTGAGGATTTATTCAGAGCAACAGCCATTTACGCCCAGGCTATCTATGAGCTGGCCAAAGTGGAATAAAAATCAGAAGGAAGGAATAAATGGATGAGTCATCAAACTCATTTTTTCTATGCTGCCCCTATACCGGAAGAAATAAAATTAATCATGAAGGAGCATTGTGAAAAACTAAAAGTTTCTCTTCCTTTTCACCGCTGGGTTCATCATGAGGATTTACATATTACTTTAGCATTTTTAGGTTTTGCACCTCAGGAACAACTGGAGAGGTCAAAAGAAAACGTTAGAAATAAACTAATGGGAACAGATTCTTTTACATTAAAGATAAACGAACTCGGAATTTTTGGGCGTGAAGAGTCTCCAAGCATCTTTTGGGCAGATACCATTAAAAGTGAAGAACTTCAATTAGTCAGAAAAAAGGTATTTTCAGCATGTGAGGATGCAGGCTTTCAACTCGAAACAAGACCGTTTCGTCCTCATATCACACTTGCAAAGAAATGGACTGGAGATGAACCCTTTCATCAAAAAAGGTTTGATGTTTGGAAGGACCTGCAGCCGGAACCAATAGCTTTTTCAGTAAGTGAAATAGTTTTATATCAAACCCATCTTCAGAAAACACCAAAGTATGAAGTCAAGGAAAACTTTCCTTTTAATTAATCTTGATTTAATTAAGTGTTTAATCGGACAGCGGGCGGATATTTCTTATTTTTACGTTATATCAGGTCAACAAATAATTATCAATTAATGGTTAAAAGCATATATTTGAATACGAGGTTTGTTACAATCTGATTTGAAAGAGAGGGATTCGGATGATTTCTGATGAACGAACTTTTCTTGCCTATTTGGATGAGATGAAGATCATTGCGATTCTTCTTCCTCTTTCATATCATCAAGGTTTGTCCGCAACATTTTCGATAAGTGACGGGTCTCATGCACAGCCACTGAAAATCCTGGAGAAAAGTAGAATAGAAAATAATAATAAATATGTTTGTCAGCTGCCTGTGGAAATTGATTTTGGAAGATTATATTGGATTATCGATGAACATGGAGGTAAAACAGATCTTCAAATCGGAGCAGTGATTCGTACAGATTTATTCGATGAAAAATTTTATTATGATGGTCATGATCTCGGAGTAAAATGTACGGATTCCTATACCCGATTTAAACTGTGGGCGCCGACTGCTGTTCACGTTAAAGTCAAACTTCGTCCGGCTGAAGGTACTTTTGCCGAAATTATAAAAATGAAGCGAGAGGACAGTGGTGTCTGGGCTGCAATGGTCCAAGGTGATCTGGAGTATTATCACTATACATTTCTCGTTCAGGTGAATCAAATATGGCAGGAGGCTGTAGACCCCTATGCAATTGCTGTTTCGGTCAATGGGGAGCATGGTGTCATTGTTAAGCTGGAAAAAACGGCGAGGCCGAAACGATCCTTGCCAGTATTGGAAAGCCCTGTTGACGCTATTATTTATGAAACCCATATCAGGGATTTTACCATCCATCCGAATAGTGGAATAAAGCATAAAGGATTATATCTTGGTGCGGGGGAAATAAATACGAAAAGAAACGAAGGAGACAAGACAGGCCTATCTTATTTAAAGGATTTAGGGATTACCCATATTGAATTTCTGCCCTTCCACGATTTTGCTGGAGTAAATGAATTAGACCCTCAAAAGGATTATAACTGGGGCTATAACCCCGTCCATTTTAATGCCCCGGAAGGCAGCTATGCAACAGACCCAACTGACCCCTATACAAGAATAAAGGAATTGAAGGAATTAATCGATCAAGTGCACAATAACGGTCTAAAAGTCATGATGGATGTCGTTTATAATCATGTATTCAAACGTGAAAACTCTTCTTTTGAAAAAATTGTACCAGGCTACTATTTCCGCCATAATGAATTTGGGCTTCCTTCAAACGGTACGGGCGTTGGAAATGATATTGCATCAGAAAAAAAAATGGTTCGGAAATATATCCTCGATTCAATTCGTTTTTGGATAGAAGAATACCATATTGATGGCTTTCGTTTTGATTTAATGGGAATTCATGACGTCCAAACGATGTCGGAAATAAGAAAAATGTGTGATCGCTTGTCCAAGGGAATTCTGCTGATTGGTGAAGGCTGGAATTTAAATACACCCCTTCCGCTTGAACAAAAAGCGATTATTCAAAACCAGTCAAAACTTTCTCAAATTGGTCAATTCAATGATAAATTTCGCGACACCATTAAAGGGAGTACTTTTAATTTATTTGATAAAGGATATGCTTTTGGGAATGAACATTACGTTGAAGCAGCAGCCGAATTAATGGCAGGCAGTGTTGGCATTGTAAAAAAAGAAAATAGGATGTTCAATGAACCGTCTCAATCTGTTAATTATGTTGAATGTCACGATAATCACACGATGTGGGATAAACTTATGGCATGCCATCGGACTGAGGATGAATCCACACGAATGAAGTATCATTTGCTTGCTACCTCCATTGTTATCATGGCACAGGGGATACCATTTCTTCATAGCGGTCAGGAATTCTTCCGCACGAAACAAGGAGAGGGAAATAGCTATCGATCTCCTAATTCCATTAATCAACTGGATTGGGATCGAAAAAGTAAATATACAAAAAATGTCCAATATATAAAAGGACTAATCAAAATTCGAAAGGATTTATCCTGTTTCCGAGTGCGCACTGCCGAGGAAATCCAATCCTCTATGAAACCCCTTCCCCTTCCTGCACCGCTTATTGGCTTTAAATATCAAAATAAAAGTGGGGAATTTCATGAAGTGATTCTCGTCATAAATCCCCGGAAAAATGAAGAAATGATAGAGCTTACAGAAGGAGAATGGTTTGTATTAGCTGACCATAATGATGCTGGAAATTCTTATAGCAGGAGAATCTCCGAGAGGAAAACAAAAATTCATCCTATCAGTTTAAATATTTTTGCGAAAAAATAGATTGGCAAGATTACTTGACGAAAAAAGCCTATTGGAGATAAAATTTATTAAGATAGCTATTGTGTGAAAATGATATCAATAGCTTTTTTTTATTTTTGTTATTTTTTAAAGCTGTTGAAGTAATACTGGAAAGAAAGAACCTTTAAGCAGCAACGATTTTACTTCGGAATTTAGATGGGATGTATCCCATTAGAACGGTCATAATTGAAGGTGAACAATTTTGGAACATTTACTTGGACAAGAATGGGAAATTGTCCCGGCAGGAGGCGCAACTGGAGAAGCCTTTTTTGCGCAATATCATGATCAAAAGCTATTTCTAAAGCGCAATTCCTCTCCATTTCTTGCAGTCTTATCTGCTGAAGGCATTGTCCCTAAGCTTGTTTGGACAAGACGATTGGAAAATGGTGACGTGATAACAGCACAGCAATGGCTTTCCGGCAGGGAACTTAAACCGGCCGAAATGGATCATGAGGTCGTCGCGAAACTTCTGAAAAAAATCCATTGCTCAGAACCAATGCTTGGCATGTTAAGTCGCCTTGAAAAAACAGCATTGTCTCCGGAAACGATTTTTCAATCAGTAAAATCACAATTAGAGTCAGAGGTTCTTGGCATACCGGAAGTACAAAAAACGATGGACTTTTTAAAAAAAGAAGTATCGAATATTTTTAGCGAAGAAAAGGTCGTTTGCCATGGTGATGTCAATCATAACAACTGGCTGCTGGACGAGAACAACCAGTTGTATTTGATTGATTGGGACGGGGCGATGATTGCCGATCCAGCTATTGATTTAGGGCTTCTTCTTTATTGGTATATTCCGGAAGAACGCTGGGACAAATGGTTAGCAATGTACGGAGAAACCTTAACGGACGATTTAAGACTGCGAATGAAATGGTATGTGGCAATCCAAACACTGTCCTCTATACAATGGCATAAAAACAAAAGTAGATTTCAGGAAATGGATAAGTGGGTAAAGTTTTTAAATGTGATTTTTTAATTATGAAAATTGATCAATTTGACTAACCCATCCTGAAAGGTTTTCCTGGTTTGATAAAATATGCTGGTCTAAATGGGCAGTCTGGGCTCCATTTTGGCTGTATCGATAAACTTCCTGCAAAATGTTTTTTACATTTTGATCAACTTGTGTATTGACCATAAGGGATTTGACTAACCGTTCCAATTGTTCACATTCTGCAACAGATCCGCAGCAATCTGTTTGATGATTACTTAATATATCTTTTAGCAAGGTAACTTGGTCTTGGTGACTTAATGGCATAGAGTAACACCCTTTCAAGTGATAATAAGAGAATTCACAGTTAGGTTGTGAATTCTTTTTTTGATTATACATTGCCATCATTTCCAAAAGATTTGTCTTGCGCGCATAAGTTATAGATGGTAAGGTTTGAACGAAATTATTTTTAGGAGTGTAAAGATGAGACTTAGAAATAAGCCTTGGGCAAAGGAGAAAATAGAACAGCATCCACAATATATTGTGTCAAATCCAGAAGATTTCAAAGGCAGATGGAACGAAGCATTTGCGAAAGCTCAGCCGCTTCACATTGAAATTGGAACAGGAAAAGGCCGTTTTATCACGGAAATGGCTAAAGCCCACCCGGATATTAACTACATGGGTATTGAGGTATATGACAGCGTGATTGTTGCCGCATTAGATCGTTTAATTGAAGCGGATTTACCGAACTTAAAGCTTTTAAATGTGGACGCAAGCGAGTTGGAAAAATATTTTGCAAAAAATGATGTAAATCGGGTGTATTTAAATTTTTCCGATCCATGGCCAAAGATTCGACATGAAAAAAGAAGATTGACGTATAAAGATTTTTTAAAGAAATATGAGGACATTTTAATCGACGGCGGAGAAATTCATTTTAAAACAGATAATCAAGGGCTATTCGAGTATTCGTTAATGAGTTTTTCTGAGTATGGTTTATTATTGAAATATCTCAGTCTTGACCTTCACAAAAGCGATTATGAAGGAAATATCATGACGGAATATGAACAGAAATTTTCCGAAAAAGGAAACCGTATTTATCGTTGCGAAGTAAAATATCAAAATGATGGAAAGAACAGTTCTTTATAGGGCCTGTTCTTTTTGTTTTTTAAATTGTCAGAAAATGATAAAATAGAGGAAAGGAGGAGATGTGAATGGATAGGTTACAAATAGGAAAAGTTTCGCTAATTTGGCTTTCAGGCGGAGTTACAAACTTGGATGGCGGTGCGATGTTTGGAGTTGTGCCGAAAATATTGTGGTCGAAAAAATATCCGGCCAATGAAAAAAACCAAATAGAATGTTCGACAGATCCGATCTTAATCCAAATGGATGGAATGAATCTATTAGTTGAATCCGGAATTGGCAAAGGAAAATTAACGGAAAAACAATTACGGAATTTTGGAGTAACAAAGGAATCGGAATTGGAAGCATCTCTTGAACAGGCTGGATTAAAACCGGAAGAGATTGATTATGTCTTGATGACGCATTTGCATTTTGATCATGCCGGTGGTCTAACAAAGCTTGTTGACGGGGAATATATACCAACTTTTCCAAATGCAAAAATTATTACCTCCAAAATTGAATGGGATGAAATGCGGAATCCGAATATCCGTTCGAAAAATACATATTGGAAGGAAAATTGGCAGGCGATTGAAAACCAGGTGATTCCATTTGAGGAAAAGTGGAACTTAGGTTCCCTTACCATGATTCATACTGGCGGGCATAGTAATGGTCATTCGATTTTACTAATTGAAGATGGCGATGAACTGGCTGTACACATGGCGGATCTATTGGCGACGCATGCCCATCAAAATGTCCTTTGGGTTATGGCCTATGATGATTATCCGATGAACTCGATTGCGGCAAAAGAGAAATGGCTGCCCTATGCCCTTGAAAAAAATGCCTGGTTTACCTTTTATCATGATGCCTTTTATCGTGCAGTTAAATGGGGGCTAGATGGACAAATTGTGGAGTCAATAAAAAGAAACTAAACCGAAAGCCGTATCAAGGATACGGCTTTCGGTTTATGAGATAAAAAGTATAAAATTCGACTTCGAGAATTGTCCAGCGCAAGCGTCCTGCCCCTCGAGGTCACAAGCCAATCCGTCCAAAAGGTTAAAGAACAACCTTTCGGCCGGCTTGTCTTGTGCTTGTCGGGGCTGATCAAGGCGCTTGCGCTTTTCTTAGTTAGTAGATAAAGAATGGACATCGATTATGGTGCCCGTTTTTGCATCGGCAATGAATTCATATTGCTCGTTTTCACCGCTGTTATTTTTTGAAATGCCGCCTTTAAAAACTTGATAGTGAATATGCTCCTTTTGATAGGGCTCGGGTTTCATATGGATCCATGATCCGCTAATGGCTCCATTTTGTTTAAACTGGTTTTTTACATTTGTTAACACTTTCTCAGGTGAAATCGTTGATTTTTGAGCAATCAGTTCTCTTACGGCTATGCTGCCAAGAGCTCCTGCAGCTGCACCAAACAAAAAAGATTTCCAGTTCATAAACTAAGCACCTCCGAAATATACATACTCAAAGTTTCAATCTTCTTTTAGTATATCGTATTTATTAGTCTGAACATAATAAAACCATTGGCAGTTTGAAATGTTGGTCATCATAGAAATGATTCTGTAAAATAAAATAATACATAAATAAATTTTAAGGAGTTTGAAAATGAACGAACAAACTTTAAAACTTTTTCAAACCTTGACGGAGCTTCCCGGTGCTCCTGGAAATGAACATTTAGTACGAAAATTTATGCGGGAACAATTAACCCCATATGCGGATGAAATTGTCCAGGATAACCTTGGAAGTATTTTTGGTGTGAAAAAGGGCAGTCAAAGCGGACCGACTGTCATGGTGGCCGGACATATGGATGAAGTAGGTTTTATGGTTACTTCCATCACCGATAATGGGATGATTCGTTTCCAAACGCTTGGCGGCTGGTGGAGCCAGGTTCTTTTAGCCCAACGTGTTCAAATTATGACGAACAATGGTCCAGTGATTGGGGTAGTGGGTTCGATCCCTCCGCATCTTCTTGATGAATCCAAGAAAAATAAACCAATGGAAATCAAAAATATGCTGATTGATATTGGTGCCGATGATAGGGGAGATGCCGAGCGAATTGGTATAAAGCCAGGGCAGGCAATTTTACCGATTTGTCCTTTTACACCAATGGCCAATCAGAAGAAAATTTTGGCAAAGGCTTGGGATAATCGTTATGGCTGTGGATTAGCTATTGAACTTCTTCAAGAATTAAAAAATGAAACCTTGCCAAATATTTTGTATTCCGGAGCAACGGTTCAGGAGGAAGTAGGGTTAAGAGGAGCCCAGACGGCAGCCAATATGATTAAACCTGATATCTTTTTTGCCCTTGATGCAAGCCCTGCAAATGATATGTCAGGGAAGAAGTCTGAATTTGGGCAGTTGGGAAAAGGAACTTTACTACGTATTTTAGACCGCTCTATGGTGACACACCGTGGATTGAGAGAATTTGTATTAGATATGGCTGAGACTCATCATATTCCATATCAATATTTCGTGTCGCAGGGCGGAACAGATGCAGGAAGAGTTCACTTATCAAATGAAGGTGTTCCAAGTGCTGTTATCGGGATATGTTCCCGCTACATCCATACACATGCTTCCATTATTCATGTCGATGATTATGCGGCTGCTAAAGAATTATTAGTCAAACTTGTAAAAGCTTGTGACCAAACAACCGTGGATTCCATCAAATCAAATAGCTAAAAAGAGGGACAGCACTTTGAAAATCGTAATCGGAACAAAAAATCCTGCTAAAATTACCGCAATGAAAAATGCATTTGTTGAAACGGACGCAGAATTTCTTGCATTAGATATTCCATCAGGAGTAAGTGACCAGCCATTTTCGGATGACGAGACAATTCAAGGTGCCATCAATCGGGCAAAAGGTGCACTTGAACAGGGAAATGGTGATATTGGCATTGGACTTGAAGGCGGCGTGCAGGAATCAAAACATGGGTTATTCATTTGTAATTGGGGTGCACTTACCGCAAAAAAACAGGAACCGATTATTGCCGGAGGAGCAAAAATCCTGCTGCCTGAAGAAGTGGCGGCACGCTTAAGAACTGGAGAAGAATTAGGTCCAGTAATGGAGGAATTTTCTAAAAGGGAAAATGTTCGTAAAAAAGAAGGGGCAATTGGAATTTTTACCAATGGTTTTATTAAACGGGATGAAATGTTTACTCATATCATGAACCTGTTGATTGGACAATACCATTATCAAACGAACCTTAAATATAAACTTACAAAATAAACTGGAGGAATTTAATATGAAAAATTTAGAATCAATGGAGCAATTTGAACAACTTCGTGATAACGGAAAAACGATATTTATGTTTTCAGCAAAATGGTGCGGAGATTGCCGTTTCATTGAACCGGTTCTCCCTGAAATCGAGGAAAATTTTAAGGACTATACTTTTATTCATGTTGACCGTGATCAATTTATTGATCTCTGCGGGCAGCTTGATGTATTTGGAATTCCGAGCTTTATCGGCTTTGAAAATGGAAAAGAACTTGGTCGCTTTGTAAGTAAAGATCGAAAAACCCAAGAAGAGATCGAAAACTTCATAAAGGGTCTAAAATAAATCGGTTTCCCTCCATCTCCCTTTGAGATGGAGTTTTTTCATGTTACAATAAGTTGCGCATCTCCTTTTCAATGGAGGGATTTTTATATGAAAATGGATAGCAGAAAAATGCGAAAAGAATTAGAACAGAGATTAGCGGCATCGAATCGGAACATCACTTATGACCGCGATAAAGATCAGCTTCGAATTGAAAACACTACAGCCGGGAAAGGGATAACGATTTCTTTACCGGGAATAATCGCGAATTGGCATGCCCATAAAGAAAAAGCAATCGATGAAGTGGTTTATTATGTTGAAGAAGGCCTAAAGGCCATGGAAGACAAAGTTCAATTAACAAACCATGAAAAGAATATTTTTCCGGTTATTCGTTCCACTTCCTTTCCATCTGAAGCAGAAGAGGGTGTATCATTTTTAGTCGATGAGCATACGGCCGAGACAAAAATTTATTATGCCATTGATATGGGAAAAACCTATCGATTAATTGATTCACGTGTGATGGAAAATGAGGGATGGGAAGAAAAGCGAATCAAAGAAATTGCTTTATTTAATGCAAGATCACTTCCAACCCCCTTGAAAGAAGATTCAGTTGCTGGAAATGTCTTTTATTTCCTCAATTCAAATGATGGTTATGATGCAAGCCGAATTCTAAATAAAGGCTTTTTAAACGAGATGCAAAAGAAAGTTTCAGGAACGATGGTTTTAGCTGTGCCGCACCAAGATGTGCTGATTATTGCCGATGTCCGTAATGACCGGGGCTATGACGTTATGGCGCAAATGGCAATGAGTTTCTTTGCAGGCGGCCATGTGCCAATAACGGCATTGTCTTTTATATATGAGGACGGGGAATTAGAGCCAATCTTTATTTTAGGAAAAAATAAGTGAAAAAATGGGGAAGGATCACAATAAAAAGTGGTCTTTTTTCATTTGTTTTTTACAGAGTACAACCTATACCACTATATTTTGACTAATGATTAGTTTTTTTGTCGAAATTCTATCAAATACTGCTAAAATAGAATAATAGATGAAAGTAGAAAGAGTGATAGTTTTGAGCTGGTTCCAAAACTTTTTTCAAAGGTTTAAAAATGATGAAGAAGATGAAGATGATTTTAATTATGAATCGAATCAATCTAAAATACATAATGAGTTAAGAGATCTTCCTTCTTTAAAAAATAAGGAAGGCGGCAGGGATATTAATGCCCGTATTTCCTACCAATATCCAAAAGGAAAGCTTCGTTTACCGATTACCCAAGATGAAAAAAACATTGCCAAAAATAATGAAAATCCTCCAAAAAGAGTGGAAAGGCAACAGAAAAGAAAAGAGGCCGAGCATACCGAGGTTAAGCCTGAGAAAAGAGCAGTACCGAAAATCCAAACTGAGCAGCAGCCAAAAAAAACCAGACCTTTTCATGCGACTGAAATTCCTTCACCTGTTTTTGGGTTTAAAAAACCTGTGAAGACGAGCAGTTCCATCGTTGTTGAGCATGAACTGACTCATTTTTTAAAAGAAGAGACTGACTCGGCTGAAACGAACCAAGACATTCTCGATGTTCATGTTGTTCCAACTAAGGAACAACATGAACATTCTGTTACCTTAAAAACAGAACCAAGTCCGTTAAGGATGGAAGTTGAAAAAGAGAAGGATACGAAATACCAGGAGTCCTCTTTAAACGTCCCAGACTCTTTAGATGATCGTGATCAAAATACCATATCTGTTCAACTTGATGAACCTGAAAACTCTCCGCAAATGAGCGAAGAAACCATTGAGGTGCAGGAAAACCCAAGTCAAAAACGGTCCCATTTACCTTTCAATGTCATGATGTTAAAACAGGATAAGCAGAAATGGGAAGAAAGAAAAAAACAAAGAATAATAGGAAATGAAATAATAAAACCGCTTGAATTGGAAATTAATGCTGCAATGGTTAAAGAGGTCCCTGTGGTTCAGGTAGCTCCAAAGAAGGAGCCAGCTTTTCAAATAGAAATATCTGAACCAAAGGCAGAAGTGATTTCTCAAGAAGAAGACACTGTACCGAAGGAAGAGGCTGAAGCACAAGCAGAAAATACAGAGCCAAAAGAAGTGACAGCAGAATATTTTGAAACCCAAGCTGAAAAGGAAGTAGCTATTTCGGAAACGGATGTCTATCAATTTCCTACGATTTCTTTGTTAAACCCGCCAGTTATAGTCGAAAAAGATACTGGTTGGATTGAATACCAACAAGAATTACTAAATCAAACCCTGCAAAATTTTAATGTAGGGGCAAAAGTTGTAAATGTAACACAAGGTCCAGCCGTTACCCGATTCGAGGTTCAGCCAGAGCCTGGTGTCAAGGTTAATAAAATTACAAACCTTAGCGATGATATTAAATTAAGCCTTGCAGCAAGAGACATACGGATTGAGGCTCCGATTCCTGGGAAGCATACGATAGGAATTGAAGTTCCTAATCAGAAATCACGGCCGGTTTTTATTAATGAAATTATCCAAAGCAATGTATTTAAAGAATCCAGTTCCCCTTTAACTGCTGTGCTAGGGCTTGATATTTCGGGGAAACCAATTGTGACAGATTTAAAGAAAATGCCGCATGGTTTAATTGCGGGTGCAACTGGCTCGGGAAAAAGTGTTTGTATTAACACAATTCTTGTTAGTTTATTATTTAAAGCGAGTCCTGAAGATTTAAAGCTATTGCTGATTGATCCGAAGATGGTAGAGCTCGCTCCTTATAATCGGATTCCACACTTGGTCAGTCCGGTTATAACGGATGTAAAAGCGGCAACCGCAGCTTTAAAATGGGCTGTGGAAGAAATGGAAAGACGTTATGAGCTTTTTGCCCATACCGGCGTACGGGATATTAACCGTTTTAACGAGCTTGCAATGGAACATAAGAGATATTCCGATAAGCTTCCATTTATTGTGATTATTATCGATGAGTTAGCGGATTTAATGATGATGTCTCCGGCGGATGTGGAGGAAGCCATATGTAGAATTGCCCAAAAGGCGAGAGCTTGTGGAATTCATTTAATCATTGCCACTCAAAGACCTTCTGTTGATGTTATTACAGGATTGATCAAGGCAAATGTTCCAACTCGAATTGCTTTTTCCGTTTCATCCCAAATTGATTCAAGGACAATCATTGATATCAGCGGGGCTGAAAAACTGCTTGGTCGTGGTGATATGCTCTTTTTAGAAAATGGTTCATCGAAACCAGTCCGCCTGCAAGGAACCTATGTTTCTGATGAAGAAATTGATCTTGTCGTTGCCCATGCAAGGGAACAGCAGGAACCGGATTATTTGTTCGAACAAGAAGAACTTCTAAAGAAAGCGCAAGTTACAGAGGAGGAAGATGAACTTTTTTATGAAGCCTGTGAGTTTATCATCGACCAAGGTACGGCTTCCACCTCCAGTTTGCAGCGCAGCTTTAAAATTGGCTATAATCGTGCAGCAAGATTAATGGATATGCTTGAAGCAAATGGGTTTATTTCAAGTGCAAATGGCAGCAAGCCACGTGAGGTCTTAATGAACGCATCCGATTTAGAATCGATTTATAATGGGCACTAACATAGATTGTTTATTGCGTTAAAATTGTAAAATAACAGTAATCACTTATTAAATAGTTTTTAAGAACAAAGAGTGTTATAATATTTAAATGTGATTACAATGAGAATATAGTTAACTTTTTGTGGCTAGCTCCAGCGCCTAGGGGCTCTAGGTCATAAGCCGATCCGTCAAGAAGGTTAAAGAACAACCTTCATGTCGGCTCGTCTTATGCTCGTCGCCCCTGGGCAAGGCGCTTCCGCTTTTCTTTTAGCAAATAAAGTAAGATGTCATATACTGTTTTACAGATAGACGTTGGTTGGAGGTTCTTTAGATGACTATTTACCATTTTGTAGGTATTAAGGGATCTGGAATGAGTGCGTTGGCACAGGTTCTGCATGATATGAATTTTGAAGTGCAAGGCTCAGATGTCGAAAAGCGCTTTTTTACTCAGACTGCCCTTGAGCAATCAGGAATAAAGATCCTTCCCTTTCAAAAAGAAAATATCAAACCGGGAATGACTATTATTGCAGGAAATGCCTTTCCTGATACCCACGAAGAAATTCAAGAGGCGATGAAGCTGGGGCTTCCGATTGTCCGTTATCATCGGTTCTTGGGAGATTTTATGCAAAACTTTACAAGTATTGCGATTACAGGCGCCCATGGGAAGACATCCACAACAGGGCTGCTTGCTCATGTTATGGAGGGGGCAAAACCTACATCGTTTTTAATTGGCGATGGTACAGGAAAAGGCCAGAAAGGCGCCGAATATTTTGTTTTCGAAGCATGCGAATATAGAAGGCACTTTTTATCCTACTTTCCAGATTATGCAATCATGACCAATATAGATTTTGACCATCCGGATTATTTTGCCAATATTGATGATGTTTTTTCAGCCTTCCAAGAGATGGCCATCCAGGTAAAGAAGGGAATATTTGCGTACGGGGATGATGAGCAGCTTCAAAAAATCCAGGCAAAGGTTCCAGTATTGTTTTACGGTTTTGATGAAGAGAACGACTACCAAGCCAAAAATCTTGTGAAAACTACAGATGGAACGAGCTTTGATGTATTTATTCGAAATACTTTTTATGATTCCTTCTCGATTCCAACCTTTGGCGATCACAATGTTTTAAATTCTCTAGCAGTCATTGCTATTTGTCATTACGAAGAAATTGATGTTTCGATTGTCAAGGAACAGTTAAGTACGTTCCAGGGAGTTAAAAGAAGATTCTCTGAAAAAAGAATGGGCTCACAAATTTTAATTGATGATTATGCACATCATCCTACTGAAATAAAAGCAACAATTGAAGCGGCTAAACAAAAATATCCTGATCGGGAGTTAATTGCTGTTTTCCAACCGCATACCTTTACGCGTACGCAAGCGTTTCTTGAAGATTTTGCTGAAAGTTTACGCAAAGCAGATAAGGCCTATTTATGCGATATTTTTGGTTCTGCTCGTGAAAACCATGGAAAACTGACAATCAAGGATCTTCAGGAAAAAATTGAAGGGGCGGAAATTCTTAACGAAGACAATACATCTGTCCTTAAAAAGTTTGATAATAGCGTAATTATTTTTATGGGAGCGGGAGATATTCAGAAATTCCAAGAATCATACGAAAAACAGCTTTCATAATAAAAAATGGATGCCGATAAGCGGCATCCATTTTTTATTATGAAAGTATAGAATTCGGCTTCGAGAATTGTCCAGCTCAAGCGTCCTGCCCCTCGAGGTCACAAGCCAATCCGTCCAAAAGGTTAAAGAACAACCTTTCGGCAGGCTTGTCTTGTGCTATGCCTGAGGCTGAGCAAGGCGCTTGCGCTTTTCTTATTTCAAGTTTTCAGGATTAAGTCCTTCAAGTTCAGGAATAACGAATAAACCATCCTTGCGGATCAAGACATCATCAAAATAAATTTCACCGCCGCCATATTCTGGACGTTGGATATTTACCATATCCCAGTGGATGTTGGAATGGTTTCCATTAAATGCATCATCATAACATTGGCCAGGTGTGAAATGGAAGCTGCCTGCAATTTTTTCATCAAATAAAATATCCTGCATCGGATGTAAGATGAACGGATTAACCCCGATGGCAAATTCCCCGATATAGCGGGCGCCTTCATCGGTATCAAAAATTTTGTTGATTCGCTCAGAATCGTTTGCTTCCGCTTCAACAATTTTTCCATCCTTAAAGGTAAGTTTTACATTTTCAAATGTAAATCCTTGATATGGGGAAGGAGTATTGTAGGTAATAACACCGTTGACAGAGTCTTTGACAGGAGCGGTATACACTTCTCCATCAGGAATATTCAATCTTCCCGCACATTTGATAGAAGGAATATCTTTAATCGAGAAGGAAAGGTCTGTACCTGGGCCTGTTAGCCGAACTTTATCTGTTCGGTTCATAAGTTCAACCAAGCTATCCATTGCTTTATCCATTTTTCCATAATCCAGGTTACAAACATTGAAATAAAAGTTTTCAAATCCTTCTGTACTCATTTTCGCTAATTGAGCCATGGAAGATGTCGGATAACGAAGGACAACCCATTTTGTTTTCGGCACCCGGATGTCGCGATGAACTTTTTTTCCAATCGTATTCCCTTGAATCTTCATTCCTTCATCTGGTACATCAGCAAGCTCATTTATGTTACTGCCGGAACGCAGGCCTATGTATGCATCCATTTGTTTCATCACATTAGCTTCAAAGTCAGCCATTAGATTAAATTGTTCTTCCTGGGCACCAAGTAGTAAAGAACGGTCTACTTGATGGTCTTTTAAAAGAACAAATGGGAAGCCTCCTGCTTCATAAGCCTCCTTAACTAAAGCGGTAACGAGTTCACGCTGCAATCCAAAATTCTCAATTAATACCTTTTCTCCCTTTTGAAGCTGAACAGAATAGTTGATTAAATTATTTGCAAGTTTCTCAATCCGTGGATCCTTCATTTCAAACGCCTCCGAGAAAAATCTTATACTACCTCTCTATTGTACCCGAATATGATTAAATGTTGAAAAATAACGATATTTTATCAATCAAATAGCAGGAAAACAAGACAAAAATATTGAAGTAGTATAGAATGTTGATGAGGTTTATACTCAACATGGTTGGGTAATACATAATGGTAGAATCAAGCGGAGGTGCAGAATGATTATTATTTTATACTTAAGCGTTGCCTTGATTGCAATTGCTTTTTTAGTCCTGGTAATTTATGTTTCCAAAATGCTCACGTCTCTTCGAGAGACTCTTAAAAGCGTATCAAAAACTCTTGAAGGGCTCGAATCACAACTTGAAGGGGTCACATCCGAATCAACCGCACTTTTACAAAAAACGAATGCTCTTGCAGATGATTTTAAATATAAGTCAGAAAGTTTAAACAGTGTTGTGGATGCGGTGAAGGAAGTTGGGACAACGGTAAGCAAATTTAATGGGACATTACAAGGACTGACAAATTCATTTGACAAACAGGTTGAACAAAGTAGGGAAAAAGTTTCACAAATTATTCAATGGAGTAATGTTATTCTTGAAATCAAGGATAAATGGAAGGCAAAAAAACAAGAAAAAGATTTAAATTCACCAGTTGAAAGAGAAAGAGAAAGGGTAAGAGCAAGATAAAATAACAAAGCCAAGGAGGGATGGCAGATGTCTAACAAGGAAAACGAGAAACAAGAAACGAACCAAAAAAGAAACGAGGATTCCGGCAATAGTTTTTTACTTGGTGCAATAATAGGCGGAATGGTAGGGGCGGCGGCAGCACTGCTGTTTGCACCTAAAGCAGGCAAGGAAATAAGAAACAAGCTTTGTAAGCAAACCGGGCTTTTTATGGAAAAAACCGTGGATTTGCGGGGGGATATGGTTAACAAAAGCAGCCAGCTTGCATCTAAAACGACATCCATTACACAAGGAATTGTTCAGCAATCATCTGATCTTTTGAGCAAAACTAAACTGAAGCCCAAGGCCAATGAAGAACAAGGAGAAAAATCAGAAGTAATCTATATTCCTATTCACCCCCCACAAGAAAAAAGGATGAGCATAAGAACGGAAATTCCTCTAAATAGCGATGATATAAAAAGAAAATTAGAAGAAGCAAAAAAAGCTTTTGATGAGGAAGAGTTAAAAGTAAAACACTAAATTTTTTGAAATCGTAAACCGATTATTTGTGATAGGAACGGTGAAGTGATAAAATGACTTCACCGTTTATTTTTTGGAGGGAATTAAAATGTTAGAAAAAATAGAAACACAAGAACAGTTTGAAGAATTACTGAAAAAAGAAGAGAAATTTTTTCTTTTAAAACATAGTTTAACCTGTCCAATCAGTCAGGCTGCATATCAGGAATATCAAAAATTTGCCGATGCAGAAGCGGCTCTTCCTGCTTACTTTTTAGCTGTCCAGGATTCACGCCCACTATCAAACGAAATAGCAGAGAAATTTAATATAAAGCATGAATCACCTCAAGCGATCCTGTTTTCAAATGGCGAAGCGCGCTGGAATGCCTCTCATTGGAAAATTACCAAGCGTTCCTTGGCAGAAGCGATTGGGGAAAATCAGTAAATTTTTACCGGCATCCATTTAGGGTGCTTTTTTTAAAATCCTCACATTAATCAAATTTACATCATATATTAATTTATTATCTTTAATTTACTTTAATGCTTAAAAGCGTTTAATTATTAAAGAAAAAAGTGGTGACAAAAATAATTTTTTCCGCTATAATAAAGCCTAATTATTGAAAAAACAGAAAATTTTTTTCAAATTAAATTTTAAAACGAACGGCACTCAGGATTTATGGAATATAAATATCTGAATGGCGATGAAAGGACGGGGAAAATCATGACCGCAAATGAATTGGAGCAACTGAGGTCACGTGTAGATGAATTAAACTTGGAATTGTTGAGGGTAATTAACGAAAGAGCCCGGCTCGTTCAAGAGATTGGCCAAGTAAAAGGTCACCAGGGAGTTTACCGATACGACCCGGTCCGTGAAAGAAAAATGCTGGAAGTTATCAAAGAGCACAATGATGGTCCTTTTGAAAATTCAACCATTGATCATATTTTTAAAGAAATTTTTAAGGCAGGGTTAGATCTTCAAAAAGATGATCACAGTAAAGCATTGCTAGTTTCCAGAAAGAAAAAGCCTGAAGACACAATTGTTACTTTAAAAGGTGAAAAGATTGGAGATGGCAAGCCGCATTTTGTATTTGGACCTTGTGCGGTTGAATCCTATGAGCAAGTGGCTACTGTTGCCAAAGCCATGAAGGAAAAAGGGCTAAAACTTTTACGTGGAGGAGCCTATAAACCAAGAACTTCACCATATGACTTCCAAGGTTTAGGTGTTGAAGGCTTAAAAATCTTAAAACGAGTTGCAACGGAACTTGATATGGCTGTAATCAGCGAAATTGTAAATCCTGCCGATATTGAAATGGCAGCTGAGTACCTTGATGTGATTCAAATTGGTGCCCGTAATATGCAAAATTTTGAATTATTAAAAGCAGCCGGAGCTGTAAATAAGCCTGTATTGTTGAAAAGAGGACTTGCGGCGACCATTGAAGAATTTATTAATGCTGCTGAATATATTATGGCACAAGGGAACGGACAAATTATTCTTTGCGAACGTGGTATTCGCACATATGAACGTGCAACAAGAAATACATTAGATATTTCTGCAGTACCGATTTTAAAACAAGAGACTCATTTGCCAGTTATGGTAGACGTAACACACTCAACTGGAAGAAGAGATCTTCTGCTTCCAGCAGCTAAAGCTGCAATTGCTATTGGAGCAGATGGAGTGATGGCAGAAGTTCATCCAGATCCTGCTGTAGCATTATCTGATGCCCAGCAGCAAATGAATCTTGAACAATTTGATAATTTTTACAAAGAATTACTCGCATCCAACTTTGTACAGATATAAATTACAAAAAAACCTTCTGCAAGAATTGCAGAAGGTTTTTTTTGAGATAAGAAAGAAAATTCGGCTTCGAGAATTGTCCAGCGCAAGCGTCCTGCCCACTCGAGGTCACAAGCCAATCCGTCCAAAAGGTTAAA
>NZ_MLYR01000126.1 GCF_001866655.1 Bacillus sp. MUM 116 | reverse complement strand
GCCTAGAAACTTAAGTATTTGACCCTTATTAAGGTCTAAAAGCAACAAAGTTTACGAAAAGAGCCTTAATAAAGGAAAATTTTCATAAATATTGACGTAAATAAACCATAATGTTATTATACAGTTAATTAATTTGTTTGGTAAACAAATTAATTTACGAATTTAAAAAATATCTTTAAAGATTAATATGAAAAGGATTACAAGGGTTTACATAAGAAAAATAGTTTTTGAACATTACATGGAATTAAATCACAAGTGGAAGACTTGATATGAATGAAAAGGAGTGAAGCGGTTATGGGTATACTTCAAGAGTTGTTGAAAGATATTCCAGTTCCAAAAATGGCAAAAGTTAAAGTGAAATTTGACAATAAAAAGATTGATGACCTCGGACAGGCTTTAAGTGAGAAATTAAAGCGCGATGTCATTACCAATAAAATTCAACCCGGTATGGAAATTGCTATTGCGGTTGGAAGCCGGGGGCTGGACCGAATTGTAGAGCTTACGGCTGTAACTGTTCAATTTTTAAAAGGTTTGGGTGCAAAACCATTTATTGTCCCGAGTATGGGAAGTCATGGCGGAGCAACGGCTGAAGGTCAGCGGGCCGTTTTGGAGCACCTGGGAGTGACGGAACAAAGTGTTGGCGCTGAAATTCGCTCGTCCATGGAAGTGGTGAAAATCGGCGAATTGCCAAATGGATTACCGGTATACGTGGATAAATACGCTTCAGAAGCCGATGGGATTGTAGTCATTAATCGTGTAAAACCGCACACTGCTTTTCGTGGACCAGTTGAAAGCGGAATTATGAAAATGATTAGTATCGGATTAGGGAAGCAAAAAGGGGCAGAAGCCTGTCATCAAATGGGATTTAAATATATGGCAGAAAATGTACCGGCAATGGCCAAGATTATTATGGAGAAAACACCTTTCCTTTTCGGGGTTGCAACCGTTGAAAATGCCTTTGATAAAGTGGCGGTTGTAGAAGTCCTAACTCCGGAAGAGGTTATAGAAAAAGAACCAGATTTACAGAAGCAAGCCAAATCATTATTACCAAAGCTTTATTTTGATCAATTGGATGTTCTCTTGATTGATGAAATTGGCAAAAATATCTCGGGTGATGGGATGGACCCGAATATCACAGGCAGATACCCGACTCCATATGCTTCTGGTGGTCCCGATGTGAACAAGATGATTGTTCTTGACGTAACTCCACAGTCGGAGGGCAATGCCAATGGTGTAGGAACAGCAGATTTTACGACACAACGTCTTTTAGACAAAATGGACCGGGAAGGGACCTATGCGAATGGTTTAACTTCAACTGTTTGTGCTCCTACAAAAATTGCGACCACCTTGCCTAATGATACAATGGCCATCCAAGCAGCTGTGAAAACATGCAATATATTAGATTTTACTGACGTAAAACTAGTACGGATTAAAAATACTTTAGTTCTAAGTGAAATTGAAGTTTCCGAGCCTTTACTCGATTATGTGAAGCAGCATCCAAATATGGAACAAATATCAGATGTTTACGATTTTGCTTTTGATGAAAACGGAAATTTATTTTGAGAATAAGGGAGAGAAGATAAATGGCACAATTATTTGATTTAACAGGAAAAGTGGCAGTTGCAATTGGGGGAAATGGTGTATTAGGATCTGCGATGGCAAAAGGGTTGGCAGAACATGGAGCAAAGGTGGCTATCGTCGGCCGAAACCTTGAAAAAGCGGAGGAAGTTGTAAAGGAAATCGAACAAAACGGTGGCGAAGCAAAGGCATTTTCAGCAGATGTCAGTTCAAAAGAATCTTTAATATCTGCAGCAAATGAAATTGAGCAATGGTCCGGCGGCTGGGATATTGTTTTGAATGCGCCTGGAACAAATAGTGCGACACCATTCTTTGATATTAGCACGGATGAATGGGACAAAATCATGGACATAAACTTAAAAGGGATTGTCCTAACCTGTCAAATTTTTGCCAAAAAAATGATTGAACAGGAAAGAAAGGGCAGCATTATTAATATTTCATCTGTTTCATCCACAACACCACTTTCAAGAGTATTTACTTACTCTGTATCAAAAGCAGGGATTAATAGTGTTACACAATTTTTGGCACGTGAGTTCGCGCCAAATGGGATTCGTGTAAATGCGATCATCCCAGGATTTTTCCCTGCCGAACAAAATCGCAAAATTTTAGATAAAGAAAGAATCGAAGATATCATGAGACATACTCCAATGAAACGCTTTGGTGAGGCTGAGGAACTTAAAGGTACAACCGTTTGGCTTGCATCGGAAAAAGCTTCAAGCTTTGTAACCGGAGCATTGATTCGGGTTGATGGCGGCTTTGGAAGCATGACAATTTAAAAAGAAACATAATGTAAAAATAAATAAAATAAGTTAACAGTGGTTGGCAAAAGAAAAAGTGATGGGAGATGGGACAATGTTAACTGAAAAATATAACCAATTGACGTCTATTCTCCGTGAAATGGGGTCTGTCGTTGTGGCTTTCTCTGGGGGTGTCGACAGTACCTTTCTATTAAAAGCAGCAGTTGATACATTAGGCTCAGATTATGTGCTTGCGGTGACGGCTGACTCGGAAACCTATCCATCAAATGAACTTGTAGAAGCAAAAGCACTTGCGGACAGGATTGGGGTCAAACATCAAGTGATTGAAACTTCTGAATTGGCGATTCCGGGATATGCAGAGAATAATAAAAACAGATGCTATTTTTGTAAAAGTAGTTTATTTGATTCATTAATTCCAGTCATGGAAGCAAAGGGTTTTCAAAACGTCATTTATGGTGTGATTGCAGATGATATGAATGAGTACCGCCCCGGCATGCAGGCTGCTAAAGAGAAAGGGATCCGCGGTCCGCTTCAAGAAGCTAATTTGTTTAAAGAAGAAATTCGTGAACTTTCACGGAAGTTTGATTTGCCTACATGGGATAAACCGTCATTTGCCTGTCTTTCATCAAGGATTGCCTATGGCGAGTATATTACAAAAGAAAAGCTTACAAAGGTCGAAAAGGCAGAAAACTATATTAAATCTCTTGGAATTCGCCAGGTTCGTGTCCGTACCCATCAGGATATTGCTAGAATTGAAGTTGAGCCTGCAGATATGAAAACCATTTTAGATTCTCATGATTCAATTACAAGGAATCTTCAAGAATACGGATATAAATATATAACATTAGATTTAATTGGCTATCAGAGCGGAAGCATGAACAAAGTGCTGGCCTAATCACCATTTGTTTCATCTTAAAGAAATCTGAAAAATACATGCAAAAAGAAAGGCTTTGGCAGAAGCACCAAAGCTTTTTCTATTAAAAATAATCAACTTTTAACGTCAGGGGGGATTAGTATGCTTGAAGATATATTGAATCAAGTTCAAAAAGGTACCCTTAGCGTACAAGAAGCCAAAAAACAATTAGCAACATTTGAGAACCTGGGTTTTGCCAAAGTTGACCACCATCGAAAAAAGCGCCAGGGATTTCCAGAGGTTGTTTACGGTGAAGGTAAGACAGCAGAACAAATCATTTCGATTATTCAATCACTAAGGTCACGAAATCATCAAGTTCTAGTAACTCGAGTTTCTAAAGAAAAAGCAGAAATCATTCAAAATGTTTGTCCTGAATTTATTTATAATGATACGGCTCGAATTTTATTTTGGAAAGATGAAACGTGTTCCGAAGAAAACGCCGATGGATACATTGCAGTAATTTGCGCAGGGACATCTGATCTAAAGGTTGCAGAAGAAGCGGCCGTCACGGCAGAAGTACTGGGGAGTAATGTTCATCGTATTTATGATGTGGGAGTTGCCGGAATTCATCGGTTGTTCAATCATCTGGAAGAAATCCAAAATGCCACGGTCTCGGTTGTCGTTGCGGGGATGGAAGGGGCACTTCCCAGTGTGGTAGGTGGACTCGTTTCCCATCCTGTTATTGCGGTTCCGACAAGCATTGGGTATGGAGCCAATTTCAATGGTCTATCAGCTTTATTAACCATGTTAAACTCCTGTGCGTCCGGAATCAGTGTCGTAAATATAGATAACGGATTCGGCGGGGGATATAACGCGGTTTTAATTCATCAACTTGCACAAAAAGGGGCAGGAAAAAATGAAAACACTCTATTTTGATTGCTTTTCAGGTATCAGCGGGGATATGGTGATTGGTTCACTCATCGATGCTGGTGCAGATCCCAATCAACTTATAGAAGAACTAAAAAAGCTTCAAATTGAAGATGAATATAAATTACAGTGGAAAAAGATTGTGAAAAATGGAATTACCAGTACGAAATTTGACGTGAAATTGGTGAATAACTCTATTGAGGGAAGGCATGACCTTCATCACCATGCTCATAAACATGACCATGGTCACAGTCATGAGCATGAGCACAATCATGACCATCACCACGAGCACGAGCATGCTCACGATCATGACCATCATCATAATCATGAGCATGGGCATCACCACCATCATCATGACCATCGTTCTTATCAGGATATCGTTGAGTTAATCAAAAGCGCTGGTTTTTCTCAACAAGTAGAGGAAACAGCTTTGAAAATTTTTAAAAGAATTGGTGAAGCGGAAGGACTAATTCATGGGATACCGTTAGAGAAGGTTCATTTTCATGAAGTTGGAGCGGTTGATTCAATTATCGATATAATTGGAGCAGCAATCCTGGTGCATCAATTGGCTATTAACGTAATCAAGTCATCACCTATTCCAGTTGGGGCGGGGAGAATACATATTGACCATGGTATCTATCCAGTTCCAGCACCGGCAACACTCGAAATCTTAAAAGGAGTACCAATTGAACAATCGAATATCAGAGCGGAACTTACTACTCCAACAGGTGCGGCAATTGTCGCGGTCCTTGCAGAAGAATTTTGTTCCCATCCATCTATGAAGGTTCAAGCAATTGGCTATGGTGCTGGAACGAAAACCTTTGCCGATCATCCTAATGTCCTTCGAGTCATTATTGGGGAGTAAACTGAACACTCATGAGAGGAGAGTAACAAAATGGCTTCTCATCCACCGGACAATGAACATCTTGACGATCATATGGTCAAAATGGAAGTTAACCTTGATGATATACCAGGCGAATGGCTTGGATATGTAATGGACTTATTATTCGAAGCAGGGGCAAATGATGTTTTCTATACTCCTATTTACATGAAAAAAAACAGACCGGGCATATTGCTTCAACTGCTTTGTTCACTCAATAAAGTAAATACAATGAAACAAATCCTCTTTAGAGAAACGACAACACTCGGAGTTCGGTATTATCCATTAACGGTTCATCGATTAGAAAGAACCTTTAAAAAGGTTGAGACAAACTGGGGAACTGTGACCGTAAAAGAAGGAATTTATGATGGCCTCGTTGTACAAAGAGCACCGGAATTTGAAGAATGTAAAACGATTGCAGAGCAGCATCATATTCCATTGAAAAAAGTCTATGAACAAGTTTGGCGCGTAATGGGGGAAGAGACGTAGGCCAACCGAGTTGTTTTTTGAAAAGTAAAGAAAGCAAAAAATTTTCGACTTTGTGAATTGTCCAGCGCAAGCGTCCTGCCCCTCGATGGTCTACAGCCAAGCCGTCAAGAAGGTTAAAGAGCAACCTTCTCGCCGGCTTGTCTTATGCTATGCCTGAGGCTGAACAAGGCGCTTGCGCTTTTCTTATCAGAGGGGAGGAAAAACATAAATGTTCATGAGTTTTATCTCGGTTTTATTTCTTGGATTTATTTTAGGAATCAAGCATTCGATTGAACCTGACCATATTATTGCCGTATCGACGATGGTGAGTAATAGTAAAAAACTTTCCCGTTCTACTTTGACCGGCGTATTTTGGGGTATTGGTCATACAAGCACATTGTTTATAGTCGGAATGATTTTGGTTATTTTGAAGGGGGAACTTTCGGATAAATGGGCGATGTCGCTTGAATTTCTAGTTGGTATTATGCTTGTGTATTTAGGTATCAAAAGCATGGTTTTTATGAAAAAGATAGATTCTAAGCAAAACATAAAGTCTAGTGAACGGGCTTCTTTAATAAAAATTACCATTATTGGATTCATTCATGGTTTAGCAGGAAGTGCGGCAATGGTGTTATTGACCATGTCTACCGTTTCCACCGTCTGGCAATGTGCCCTATATATTTTGATTTTTGGTATGGGAACAATCATTGGCATGCTGATGTTTACGACTATTATTGGGATACCATTTGTATATAGTAAAAAAAGCAAGGGGCTAAATCGATTTTTAACTCAAATTGCCGGTTCAGTCAGTTTTATTTTCGGAATCTACTATATATATAATCTGGGAATAACAGAAGGGTTATTTCAATTATGGGCACAATAGCATTGGAAGTCGCCGAAGAATTGAATCTTGCAGATGCACCTGTTTTTGGTTTTTGTTGATTCCTATTCATTAAAATGTCAGATACTAAAAGTATTGAAAAGAATATATGATAAAATTTCATGGGAACCATTTAAAACGGTTCCCATGAAGGAGGCTTTTAAGATGAACTCAAAATACGTCATTGGTGTTGATATTGGCACAACCAGTACAAAATCTGTTTTATTTTCAGCAAACGGTACAGTTATTGAAAGACATGGGATTGAATACCCATTATTCAGCCCTACCCCTGCAACGGCTGAACAAGATCCGGAAGAAATTTTTTCAGCAGTCATTCAAACCATTAAAACCGTAATAAAGAATAGTAAAGTTTCACCAAGTGATATCCTTTGTGTCTCATTTAGCTCAGCCATGCATAGTGTGATTGCGGTGGATGAATCCGGAAAACCGCTTACTCGCTGCATTACCTGGGCTGATAACCGAAGTGCTAAATGGACAGAAAAAATTTTAAAAGAATTGAATGGACATGAAATTTACCTTCGAACAGGCACTCCCATTCATCCAATGTCACCTCTATCCAAATTATTGTGGCTTAAGGAAGAGGAGCCGGAATTATTTAAGAAAACGAATAAATTTATTTCGATTAAGGAATTTATATTTTATAAATTATTTAAACAATTTGTCATTGATTATTCGATAGCATCTGCTACCGGGATGTTCAATTTAAAGTCACTTACATGGGATGAAGAGGCCCTAAAAGTAGCTGGGGTTACAAGTGATCAGCTATCTAAGCCGGTTTCTACAACCTTTAGTATCACTGGATTAGATGAAAAAATGGCAGAGGAATTGTTACTTCCGGCAGATATTCCTTTTGTTGTTGGGGCAAGTGACGGAGTCCTTTCAAATTTAGGTGTTAATGCCATTGAACCGGGAGTTGTGGCTGTAACGATTGGGACAAGCGGTGCGATTCGCGCCGTAACGGATAAGCCTGTAACCGATCCAAAGGGAAGAATTTTTTGCTATGCTTTAACGGAAAATCATTGGGTGATTGGCGGAGCGGTTAATAATGGCGGAATGATTTTTCGCTGGGTTCGCGATCAACTTGGTGCCTCGGAGGTCGAGGCAGCCAAGCGGCTTGGAAAAGATCCTTATGAACTCTTGACGGAAATTGCCGAACAGGTAAACCCCGGCTCAGATGGTTTGATTTTTCATCCTTATATGGCAGGAGAGAGAGCACCACTTTGGGATTCAAATGCAAGAGGGTCTTTTTTTGGACTAGGACTGCATCATAAAAAAGAACATTTAATCCGTGCCGTTCTAGAAGGAGTTATTTTAAATTTATATACCGTGCTCCTTGCCCTGGAGGAATTGATTGGAGAGCCTAAAAGTATTCAGGCAACCGGCGGATTTGCGAGGTCTGAGCTTTGGCGGCAAATGATGGCGGATATTTTCAATCAAGCAGTGAATATCCCGGAAAGCTTTGAGAGTTCCTGTCTTGGTGCAGCCATCCTAGGGCTGTATAGTTTAGGAGAAATTAGTTCATTAAATGTAGTTTCCGATATGGTTGGGGGAACAAACCACCATGAGCCAATTGAAGCAAATGTGAATATGTATCAGGAGATTATTCCGATTTATATTCGGTTATCAAGGCTATTGAAAGAAGAATATTCAAGTATTTCCCAATTTCAAAAGAAATGGATTAAATAAGAAAAGCAGAGGCGCCGGAGCTGGACCATTCTAAAAAGCAATTTATAATTTCTTATACAATAAAGCAAAAGGCTGCCAAATATGGCAGCCTTATTATTTACAACCATTTTAATTCCTTTACTAGTCTTTGTCTAAAAAGCTCAATAATAAAGTCATTATAAAAATCTTTTCTGACAATAATTTGGTATCGCTGGTTTGCATGTGCGTAGACGAGGATATCTGTTAAAACATCATTTTCATTAAAAATTTCCCGAATTTTATAGATCTGTTTTTTTATGTCCGGGCCCAAGCTGGTGATTGTAAATTCAGTGTCGATGTCATTTGCTGTCTCATTTAATTCCAGAAGCTTCTCATCATACGTATAAATTACTTTCATCTCTTCAGCTCCTTATATTAAATATCGTAAATAAATATAAACGGTACAAATGATAATGGACAGAATCATTAATGGAAAAGCAATTAGCAAAAACTTCCCAAAGGAAATATGGTATCCTTCTTTTGCAGCCAATCCAGCCACAATCACGTTAGCACTTGCCCCGATGAGAGTTCCGTTCCCTCCAAGACAAGCTCCAAGAGACAGGCTCCACCAAAGTGGCTCTAAATTATTAATTCCAAGTGATCCCATGTCCTTAATCATTGGAATCATCGTCGCAACAAATGGGATGTTATCAATAAACGCCGATGCAATCGCACTTACCCAAAGAATCAGAATGGAGGATGAGGCTACATTTCCACCGGTAAGGTGTACAGAATAATCAGCCAATAACGAAATAACTCCTGTTTCAATTAAACCGGAAACAAGAACGAACAATCCAATAAAGAAGAAAATCGTCAACCACTCAACCTTTAAAAATGCTTTTTCTAAATGCTTTTCCCCGGATAATATAAGTAAAAGAAATGCACCCGCTAATGCAACCGATGCCGATTCCAAATGGAGTAGCTGATGTAAAAAGAAGCCTAAAATTGTAAAAGCAAGGGCAAAAAGGCATTTCACTAATAATTTTTTATCGGTAATTTCCTGTTTTTCATCTAAATCCATTAAATTCGCTTTTAATTCAGGAGTGGTACGCAACTGCTTTCGATAAATAAACGCGAGAATAACAATATTTACAATCAAAATAAAAAAGGAAATCGCAGTGAGATTGTAAATAAACTCCATAAAGGTGAGTTCCTTTACTGCACTGCCAATCATGATATTCGGCGGATCACCAATCAGGGTGGAAGTCCCGCCTACATTGGATGCTATGATTTCTGTAATTAAATAAGGGATGGGATTTACCCGCAATTGTCTTGTAATACTAAATGTGACCGGCACCATTAACAAGACGGTCGTAACATTATCCAAAAAAGCGGATCCCAGTGCAGTGATTAATCCCAAAGCCAGAAGGATTTTAATAGGATCGCCCTTAACTTTTTTTGCTGCAAAGATGGCAATATAATTAAATAAGCCCGTTTCGGAGGTGATGGCGACAATGATCATCATCCCCGTCAGTAAACCGAGTGTATTAAAATCAATATGATGTAAGGCTTTTTCTTGATTCACGATTCCGAGTAGTACCATCATAATTCCACCAGCCATTGCAATAATGGTCCGATGAATTTTTTCTGTAACGATAAATGCATAGGTAATTAGGAATACACCTATCGCTATGATTGCCTGTGTTGACATTTTTTCCCCTCTTCCTGTATGTATTGCTTGAAAAAAGCAAAAGGGAGCCTGTGTTGACAGACTCCCCCAATAAAAACAACCTATTTATATTCTTTTTTATTATAGTAGAGGTAGTATTCGACTGTAAAGAGAATTATTTTCAATTGTCAAATTTTTGACTGCTACAGCCCAAGTTTTTTTATAAATTCTACGGTTTCCTGATGGTCCCCTTTAATTCGTTTGTAAAGAGCCTTATCTGTTTTTACAAGCGGGTTTCCATTTTCATCAGCAATTGCCCATGTAGTGGAGCTGCTTTGTAAAACCCGCCATTTTCCCGCCATTTTTTTTAGCTTTAAATCAATTATCCCGAGTCTGCTGCCAAATGAGCCGGCCATAACTACCGGCTTCCCATTGATTAATCCCAATTCTAAGTCTGTATTTGGCAGATGATTGTAAGTTGGACCAGGGAAGATACTGTGTGCATGTCCGGCAAGGATGGCATCAATTCCTGGAATTTTTGTGAGGTAAAATACGGCATGTTCGGTATCCTGGTGATAAGGTGCGTTGCTAATACCTGTATGGGCAAGAGCGATAATAATATCCGCCCCTTGCGCTTTCATTTGCGGGACAAATTCCTTTGCAGAATCAACAATCGGTTTAGTGATTACTTTGCCCTCAAGGTTTGCTTTATCCCATTTCATGATTTGTGTTGGCATAAAACCAATTACACCAATTTTAATAGGGTGAGCATTTCCAGATTCATCCACTACCTTCCTATTTAACATAACATAAGGTTTAAAATAAGGCTTTTGAGTTTTTATGGAATAGACATTCGCGTTTACATAAGGCATTTTTAGCCCTTTTAACGCACTTTTGATAAAGGACAGCCCATAGTTGAATTCGTGATTTCCAATGGCAACCGCATCATAATGTAAATAATTAAAGGCACGGTAAACTGGGTGGATTTTTCCTTTGTGAAGCCCCCTAACTCGTACTAAATATTCACCTAGAGGATTGCCCTTTAAATGGTCACCATTGTCAAAAAGTAAGGAGTTTTCCGCTTCCTTCCTTGCCTGTTTAATTAGTGTAGCCGTTTTGATTAGCCCGATTCGGTTGTCCACTTTGGTCTGGTAGTAATCATAATTCACTAGCGATGCATGGAGGTCTGTTGTTTCAAGAATCCGCAATTGAACTGTTTCACTTGTATCAGTTCCGCTCTCAACAGCAAAGGATGGTGCAGGGGAGGATTGCCAAAAAAGAAGGAGAGCAAGGATTAAAAAGATAGTTTTTCTCAATACAATCTCCTCCAAAATGTGTAATATTTGTAGTATTCGTCTAAATAATAAATGGTATGAGTTTTTAAAGGATAAATCTACTTTGACAAAAAAATGTCATAAACATATGAATAAAAAATGAAAAATAGAAGTATTCCCCTAAAAAGCACTTTCTTTTGACTATAATGGAGGTATCAATGCAGGAGGTAATCAATGATGAATAAAACAACTATAATTGAGTTAGAAAATAATGAAGTTGAATCAATCGCAGGGGCCCAGTTAGTTTTTGCCCAAGAAAAAATTGGTGAAAATATCATCGAGACCTGTGTCGAATGTTTTCAAGTGAAGAATTCCAAAGAAAAGCTATCCTCTGAAGAAGCGATGCAGAAGGTGTTTGAACAATTAAAAAATGAAGGGGTTATTCCTCAAGAGGTAGAAGATTTTTCTTTCGAAATGCCTTCATGTGAACGTATCAAAAGTAAAAAGCAAAATGTGAAAGATCTTCCACAAAAAGTGGTTCTTTCCTATATGTCATAAAAATAGGTTAAAGCCAGCCTTTTCAGGCTGGCTTTTTGCGATTTTCGCGCAACTGTTTATTTTTATATCCAAAAAACCACCAGTTCCAATCTCCAAGCAGCTTCATTAAGGCCGGGACCAATACCATTCTTACAATGGTTGAATCAATAAAAATGGCAATGGCAATTCCGACGCCTAATTGTTTAATGGGCATTACACCAGTAAAGGCGAAAGCTCCAGTAACCACAATCATGATTGCCGCAGCAGAGGTAATAATTTTACTAGTATAGGTTAAACCAGCAATCGTCGCCTCACTATTATCACCTGTTTTTAAATAAAACTCTTGAATCCGGGAAATCAGAAAGACCTCATAATCCATTGAAAGACCAAATACAAGCGTGAACACAAACACCGGTAAAATCAACGCAATATCCACAGGTTTTAAACCAAAATGTCCCTCCTGGAAGATCCAAACAACAATCCCGAATGTACATCCAAGGCTTAATACATTCATTAAAATTGCCTTTAACGGAATAAGTATGGAGCGAAAGGCAGCCATAAGAATCAAAAAGGTGGAAGAGAAGATTAACAATAACCCGTAAGGAGCTTTTGTAAAAATTTCATCAAAAATCTCCTGCTCAAATTTAATCGTACCGCCAAAAGCAGCGTTGATTCCCAAATCCCGTTTCGTCCAAGAATCGACCCACTTTCTTGCTTTTGAGGAATGTTCCCTTGTTTTTAAAAATACTTCCAGACGCATTTTGTTCCCGCTTAGATAATAGTCCGTAATCGGAATAACCTTTTGCTTGTCTCCAGATTTTAAAAATTGATATAACTGGTCTGAGCGTTTGAGCCCAGTAACTGAAAAAGGAGAGTTAATTGTACGGACTAATTTGTCCTTCTGAATTTTTTCTACAACCTTTTCTGCCTTGCTTAAATTTTCTTTATTTAAAAACTCCCCCTTTGATTCAAGAATCACCGTTACTTTTTTCTCATCCCTCTTATCCTTTGGGATAAAATGGTCACGAAATAGATCATACGCCATTCTCGAAGGATAATTCGGCGGCAGGGAATCTGTACCAGGAATCGTTAGAATCATCTGTTTTACAGGAATAAGGCCAACTAGTAAAATCATAAAAGCAATTAGAGTTAAAAATATCGGATGCCTCATCACCATTACTGCAAACCGGTGCCAAATGCTCGTTTGATTTTTCGATGTCTTTAAAAGGCTTAATTTATTAATTCTGCTCCCGATTACCGACAAGAGGGCAGGAAGAAACGTTAAGGCGCAAAATACGGAAATGAAAACGACAGTCATTCCCCCAAGGGCAACATTTTGAAAAATATCAATTTGGATAAACCAAAGTCCAGAAAGCCCAATAAACACACATAGTCCTGAAAAAATAATCGAACGTCCTGCCGTTGCGACGGTGATTCTAATAGCTTCCGTAACGGAATTCCGCTGAAGTTCTTCCTTATAGCGATTTATAAATAGCAAAGCAAAATCAATACTTAAGGCAAGTCCAATCATCGGAATAATATTTAAAATAAAAATGGTTAAATTCGCTTGGTAGCTAAAAAAATAAACCGTCCCCAATGTAATTAAGATGGACACAACTCCAATAATGAGCGGGATGGCAGCAGCTACCAACCCTCCGAAAGCAAGAATTAAAACAAGTAATGTAATGGGAAGCCCAATCATTTCAGCTTTGGCAAGGTCCTCTTGGCTTGCGGTATTCAAGTCTTTTACAATTACCGGTTCACCTGTCATCGTTACCTTTAAACCTTTTTCATTTTTTAATCTTTGCTTTAATTGGCCAATTTCTTTTCCAAGAGCTTCTGCTTTTTTATTAAAGGTAATAAGTCCGTAGGCATAATCGTCTTTTATCATTCCTTTTTGAGCATAGGGAGAGATGATTTCCTTTGCTCCATCGAAATTTTTCAGATTTATAAATGTATCTTGAATAAATCCTCTCCATTTCTGATCACTAACAGAATTTTCACGTTGAAACACAAGGACAATGGAGGATTTGGGCTGTCCAAATTCTTTTTCAAGAATCTGTCTCGTTTTGTTATATTCGCCTTTATATTCAAAGCCATTGCCACTAAGCACGGTCGGCAGTTTCAATGCGAAAAATCCCAATACGATAATGGCAAAAAACCAGCAGAAAAGGACAAGTTTTCGGTGTCGATAAATGAATCCGCCAAGCTTATCCATAAAATATTTTCCCCCTTTGACTTACTTTTCCCTAAAAATAAACCGTTAAAATAGACAAGAAATGCCATAAAATAATGTTCATATTAGTTTTTACAAATGTTTATTTATTTGATATAGTTACAATGTAAAGATGAATGTTAATTGCTTTTTACAAATAAGGGGGAATATCAAGATGACACAAAATATTGTGAGAATGATTGACCATACATTATTGAAAGCAGATGCAACAAAGGAAGATATTGTAAAACTTGTCGAGGAGGCAAAAGAATATGCCTTTGCATCAGTATGTGTAAACCCAACTTGGGTTCGGACTGCGGCACATATGCTTAAAGATACTCCCGAAGTAAAGGTCTGTACCGTAATAGGCTTTCCGCTTGGGGCCTCCACTCCTGAAACAAAAGCATTTGAAACGAAAAATGCACTTGAAAATGGCGCGGATGAAGTGGATATGGTGTTAAATATTGGAGCTCTTAGAGACGGAGATGATGAATTAGTCGAAAGAGATATCCGGGCAGTGGTTGATGCGGCTAAAGGAAAGGCGTTATCAAAGGTGATTATTGAAACGTGTCTGCTTACAAAGGAAGAAAAAATAAGAGCTTGTGAGCTTGCGGTTAAAGCAGGAGCAGATTATGTAAAAACCTCTACAGGTTTTTCAACTGGAGGAGCAACAGTAGAAGATATCGAACTAATGCGTCAAACAGTTGGACCGGATATTGGTGTCAAAGCATCGGGCGGTGTAAGAAGCCGTGAAGATGCAGTGGCAATAGTGAAAGCAGGAGCTACCCGTATTGGAGCGAGCTCAGGAGTTGCCATCAGCAAAGGCGAGCTTTCAGTAAACAATTATTAAAGGCTATTTTCGCATAGATTGTTGTTTTTCGTATAAGTTCATCTACCCGTATAACAAAATGATTCGTGGCATCTTTTCGTAAGAACATTTGCGAAAA
>NZ_MLYR01000125.1 GCF_001866655.1 Bacillus sp. MUM 116 | reverse complement strand
TTTTTACTAATATAAAATCTCGAAAAAAGTCTTATAAAAAGGCTTTTTTCTTTTTGCTTAAATTGTTAAATGCTCATATGGAGTAAAAAGAAAATTAGGAAAGCCCTGATTGGTGGTGCCATTTCACAAATAAACGGTTTTTGAATTTCATTTCCAGCACTTAAGACATTAATCGCATGGTCCCTTTTGAGCTTCAATCCGTCCTCAACAGTGTAGGGAGAGATTTCTTCTAATAAATCTTTAAAGGTTTTCTTACTACTGTTGTAGATAGTGTAATGAGGTCCAGCAGCTTTGATGATTTCCGATAAGTCTTTAGGAATCTGCTCCCAAGAGTGAAATAGCCAAACATAGCCTAATCTCCATTTCCGGCTTTCGACTGCGGCCGACTTCCATGTTCTTGCTGATTTTAAGAATTGGTGCGGTTCATCAAATACCGCAAAGAATGTCGTGGTTATCTGTTGCCTGATAAACTTTGAGTCGTTTCTTTTTAACGTTGACGTTACCTAAATAAAGACCTCCAGTAGTTAGGGATTTATCAACTTCGATTTCCAGATTATCAATATGAGGAATATGATACTTTTCAAGAAAGGGTCCAGTAGGTAAAAGAAACAAGCGACTAATCTCAGGAATGCTATAGTAATCCTTGTTTATAAGGCCCCCTATTTTCCTTTGGAGCATTTTATTCCATGTTTTATCAGGCTTTGATTAGGCATAATCACAGGGTTAATGCTGTAGTCCGTCAGATCATTCACATAAAATGTATATAATGCTCGGGATTTATATGGTCTGCTCCCTATATTTGGTACCAAAAATGCCAGTGGCCTTTGTTTGTTACTATAAATCAATACTCAGAAAGAATTAACTATTGCTTACCTAACAAATTTAATGGATTATTTATTTAGGTTCCTTTTTAAATTAAATTTTTTACAGAAAGGATAAAAAAATATGGTGAAATTTCGGACGGATTCCTTGAATCGTACAAATAAAAGGAAACTTAAAAGGAAGTTTATACGAATTTTTAAACGGTCCATTTTATTATTTTTTTCAGCAGCAATTATCATTACTATTACTATTTTCTTCTTCCATTCATTAAATGATACTAAAAGTGATTCTAACAAAATTAGAAAGCATAAATCTAAAAATGTAAATCTCGTTTTGAAAAAAACTGTAACAAATGAGGTAGTAGATGTTAACCACGACCCTACTATTGACAGCTATTTAAAAAGTTTAAACTTTAACGGAACTGCGTTGGTTGTTAAAGATAATAAGGTTTTGATAAATAAAGGATACGGTTATGCAGACTTTGAAAAGAAAGTCCCAAATAATTCGAAAACCGTATTCTATATAGGTTCCATTACAAAAGTTTTTATATCTGCCTCAATCATGCAGCTACAAGAACTAGGGAAGTTAAATATAAATGATTATTTATCAAAATATATCTCTGATTTTCCAAATGGAAATCAAATTAAGCTATTTCATTTATTAACTCACACTTCTGGTATACCGGAACACTTGGAAACCAAGCAGGAAATTTCCCATGGAGATTTAATCAAGAAAATTGGACAAGGTCATTTGAAATTTCCACCGGGGACAAAATGGAATTACAGTGATTCTAACTATTCCATACTTGCGTACATTTTAGAAAAAGTAACAAAAGAACCGCTCGATGTTTATGTTAAGGAACATATTTTTAATAAAGCAGGTATGAAACATACTGGGTTCGGTGATGAATTTTACCATGAACCTTATATCTCAAAGGGATATAAGTTAAAGGATAATTCAATGATTTCACCATCTCTTCCTGATATGTCTGAGCTGTTTGGCTGCGGGGATATTTATACTACTCCATATGATATGTATTTGTTTGATAAAGCTCTTTATAATGGAGAATTGTTCTCAAAAAGCAGTTTACAGCTGTTTTTCACCCCATTTAAAGAAAATTATGCTTTTGGTATGTATAGGGATCCTGGAAGCTATTCGGATCACGGTGTACTGCCGGGATTCAACAGCTTGAATAGCTTTAGCAGAAGTGGAAAAAAATTTGTTGTGTTATTTTCCAATATACAAAACGGTGTAAAATCATTAGGCGTTGTGAATAATCAGATTTTTAATATTTTTCGAAATTAATATCTGTTTTCAGTAAAAAGTTACTAGTGAGTTAGTCTTATTTTTTGTAGCTATAGCCTATTTAAAACTATAAAAATCTTAACTGTAAACCTGTTCAAAAAGTACACTTATCAAGACCTAAATTGGAAAAAGTCATAAAAAATAAAATGCTATACATATTAGTCAAGTTTAATATGTATAGCATTTTTACTTATTTCTGAACAATCTTGCCCGATAATGGAATAGAAATGCATAATTTTTGTATATCCCAAAGATAAATATTCATAGTACTTTCTTTGCAAATAATACTGTTGGAATCCTTTTGGGTAATCATCTCCTATACCAACAACCTTGTATCCAAATTTTTGATATAAGTCTGGTGCGGAATCGGCATTTTTGTAATAAAAAGAATGTTTCTCCCCCAAAAAGGGCAAGTTAAATTTATCTGATTATTTTTGGGGGTCAATATGAAAAAGTTTGTTTTAATTCTTATCCCTTTCCTATTTTTTTCGTTTCAAATTACAGCTAGAGCTGAAAACAATAAAAAAAAAGAACTGAAGGCAGCGATTATAATTGATGATTTTGGAGGTGGTACAGGTGGTGTGAGGGATTTTTTAGAGGGGAATATTCCCATCACCGCAGCTGTAATGCCGTTCACCCCAACATCGAAAGAACATGCTGAATGGGCCCATAAAAATGGTATTGAAGTAATGGTACATTTGCCGATGGAACCAAAAAGAGGAAAAAGATCTTGGCTGGGACCAAAACCTATACTAGTCGATTTGCCCCTTAAAGAAGTAAGGCAACGGGTCGAGGAAGCAATTAATAACGTACCATATGCGGTGGGGATCAACAACCATATGGGCTCACTTGCAGTGGAAAACGAAAATATCGTCCGGACGATTGTAGAAGTAGCAAAGGAAAGAAACCTATTTATTATTGACAGTGGAACAAGTCCAAGAACGAAATTTCCAGAAATCGCAAAGGAGCTAGGTGTACCATTGTTAAAAAGGGATGTATTCCTTGATAATATTTCTTCGTCATCCTATGTAAGAAAACAAATGATCCAGCTAGCAAGAGTAACCGAATTTAATGGCCAGGGCATTGCCATCGGCCATGTTGGAGTAACCGGAAAAGTATGTTCAATTGGAGTTTTTGAATCGTTAGAGGAATTTAAAAAACGAAACATAAAGATTGTCCCAGTCTCTCAGCTTTTTCCAGTAACATTTCCTAATGGGTTTCCGCCAAATGCACATCATGCTAGGACAAATCATTATCCCTAAAAGGGTGCGTCAGGAAAATGCGAATTTAAAACGTTAAGGAATTTACAATATTAAAAAGTCCAATTTCTCAGTATAAAATTGAGAAATTGGACTTTTTTCGTTACTCCAGAAATTCGCCCTTTAATGGCATTACCTAAACCACTTCGTAAAAAATCTATCTTATATTTGTCACTTCTTCTTCTAACTTATCACCAGGTTTGACAAAAGATAGCGGCAAGTACGCTAGGATTTGCCATGCTACGTTGAATAGGTGGCTGCGGTGCTTTACCGCGTTTAATTTGCGCTTTTTGAGATGCATCACCTTTGCAATTTATACATTCAAGAGCGTGTTCAATGTTTTGAACTTTTTTCATTTTTGCAGGAATAAATTCTGCTTCTTCCCGTACGATTGTACTGCCAATCTCAATCATTTGTTCTTGACAACAGTCACATAGCGTATTTTCTAGATAATAGTGAATTGCTTTTACTTCTATATCATCACGTAATGAATCATTTGGTTTTCTCTTTTGAATAGTTCGAACAACAGTATAAGAAATAGTCTGTTGGCTTTGTTCTACTGTGTGCTCAGTTTCGCTAAAAGACGGGTCATTATCAAATAATGATACTTGTCCGTCCAGTGCGTTATATTTCGATTTCTCTGTTTTGATCCATATAAAAGCTTAGTTAAATGGCGCACTTGCTCGGTTAACGCTTCGATCTGTTTCGATAAATCTTTGTTTTGTTGATTCGAATGAGCCAATTGCTCTTCGAGCAGCCGAATTAATTTCTCGTATTGATTTTCATTTGTAGAAGAAGCGTTCGCCACATCATTCACAACTTTTCGATCGATTCCATTCTTCTTATTATAACTAGTTCGAAGTGCGGAATAAAGATATAATTAGTGGCTTAACGAATTTAGAACACACCTTTTGATGATGGTTGCATTGCTTTTGGCTGTTGGATGGATAACCCTTCAAGGAGCCAGCGAAGCTCCTGTTGTGAAAGATTGCATACTTCATTTTCATTTTTAGGCCATTTCAGTTTACCGTTATCCAAACGTTTATAAAGCATGGCGAAGCCATCACCATCGAAATACAAACATATTTATATCGGTCTTTAGTTTATAAGGTCTCTGAAACTGAAAGAGAAACAAAATTATTCAGCGCCGTTAAAAGTAAAATCCACTAATGGTGTATTCAAGCTAAACCTAAAATAGCAAAAAAAACGCAGGCTAATTTAAAAACCTGCGTTTTTTGCTTATTTATTGTACTTTTGAATAAGATTAAGGATTTTATCCTTATCCATATCTTCGATGATTAAACATTCAACAGCTGTAAGAAGGCTTTTTTATTTTCTTCTAAGAGCTGTTTATTTTCTTCGGCCAATTCCCAAGACGAAATAAAACTATATTTTTATTTTATGTAAGAAGAAGAAAATCCCGAACTTTTCTTCTTCAAAAAGGAGGCAGAACACAACCTGAGGTGCAGCAGATGGCTTTGGTTTATACAACATATGCCTAATTAGACTTTATGGCAGGGCTTGCCTAATTTACTTTTTTCTCCATATAAGCATTTAACAATTTAAGCAAAAAGAAAAAAGCCTTTTTTATAAGACTTTTTTATAAGACTTTTTTATAAGACTTTTTTCGAGAATTTAAATTAGTACCACACTACTGCACCGATAATAATTAATAAGATAAACAAAACTACGATTAAGGCAAAGCCACCAAAACCGGCGCCAAACCCGACACCTCCATAGCCAAATCCGGGGCAACCACAACCACCAAAACCACCATAGCCAAAACCATCCATATACACAACCTCCTTTCAATAAGGAATAGGTTATTTTTTAAACAAAACCACCAACAAAGGACGCTCCAATAATAATAAGAAGGATAAACAAAACAACGAGTAAGGCAAAGCCACCACCTGCGAAACCTACACCATCAGACATATACACAACCTCCTTTCAGCTGTCACCTATAAAATATGTAAAATATCAAAAAGGGGATGGGCACTTTCTGCAATTAAACCCTCTCTTAGGCTGTCTCCCTTTTCCATGCTTAAGTGTAGTCTTTTATTAAGTCGAAAGGATTAATAAATACAAAAAAGCCCTACTAGGGGCTTTTGGTGATTGAGACTGTCTTTGACAAGTCTATGTGCTAAGTAAGACTATGGCTTTTCGGCTACACTCTAGACTATGCATCAGTCTAACTTGAGTACCCAATCGGTTAAGCCTTATTTGGAGGAATTTTTTAGAACAGACCAAGAATGAATTCGAATTCGTTATAAATCAGCCCTTGTCCATTCCATTTCATAATCTTGTACATATATTATTATTACACCATCGTTAGCCAGACATATTACATTACCTTTACGGATATAAAGAACGTTTGCCTAAAGCAGATGTTTCTTTGCATTTTTAGGCATGTCGTATATTTTGCCTTATCAATATGATGTGTGTCCAAGCAATTCTTGTCTTATGAAATATGATACATAGTGAAAGATTTATTTCGGACATTCTAACAGGTGGTGATCAATATGTGCTTTGGAGGATTTGGCTACGGTGGGTTTGGCTACGGTGGGTTCGGCGGAGGCAGTACATTTGTTTTAATCGTTGTACTATTTATCCTTTTAATTATTGTTGGTGCTTCTTTTGTTTATTAATAAACCAATACAAGTTCTAGCGAAAAGAATCATTAATGCTGGAGGTGTTTAAACATGAGTGACGGAGCTACTTCTGGTTTTGCGTTAATCGTAGTATTGTTCATCCTTCTTATCATTGTTGGTGCATCATTTATGTTCTATTAATAATAAGATGGATTGAACGTAACCGGAGAAGTTAACTCCCTTAATCCGTTCTAGGTATTCGATGTCCTCTTTCATTCGTGATATTTAAACGAGACAGATTAAATATCATAAAAGGATCTTCGGTGGAAGATCCTTTTTTCCGTTCTATTGTAAATTGTTTTGTTGCGATTTAGCTGTAGCTTGGGCTTGTTGAGCTTGCTGGACTTGTTGTTGAGCTTGTTGAATTTGTTGTGTGTTTGTACTTGCTTGAGCAGATTGAACAGCTTGTTGCGCTTGTTGAGCAGATTGTTGTGCTTGTTGAGCAGATTGAACAGCCTGTTGCATCTGTTGTTGCTGTTGGTTTTGTTGTGTCATGAAAATACCTCCTAGGTATATGAATTTTGTTTGGAATTGAAAATAAAAACTCAACAATAATTAAAATTTGCAAGTTTGAAAAAGTTTATACATTTTTCAAGCTTAATATCCTTTATGTTACATTCAGTTTTGCTTCTGAATCCATAAAAAAGGGGGCACTACCTCTTTCTAGCCCAAAAATATCGAACAAAAGGTGATTTTTAGTCATCGACCATATTCTTATGTTTGATACTTTTTGTTAAAATCTATTGATTCCCTATCTAAAGGACGGATGAGTCGGTAAGTTAAGCTTTTTGCGTGGTATCACTAAAGGAGCTATTTTCTAAATGAAAAAACCCTAGTTTACTGTAACATTTTCCTCTTGTATTGAATTATTGTAATTTAAGTCGGTTTGTTCCTGATGAGCCTGATCGAAAACAAGAGTTGGTGCCGGCTTTTTAAATCCTTTGGTAATAAAGGTCAGGAAAATGCATCCAATAAAACTCCATGTAACTCCCGTAATTAAAGCCATTTTGTTTAGATTAAACCACATAAGCACAATAAAAGATATCCCAATTAACGGAAAAATAAGATACATAATAAAAGCTTTTATAGACCTCATCTTCTCCTGTATAATGTAATGCTTTATTACGCATACGTTAACAAAAGTAAACGCAACGTAAGCACCAAAACTAATGATAGAAACAGCTTGCTCATATGTTAAAAATATCGAGATTAAACCAAGAACACCAGTAATTAAAATATTATAAACTGGGATACCCGATTTAGGACTGATATATCCAAATATTTTTGTAGGCAAAACATTATCTCTGCCCATCGCATACAATAATCGAGTAACCCCCATTTGTGCAGATATCCCCCCTACAAGAACGCTAATAATAACTATTCCTATAAAGACTGAGACAAATAGCAGTCCTCCAATTTTTTGAGCAATTTCTACATCTGGATTAGAAAAAATACCGACGTTAGGAAAAACTACCTGCATAAAATAAGAGACAATTGTATACATAACACCTATGAAAACAACTACTCCTACCATAGCTCTTGGAAGCGTTTTCGTAGGTTTGTGAGTTTCCTCCGCTAACATACTAATTTCATCTATTCCAATAAATGAATAAAAAAGAACAACCGCACCAGAAAATATCACAGGTATTGTCAAGTTCTTCGAAATAAAAGGAGTCAAAGAGAAAATGTGAGCAGATCCAACATTAAATTGGAATTTAATTAATAAAACAACAAAAATGGCTGAGATAATTAACTGTAGTAGAACAAGTAAAGTGCTAAAGGAGACAGCAACTTTAACATTAAATAAATTTGCTAGCGTCGTAAACAACATAGATCCTACAACCCATATCCATGCTGGAACTCCCGGAAAAAATGCTTCAGCGTAAAGTGTAATTGATAAAACATAAACAACAGGAAAAAAGAGATAATCAAACAATGCGGCCCATCCTACCAAAAAACCTAAATTTGGATTAAAGATTTGCTGAACATAGGTGTAAGCAGAACCTGCTCTTGGAAATTTTTTTATCATATGACAATAACTGAACACTGTAAACAAAATACCCATGGTAGCTAATATAAAAACTGAAGGGACATGGCCGTTTGTATTTATTGATGCAGTCCCAAATGTAAGAAAAACCGTAGTTGGTACCATAAGAGATAAACCAAGTGCAAACACCCCAAAAAAACCCAATGTCCTTTTTAATTCGCCACTTTTTGTTTCCATCCCATAAATTCCTCCATTTATTATTAAGGATTCCTCTAAATGTACATGTTTACTGTCTTATGAATATCCAAATATATTATTGATATAGGATTCTTTTGAGAGGAAATCATTATCCCTCTTAAATTTTCTTAATCCTCTGTCTTTCTACTAAAAATAAAAACAAAAATTTTCTAGTCTGAAAATGCATAAAAGTACTAAGGCGATTTTAAAATTATCAAAAATTACCCAGAAGGTATCGAAACAGTTATGATGAAATAAAGAACCTGGTAAGGGTTCTCTATTTCTTATTGTGATCGTACTAAAGTTACCCCTTCTCTATTTCCTATTCTGATTGTATTGGAGATAAACGACATGTGTCTGTAGATACTCCTCTAAACCATGTTTTCCATCTGCACCGCCGATACCGGATTTCTTCCATCCTGCATGGAATCCCTGAATCGCTTCAAAATTTTCTCTATTAATATAGGTTTCGCCAAATTGCAATTCGTTACTTGCACGCATCGCAACGTCTAGGTTCTGAGTGTAAATGGAAGAGGTTAACCCATATTCACAATCATTCGCAAGGTCGATAGCCTCATCTAAATCCTTAAAGGTCGCAATAGGTAAAACCGGACCAAAAATTTCTTCCTGCATAATTCTCATATCGTTCGTTGTGTTAATAAGTACGGTTGGCTCATAATAATAACCAACTTCTCCAGAACGCTTACCACCGGTTAACAACTCTGCTCCTGCAGCAATGGCATCTTTTACATGATTCTCGACTGCTTCTAGCGAGCTCTTATTTACTAGCGGACCCATATCAATATCTGAATGAACTAATGGATTGCCAAATTTTGTTTGATTCATCGCTTCGGTAATTTTTTCATAAAACACATCAGCTATATCTTCATGGACATACACTCTCTCAGCACAGTTGCACACCTGTCCTGTATTTATGACACGGGAAGCCACAATTGACTTTACAGCAAGATCAAGGTCAGCATCCGCCATAACAATGGCTGGTGCTTTTCCGCCTAGCTCTAGAGATACTTTTGTGATATTTTCAGCCGCTGCACGCATGACTGCAGCACCGGCATTATAACTGCCTGTTAAACTCACCAAACCAACTTTTGAATTTGAGGCAAGTTCATTCCCAATCAAACTTCCACTTCCGGTAACGAAATTAATAACTCCCTTTGGCAATCCAGCCTTTTCAACAATCTTTGCAAATTCAAGTGCATTATTCGGTGATTCTGCACTTGGTTTAAGGACAATCGTATTTCCTGTTAGTAAAGCAGGTGCCGCTTTACGGGCAATCAGGAAAAACGGAAAGTTCCAAGGAAGAATTCCCGCAACAACCCCAATCGGTTGCTTAAATACAAAGATATTTTCGTTTGGACGGTCACTTTGGACGATTTCACCTTCATAACGTCTAGCCCATTCAGCCGTATATTCAATATAGTCTGCCGTAAAGTTAACCTCAACCTCAGCAAGGGCAAGCGTTTTCCCCATTTCTTCTGATATAACCCTAGCTAACATGTTAGCATTTTCACGAATGCCCTTTGAAATAGCTCTTAAATACTGTGCTCTTTCAATCGCTGGACATTTCGCCCACTGTTTCTGAGCCCTGGCAGCAGCATCAATCGCCTGGCGGACATCGGCTAAAGTGCCTTTAGGAACCTCCGAAATTACCTCTTCCGTTGCTGGATTAATCACTTGTGAAGTTTCATTTGAACTGGAATCAACAAATTCCCCATCAATGAACATCTGATATTTTGTGGTCGCAATCCGCATACTAACTTCTCTCCTCAACTTAAATTATTTTTTTAAAATTGCAGGAACTTACGTTTCTTAAAATTAAAGCGCATTCAAAGATTTGAGTACGAGGCTTTGGAAATGATGAACAGCATGCTCACTAAAATCTCCTGTCCGATCTTCGTCCACTATTAATCTTCCACCAGGATATCCCTTTGATTTAAGACCCTTTTGTACCTTTTCGCAAATTTCAATATCTTCTGGATTCAGCGTTTTTTCCATAAAATTAATGCCTGCCCATCCCTCTTCTGTAGGTTCTTTATCTAAGAAATAGAAATCAAAGTACTCCGTAGTTGTGTCAGGTCCTGTAGGAACGATATGGAATATTTGTAGAGCGGTTTCACCTGGATTTGCGTTAAACATGGTCATTGGCCATAACCAATAGGCATAAAAGTTTTGATTTCCGCCATTTTGGTCAATCTTGTAAGGGGCATTACTATTTGGCTTACCCATGGGCGAAATGTGTGAAGAGTAATTTTCGTAAATATGTGATTTATAATTCTTTAAATCAATTAATTCGCATAATGCTGGATGAGTAGTACTACAATGGTTACACTCTAAGAAGTTATCAACAACAACTTTCCAGTTTGCTTTCACCTCAAATTTTATCCGATGAGCAAACGTCAATTTATCTAGATCTGGAACAAAGCGACGAAGATCTTCTTCTAGACCGTCATAAACAACGTGTACCGGCTTTGCACTCATATCCATATTAATAAAAATTAAGTTTGCATATTCTTCTACTCTTACTTGTGTTAAGCAATGCTCACTAGCATCAAAATTTTTTACCTTTTCTTGTCCTCGCGCCTTATTAAGTTGACCGTCCAGACGGAATGTCCATGAGTGATAAGGGCAAGTAATGATAGACTTTTTACCTTCTCCTTCAACTAATTGGTGACCGCGATGAGGACACACATTATAAAAAGCTTTTAATTCGTTTTCTTTTGTTCTAGTAATAAAAATCTCTTGATCAAGAATGGAAAAAGTAACGTAGGAGCCTGATTCTATTAACTTTTCTTTGTGACAAACAAAAAGCCAATTTTTAAAGAATATTGCTTCTTTCTCCATTTCAAAAATTTCAGGACTAGTGTAATATGGTGCCGTTAAAGCATAGGATTGTTCTGGATCCTCATGAAACCTATGTGGAAAAGGCGCAGTTGTTTTTAACATGTTTTATTTCCCCCTTAAACAATTAATTATAAAAAGACAGTCCGGACGGTCTGCAAAATCATCATAACATCAGATAAACACTTTTTCAATAGTATTAATAGATAAAATTTTCAGAATTAATTCGTGTATTGATATCTACAAAGATTAAAATTTCATATAATAACTATGAATAGGTTATAATTTTGAAGCTGGATCTATATAAGTTTTTGCTTTGTTTACAGCAGTCGGCCCCTCGATTATTAACCTTATCTGGATAGGCTACAATATCTCTCCCACAATAAATTCTTCGAATATTTGTCTCTCCTTTAAAGTTAACAATAATGTTTCCTCATTCCATTTCTAATCCCCATTCCTTAATTGGGCCGATTGACATAACAAAGCCAAAATTAACAGCTCGATCATCGACTTCGAGCGTTTCCATTTCATTTATTTTTATTATTATGATTCGTACTTTTTCTATCTTGTCTATACCTTCCAATCTCCAGACTGTTTAGGATTAATAGCATTCACCCCTTATTTTCGCAATAACTGAATTTTAATAATTATCGTTACAAAGTTAAAGCCGGTATTTGATTATTCAAATACCGGCTTTGATAGAAAACATCTATGCGTCCTTCTCCATTTTAACTTGATGTGATTGTGTTTGGGACTTACCTGTCTCTCCACTAAGATTTAGCCCGATTACACCAGCAATAATCAATAAAATAGAAATAACTTTAATTAGAGAAAACGATTCATGAAACAAAAATATTGATATACATGTAATGATAGCTACACCTAATCCTGCCCATACAGCATAAGCTATACCTACTTCAATGGTTTTGAGTGATATGGTAACTAGGATCAGACTTAGTCCATAAAAAACAAAGATCAAGATGGACGGGATTAACTTTGTAAATCCTTCCGAAATTTTCATCGATGTTGATCCTAATACCTCTGCAATAATACCCAAAATAAGATAAATCCATCCCATTTTATCACTCTCCAGAAAAGTAGATGATTGATTTAAAATAAAAATCCTTTAAAATGGTATTTTATAGTCCTTCAAAACCATCATAAAGGAATTTCCTTAAATCAAAATAAGTTTTTTATAATATGATAACAGTCATTCGTTGTTTCTAGTTAAAGAATATAATTTATCCAACACTTTTTCACGAAAATCATTATCAAGAGGTGCTAATCCAAACATATCACAAAACCATAATCCATCGATGGCAAGTCTTATAATAGTTGCCAATACAGGGTCTAATCCATCTTCCTCTACTCGTTTTTGCCATATTAAATAGTGATCCTGTACAGGTTTTAGCAATTCTGGATCTGTAGCAATTGCAGCTAATAACCCAGCTTCCATTTGTTCGGGATCTTTAAGGGATACATCTATATAAGCTCTAAGCGTATGACCTGGATTTGAATCTAAAGCAGATTTTTCTTCTAAACTTCTTGAATATTTTTCAAGAACAGAATTAAGTTGCCCTTGAATCAGTGCTCTCTTATTAGGAAAATGATGGAGAAGACCACCTTTACTAACGCCTGCCTCTTCCGCAACATTTGCTAATGAAAAATGTGAAAAACCCTTTGTATTAATAACACGTGATGCAGCATCCAATAATTCCTCATTCAAAGCCTTCTTTTTCAAATTTATCCCTCCTATAATAAGTATACCATCCGGACGGTTTCTAGGCAATATTTTGAAAATTTTCGACTCTTAGGAAGCATTGACAGACAACCTGTCCCTTGTAGAGTACAGTGGACAGGTTGTCTAGGTGATTTTTAGGTGTCCAATTTTATGTGTTCACTTCAGAAGGAGATTTGATTGGATTTCTTGACAGCCTGAACGTCATTCTTTATAGAATGGAGTTTTCTTTCATCTATTTATCCTTTACTCTTTGCATTCTTTTGACCTTATATTGTTCAAAATCCCACTTCGATAAAAATTCTTTTGTGGAAGTATATCCTGACTTATAGAGAAAATCGATTTCATCCTCATTCAGTTCAAAATCAGTTGCGTTGATGTCACCAGTCGGAATTTGAATCGTACGTTCAATCGTTTCTTCGTTCATATATCGTAAATCATGGGCTTGAAGCATCGTTTTAAAAATATTTTTGAGAAGGTGGATCGGCGTTGGTATAACTGGATCTATGTTAACTTTATCTTTCACAAAATGGAATCCAAACGTTGGAAATCGAGGGTGGTCCACATCAAATATCCATATTGGGAAGTTACTAAGTAAACCACCATCTAAAATGTAGGATTTGTTACGGTCTTTTGATTTCCAAATAACTGGACGGAAGAAAAATGGCATAGAGGCACTCATCATAACAGCAGTTGAAACTTTTAAATCAGCAGGAGCCATCCCATAGCGATTCAAATCATCTGGAAAAATTAGCATTTGGCCATTCGAAACATCAGAAGCAATAATCTTCAATTTTCCAACTGGAAGGTCAGCAAATGTCTTAATGCCTTTTTCTGAAAGAAGTGAATCCACCCATGTTTCCAAGTAATCGTTTTTATAAATTCCAAGATGAATCATAAGTTCTAAAAAGATACCGATAATGGGAATTCGATTGATGAAGGTCTTACCTCGAAACTTTGAAAAATCGAGTTCACTCACACGATCTCTAATTTCATAGCTTTTGTATCCGCTTGCCAAAAGAGCAGCTATTAATGCTCCCGCTGATGTTCCAGCCAATCTTTGCCATTCTACTTTTTCTTCTTCCATTGCTTGAATCGCTCCAATAAAAGCAATTCCTCTAACTCCACCACCTTCAAAAACAGCATCTGCCTTCAAATTTTTACCACCTCGCGATAAATAATATTAAATGCTAGGATAAAATTTAGAATAAATTCAAAATTTGCAATCTCCTATTCTACAATCTGGCTATTTACACGAAAAAGTCGTGTTCTTTAATAAGTGCGCCCATTAATTAAACTGTCAATATTATCGCCCGTTTTATAAGTTAGATAAGTTACAAAAATTGTCGAATGATTTTCTGGCGGCCTAAGCATAGTAAACTTTTCATTCCTTCATAAAACCAGTAATTTGATGACACAGCTCCTCGGGATGGGTAAGATTGACCATATGGTCAGCACCTGGAAATTCTATGATTCGAGCGTTTGAGTGCTTTCGAAAGTAATTGGCAACACGAAGGTTATCGGGTGAATCCTCCTTACCGATTATCAATAATGTTTTGGGCGTCAATTCTCCTAATCTTTCGATCGCCGGTGGTTGCGGCCAAATCAATTTAACAGCCGGCCATTCAAACATTCGGTTCATATGGTGCTGGAGCATTTGAACCATCAAATTCCGGTGAGGACTCACCGTTACAACACGATACGACGGATCACTAAGTAAAAGCTCAACCATCTTATCGATATCAGGGGCAGCTTCATGAATCTTCTTTATGTTCTCTTCAAATTCCTTTGAATAGCTAAACCCAGATAATCCGGGCGCAAGCAAAACAAGTTTTGAAACCCTTTCAGGATAGTTCAGTGCGAATTCAGTGGCAATTTGGCCACCCATTGAGTGACCGATAAGTGTCGCCTGATTGATTTCTAGATGATCAAGCAGAGACAGCAAATCTTCAACATAGTTGACATCTTCTAAAGGGGACGGTGATTTCCCAGTCCCTCGACCGTCAAAAGCTACGACCTTGTAGTGTTTCTCTAAAAGACATGCGACAAATTTCCAGTTCCGTACATCAGCACCACCAGTGAGGAGAACCACAGGATGACCATTACCATTAACTTCATAATACAAATCCATTGAAATCACTCCACCCATTACAATTTATTATTTTTATGAACTCCTTGGGAAGATTAACAAAAAAATAAAAATGGAAATTAAGTTTTCACCTCCCCCCTCCCCTAATTAAACGTATTACATATTTTACCACAATAAAGTAAAAACGCACTGAATTTTTAGATAATTCCTCATTTTGTTCAACTATCAACTTCTTTAATTCAAATAGCTTACTCCATTTAATAGCCCTATTGTGGTATAGCATGACTATAGTTTTTAAACAACTTTATTCTAAATGTAACATCGTTATTGTCATTTAACATTTAGAGTTATAAAGTGTTTTTCATTATCATTTAAAGTGAAAAATCCACCTCTCACCTTTTCTCTTTCTGTTGTCTTCATGGGAACGGGAGATATGAATTTGCAGATATCCTTGTCAAACAACTTCGCAAGGACCTAAATGGTTTAATTCAAAAAGTTTAGAACAAGCACCTTGATATCCGTTGGATTTGGCGAGTATGCACGTGCCTTTCAATATAAGCGTTGGAAAAGAGCTGAGAATCATTTCCAGTTGAGTTTTCGAAGGTGGATACAGTAACCCAACTTTGGGAAACTTGGACCATAGTATTATTAAATGAAAAAAGAATACCCATTTAATGAAAAAACCACCTGTTGCATTAAGCAGGAATAAACTTGCTCATGATTAGAAAACAAGAAGCCATGTCCGGGACATGGCCTTCTTCTTATATATAGTTGTTTAGGTGTTTTGCAAACCCTTAAGTGCATTTAGCAAGTTTATTCCGTTTGGGCTTCCCAGCCCAGACACAGGATCCCAGCCTTTTTTTGCCTTATAGGCGCCTGGTTCATTACTGGATACATTGTTTCCGGTTGTAATATCATGAAACGCTTTACTGCTGGCCGGTAGGTTATAAAGGGATGGATTCAAAAATCCTACCGGATGGCCGAGTTGCTGATTAATTAATGCAATCAACCCTGCCCAAAGTGGAGCCACTGCACTTGTTCCGCCAAACACAGCTTGCTGACCGTCAACGAAAACCTGATAACCAGTAGCCGGATCAGCGACTCCGGCAACATCAGGTACCCCACGGCCTTTATTTCTTTGAGGGTCTGCCGAAAGAGGAACATGAGCAGCTGTCTGCCAGGAAGGCAGAGTAAATACGTCACTTACCCCTCCTCCAGTACTGCTGTCAGGTCCTTCGTTCCACACAACCTCTCGCGTAATAGTTTGTCCGGAGCCAAGAAGCTTTGTTCCTCCACATCCAAGAACATGAGGGCTAGAAGCAGGGAAATCTACATGAACAGTCCCATCAGTCACGCCATCTGCTGAACCGCGGTCACCAGCGGCACAGCAGATGGTGACACCGAGAGCGGCGGCATCCTGAAAGGCGCGGTCCATCGCTTGCATTGCCTGGCTTGTCCATTGATTTTCCGGGGCACCCCAGCTAATCGAAATAACAGAAGGTTTATTTATCGTATCGTGAATCGCCGTTGTAATGGCGTTAAGGAAACCTGCATCTGTGTTTGGCGCGAAGTAAACGGCAAGTTTCACGCCGGGGGCAACCGCACCTGCTACCTCAATGTCCAATGCCACTTCACCATCCGGGCCGTTTGGATCTCCTGTCGGCTGATTGGCTGCTTCATTCACTAACACGTCTGTTAAGATGGGTTGGACTACTCCGAGGGATGAAAAATATTGTTTCATTTCATCAGGGTGATAGCCTCCGCCTAATTCAATAATCGCGATACATTGGTTACTGACATTAATATTCTGTGGAAAATGATACAGGCTTGCTATTTGATCAGGAGTAAAGGAATTAGTAGCAGCTTGATTTCTATGTGGTTCACTCTTTTCCTCCAAAATCCGAAAATGCGGCCGCAACTGCGGACGGTTGTCCAATCCAATAACCGCTTCGACAATATCGGAGAGATCTTGTGGGATATGGACCGGCCCGGTACGGCCCCGATAAGTAAAGTTTTGATGTTCGTAGATGGCAAGCTGTACTTTAAAGGCTTTATTAAATGCTGATGCAGGACCGGCAAGCAATAAAGTACCGGCGGCAACATTCACTTCTTTAATGGAAAGTCCATTGTTTGCAGCGAATTCTTCCACTTTGTTTAAATCCTCTTGGTCGGCACCATGAGCCGCAATAAATTGTTCATGGCTGAGATGCTGTATCGGTGTTAACGGCGAAGTGCTTTTTTTCTCTAAGAAACTGGTAACTGGCGGACGGCGGACAAGCAAGGTTGCAGATATTTCTTCATCAGGATGGATGGGAGTTGATTTTACGGCATCGGGTAGCAGTTTTCTATCACTTCCGGGAATCTGTACGTAAGGCTCCTGGTTGTTAAGCAGGTGATTTTCTTTTTCCATGTTTCATCCTCCTTATCTTTGTTAGAGTATTATTATAAGATGTTAAAACATTCCATGTAAGGTACGAAAGTTTTCTTTTTATAAAAATGGTGTAAGGTCATATTGAAGTTTCGCGTATTGTGGCCCGAAGCCTTGTCAGCACTGAATTTGTTAGTATCCATGTTACAAATCTAGCACCTCCCTTCATCTTCTATATAGAGTTTAGAGGGGGAAGAAGGTCAGAAATTTCTGCAATTGATAAAAGATTATAGTGGGTTTTCCCTAGAATCGAACTATGCAGAAAGACCCAAACGAATGTTCTGTTTAGGTCTTTGTGGATTACAATCCGTTTTAAGATTTTCCTTGATATTAGTACCCCTGTTTTCATGGTAGTAATGGCAAAGATGAATCGGCCGATTGGCTCTTTTTTTAATTTTGACTATGTTAAACGATTATGTTGATATTTGAATAAAACGAACTGTTGTTCTATAATAGTTGAAACTTGGATGTTCATTATTATGGAATTAGAAAAAATGAAACAATATCTATCTGATAATCCTAATCCTCATTTACTGAAGGATGTTATAGGGTTTACGTTCGCTTATTCCGAGGAAGAATTTATGGAAAACTATGATACAAACCTAAAGCAGCTTATCTCGATGATTACCGACTTTCAATCGTGGATAAAGGAACAAAGTGTTTCAACTAAGTTCATTTCCGTTTTAGGTATGTAATTTATGGAGTACAAAGAACTTCTAAATACTGAAGTCCTTTGTAAATATTAAAAATCAACAATATTATTTAACAGAGCCAAAGTAAAAAACAAAAAGAGGGAGCTACCCCTCTTTCCTTTCTGCAACTTCTTCCATCATGGATTCGATCCACTCGACAGCTTCTGGTTTGTTGCTGAAATCATCCGTTAGACCGGACAAATTGTGTGATGGCTTCGTCTTCCTGAAAATATCTACCTACATAATATCCCTTGCTTGAATTTGCTACCTTCAACCCATGAAAACTTGTTTCCATTCTCTATCACTCCTTTTTTGTTTTACCTCTCCGAATCTTTGCGAATAGGGCTGTCAATGGGCTTGAAGTTTGTGAAGTTTTTTAAGCGCCCTTCTTAAAAAAGTTCACAAAGTTTGCGTAGCGCTAGTGTAACACCCTTGACCGCCCTTATGAGCAAACGATTACAATTAAGAGAACAAAGAAGGAAATTAATAGGTCCGTATAAAGCGATCTAACGTGATACCGTTGGCTAGGTTTGTACGAGAAGCCCTAGGTCTTTAAGATTTTCGACTCGTTTGGTACGTCGGCCTGACGTAAATGGAACGAACCTACGGAATGTAGGCGTTAGTTAAATAGACTAAACTAATAAGAGGATACTATGTTCCAGTCTGATTAGTTACTTACTATAATTTGAATTTGTTCTGTCGTTAAGTTCCGAATAAACTCAATAAAATCAATGCCCTTAATTCCAAATTCCTCACATTTCTCCATATACCTGCTATAGGCTTGTTCATACATTCCCATTTTACTTGTTCTCCTTTCGTTCTGTACCTGTGACTTTTTGAAAGATTATTCATAGGAAGCTAGTTTTTGCACTATCTTCATGCCCTGTTCTTGGTATGAGCCCCACCTACGCTGTATACCGTGATAGCCACCCCTGCTATCTGACCTATAGTTGTGAAAAAGGAACAGGGCAATCATATAGCACGATTATTCATATTCGTTACCTTAGGCTTCATGATTTCCGATGCATCTTTCACACTCATATAAATAAGATTCGTGTTGTTCCTCAATGATGTCTCCACATTCACGACATACTTTTTCCGGTAAGTTACGGTAGAATTCTAAAGTTAACATTTTCATGACCTCCTGATATAGTGGATATATTTGTTAGATTTATTGTATTATAACAGATTTCAAGAGTCAACAACTGTTATATAATTATTTTTAAGTTTACTAGGTGTGAATTATTTGATTGAAGATAGTCAAAAAGATGGTTCTGGTGCAAAAATCATTTGATAGAGACATAGAACCTAAATGACCTGTTCAATGACAGTTTATGATGCGATTCCAAACAACTTATGTATAAATTTGACTTCATTTTGGACAGACTTCACTTGTTGTGTTTTTTCATCATATGCATCGCTTCAATGGCACTCAATATAGAAGTGGCTGTTTCATACGACTTAAATCCCAACATAGAACGCACACGTTTCTTAATGAACGATGATCTTGTTCCACTATATTGTTAGGATACCGTTTTCGCCTGATTTTGACTCGATCAGGCATCAGCTTTTCCTCTTTTAACTGTTCAATAGCTAAAAGATACGCTGGATTTTTATAAACCGTTACGACACGTGGTGTTGTAGAATGATAAACAGCCAAGGCTTTTTTTAAGCGCTTGGCTGCTTTGGTATCACTTGATTTACTTAAATAAAATCAATCGTATTTCCTTATGAATCAACGGCACGATATAGGTACATCCATTGACCTTTGACTTTCACATACGTCTCAATGATGATCCCAATCAGGAAGAATTTTTTCATTTTGAATATTTAGAGGCCGTCTTTGACGGTGATAAAATCCCTTTCCTTGGTTCCAACTAATTTCATAATACTAGAAAGGATGAAATAAAGGACATGCAACCAATGAGAAACTACGAAACGATCACGGACATGAAATCCAAACAAGAATTTTTTTCGATTCAAAATAGGGTACAATAACTTTTGTTTTCACTTCATGCCCAATCAATAATCTTATAATTTTTATGTGCTAAACATTTACGAACGAATTTATATCTATGGCACGTTCTATTTTTCTTTTCACTCTTTGTAAAGCATTATCTACGGATTTTACATGTGTATTTAACTCTTCCGACATTTCTACATACGATTGTCCGTCTAAATAAAGGGATAACACTTTTCTTTCTAGTTCACTCAATAACTTAGTTAACTTTAATTTAAATTCACAATCTTTTTCTTTATTTAACACCAACGACATAGGATCGCTATTACTAGTACCAGGAATCAAGTCCATAAATGTAACAGAACCATCTTCCTCATATACAGGCTTGTCTAAAGAAAGATAAGAATTTAGAGGTTTTTGCTTTTGTCTGGTAGCGTGTTTAACAGCAGTAATCATTTGTCTTTTGATGCACATATCAGCAAATGAAAGAAATGAGGACATTTTTCCTTTTTGGTAATCCCTAATTGCTTTGTACAATCCAATCATTCCTTCTTGCACAATATCTTCTCTGTCTCCACCTATCAAAAAATATTTACTTGACCTTGAACGCACAAAGTTCTTATATTTAAAGATTAATCGTTCTAACGATTCACTATCTCCGTTATGTATATTATCTATTAATATCTCATCTTCAAGCTCATTGTTTACTTGAATCCCGTCAACACATATCGCCATTCTTATCCCCCTTTTTTGCCCAGAAGCAGTTGTTATTTTAATGAAAGCGTTATTAAATAATAATAACTTAAACTACTTCTTTTATAAATGGAGATTCGTTATAATCGATAGACGAATTACGACAAAATGTGAAAACTCTTATTGTTGCACCACCCCCAATTTATGGAAATATTTTTTTGATTTTGCTAAACAAATAGTGCTAGTTTTGAACTTTTAACCTAAAATAACTTTACATTCTTACATATTTAAATTGTTTCCCTTTTTTATATACACTTATTTCACCTATTGAAGCTAGATAACGTAGATAGGCATTGGTTTCTCCAATCGCAATCCATTGGTCAAATACACTTGAATCTACTGGAAATAATGATTGTGATACTTCGTATGCATTCATTTCTCCAGTTATATGCTCTAGTACAAAGCCTATCCGTTCTTCATAGTGATGTAGAAGCTCAGTAATCCGCTCTTGAACATCAGTAAAAATGGGACCATGTCCTGGAAGCACCAATGAAATTTTCATTAATTTTATCCTTTTCAATGTTGCAAGGTAGCTGCTTAATGGATTTTCATCTCCGTAACCATGATATGAAATATAAGGGATCGTTTCTTTAGTCAAGTGATCGCCCGAAAGGAGAATCTTCCAGTCCTATCATCTTCTATTTGTTGCAAGCGCGAGAGCTGTTCAGCTTTGCCGTGAGATTATTCCTGGCGCTCAAATCGGATTAGGTGTTTTTAATCCTTTTAATGTCAACTATCTTTCACCTTTATAACGAAATAATCCCTCCATTAAACAAGTTTTCCTTATCGGTTTCATAAAAAAATCCACCTTTCAAAAAGAATTTGGTGGATTTTGACTCACTAGTACACCTAAAATCAGTCGCACTAGTACTATGTAACTCTCAGAAAAAAAACTGGTGACTCTCAACTCACTGTTCAAAACAAATGTATGAAAGGCTTAGATACGGTCGGAGCCCATGATAACACTGAATTTGGCTTGGTGAGACTGCGTGGGAATCGAACCCATCAGTTTAAAGCCTCTCTCAATTGAGAGGGGCTTTAGGCCATTTTGAATTAATGCGGAGTACTTCTCATGTTGGTTTATTAACGATTCTTTCGATAAGTGCATATACCGCTCCAATTTGATCAAGCTCGCTCTTGTGCCGTAAAACCTTGGTTGACTACCTTTTTATTATTTAAGAAACATGAAAATCCAAAGGTTGTAATACTTGCAAACACAATACTTAACGCACTGAACCATGTAATTGAAGATAATGATATTTGCCCCACAATTACTCCACCGAAACCTGCACCAACCGCAAAACCTAATTGCATCATCGATTGGTTCAGACCTAGCAACACATCTGAGGATTCAGGTGATATCGTTGCTAAATTATATTGCTGAGTTGCACCTGATGACCAGCCCGCAAATGACCAGACTGTCAATATAATAAATACTGCAATAATGGAATGCGATATGAATGAAAGCACGACTAAAGATGTTACGTTTACAAGTAACCCTCTTTTTAATGTGAAAATTACGCCTCTTTTATCTGCACTTAAGCCACCTAGTTTAGAACCAAATAAGCTTGCAACTCCAAGAACAAGTAAAGTAATGCTTAAAAGATGATCACTCATACCTACAGTATTTACAAGGAATGGAGATAAATAAGTAAAAATAATCCCGTACCCTGTCATTAAAAAGAAGGTGATTGATAATGCTAAAGCAATTTTTGGTTTTTTAAACATAGCAATTTGTCTCGTTAAAGGGATTGAAGCATCACCATTCATTTTTGGTATTGTATTTATAATAATAAAAATGACAAGTAAAACTAACAATGCGATACCGATAAATACAAATTTCCAGCCATACGTAGATGTAATAAAACGTCCAATAGGAACGCCAATGATTAATGATGCGGTAAATCCCATGACGACTGTTGCAATTGAACTTGCCTTTTTATTCGCAGGCGCAATCTTTGCTGCGATACTTAAAACTGTAACGACCGCTACTCCTGTACTTAAAGCCATAATAATGCGAGCAATCATAAATAATCCATACCCTGGAACAATCACTGAAAGTAAATTTCCTACAATAAAAACGAATAACGTATAGATCAATAATTTACGTCTTTCCATTTTAGCCGTTAACACCATTAATATAGGTGTACCGATTGCATAGGCGAATGAAAAGACTGTAATTAATTGACCAGCCGCTCCAATTGACACTCCTAGAGCATCTGCCATTTTATCCAAAATCCCTGAGATGATGTATTGTGAAGTACCAACTAAAAAACTTATCAATGCTAAAATATAAATCTTTACTGTATTTGACATGTGAAATTTTCTCCTCAATATCATTATTAATTTCTATGTTTCTATAAATACTGAAATAATATATAAAATGAAAGAAGCTATCTAAGCTTCTTTCTATTCTAGTGCTTTAAATTAATGTATTAAGATGCTTCTTTACATCGTATTCTTCCACTTCTTCACCATTTTTTAAACGATGAATAAAATCAGGATTAGAAATTAATGGACGTCCGAAAGCAGCGACATCAATTATTCCCTCTTCAATTGCCTGATTTGCCATTTCTGGGTTTAATGTACCTACCCCAATAATGACACCGTCCCAGTATTTTCGGACTAATTGATGCATCGTTTTTCCATCTGCAAGCACTCGATCAAATTGCATAATAGATGGGTGAATCATTGTTGCACCCGCTTCCTTCAATGCCTCAACAAAGGTACGAATAGCCATTTCTGGATCTTCCCACATGTAATTTGGTATATCTGCTTTATGAGCAGAGAATCGGATCATTGTTCGTTCTGTACCGATTGCGTCGATAACTGCTTTAATTACTTCTTTCATGAACGTTAATCTTTGAGCAAGGTCACCACCATATTCGTCTGTACGATGATTTGTAATATCTGAATTAAATTGGTCAATTAAGTATCCGTGGGCACCGTGAATTTCCACACCGTCAAAACCTGCTGCTATTGCATTTTTCGCAGCTTGCGAATATTGATTGATTACTTCATTAATATCTTCAATTGTCATTTCTTCAGGAACATCATATGGCTTACGGAAACGAGAGACAAGGCCTTCAGCTGGAATAGCTGATGGTGCTTGAGGAGGCAGATTTCCAGCAAGCTCGTGATGAGATAAACGACCAACATGCCATATTTGAGCGATCATTGTTCCTCCCTCTTTATGAACAGCATCCGTTACTTTTTTCCATCCCTTAATTTGTTCGTCTGAATAAATGCCTGGAATTCCAGGATAGCCTTTTCCACGAGGACTAATGACCGTTCCTTCTGAAATGATTAAACCAACTCCATCGGCAGCACGTTTTCGATAGTATTCAACAATATCCTCTCCTACTACCCCCGTTTGATCATCTGCAAAGGATCTTGTTAACGGTGCCATTGCGATACGAGAGCGTAAATTCCATGCTCCGATTTTTATCGCTTCAAACAATTTACTTTCTAAACCATTTTTTAAATTTCCGCAAGAATTTGTTTCTTTGCTAATTTGACTCATACATGTTCCCCCGTTCATTTCATTTATTCGGTATTTCTATAAATACTGAAATTAAAATTAAAATTATTCCGCTTTAACATTAAAGTAAAGCGGGAGCATATTGTGCAAGGACTTCTCGTTGTAAACTGTAATATCTGAAGGTTCCCTCTCTGCGAACTGCTAATATTCCGCAATCGAGTAATGGTTTTAAATGATGCGTCAATGTTGAATTGGCAGGTACTTTTAATTGATTTGCCATTTCCAGGCAAGCTAACTCAGATTGTTGTGCAAGTAATTTTACGATTTGTAAACGAGTCGATTCACCTAATGCCTTATAGACTTTTACTGCAATATCATCATTCACCTTTAAAAACCTCCTTTCAGCAATTCCTATTTCAGTATTTCTAGAAATATTGTATTTAATCAGAGATGCTCTGTCAAGAGAGTGCTTTTCCATTTTTTAATTCAAAGGCTGTTTTCTTAATTTAAGAATGTGATTGTCATTTTCACTTCGTGATGCTCGATACTAAATAAAATAATTATATTTTAATGACTTTTAGTCTAATTATCTTTTTTAACAATAATTTTCAATATTTTTCTTTTCGAATACAATTTATGTCTTTAGAGTTTTTTTATCAACCTTGTGACTGAAATAAGATCAATTAAAAGATTTGTTTCTCCCCAACGAAGAATGGTCTTCTGATATTTCTTTACTTTACATTAATATAACAAGAGAAAAGGCGAGATTAGCAGCAGAAGCACTGGATAAACGTGGAGAGAAACGAAAAGCTAACCAGCATTTTCCTAATCTATAGATCGAAGGTTCGAATCCTCTCCGAGATGTCTTTCTAAAGAAGATGATCCCACTTTGTGGAGGGCTTACTATTGAAGAAGCGTTTTCAAAAATATCAATAATGTTTTTCCTTACTAAATGTCTACTTGACAATGGACAGTTCACTTTCAGACACCATTTAAATGCATTTAGGGCAAATTCCTTGTAATTCAAAAAAGTGATGAGTTACATCAAATCCCGATTTAATTTTAGCGAATTCTTCCACTTGAATTAATTTAGGATAATAAAAGTCTGCAAGATTTCCGCAAATTTTACATCTAACATGGTAATGAAAGGCAGTAGCCCATTCAAAGCGACTAGCAAATTCCCCAAAGGACAATTCATTTATAAGTTTATATTTCTTAAAGCATTTTAAGTTACTATATATCGTGGCTGGCGTTAAACTAGGCAAAAATTTCTTTAAATCTTTACAGATTTCATCTACCGTCGGATGAGAATCAGAAGTGGCCATATACTCTAATATGGCTAATCTCGGTGTGGTTAGCTTTAATCCATTTTCTTTTAATACCTTAAAACCTTGTTGAAACCGTGGATGATTCATATTCATCATCTACAACATCTCCTTTGTATTTTTTCATTCATCATGTTTGTAAGTTAGAGAATATTATAAGTTTAATGGGAGAGCACCGTTAAAATTGAGAATAACATTCAAAATCATTACCCTTATAAAACACGAATGCTGTCATCCAAATTAGATAACAGCACTATTATGTGTTTTAGAATCTCTTTTTTTTGGTATGGATGAAATTAGGGAATTTAATTGCCATGCGCTGATTTTTTACCGAAATAGAGACCGACTAAAGGTAGTCGGTCTTCTTGGTGATAACAGAGATGATATAATACAACTTTCATAGGGCTTTGTTACTTTAATAGACGTAGTCATTAATTAAGGTCGAAACGATCTGCATTCATTACCTTGACCCAGGCAGCTATAAAGTCACGAACAAACTTCTCTTTGTTATCTTCTTGAGCATACACTTCTGAAATGGAACGTAGAACTGAGTTTGAACCAAACACTAGGTCAACTCTAGTTGCTGTACGTACTGCTTCACCTGTCTTGCGATCACGTCCTTCATATACGCCTCCGTCTACAGGCTTCCATTCTACTGCCATGTCAAGCAAGTTAACAAAGAAGTCATTCGTAAGTGTGCCTACACGATCAGTGAAAACTCCATGTTGCGTGCCACCATAGGTAGTTCCTAGAACACGCATACCACCAACAAGTGCTGTCATTTCTGGTGCAGAAAGGTTTAGCAGCTGTGCCTTGTCTACAAGCAGCTCTTCTGCGCTTACACTATACTGCTTCTTCTGATAATTGCGGAAACCATCAGCGATAGGCTCTAACACTGCAAAGTTTTCTACATCCGTTTGCTCTTGTGTTGCATCTCCACGTCCAGCAGCAAAAGGAACAGTGACCTCAAAGCCTGCATCTTGTGCAGCTTTTTCTACTGCGGCACTACCGCCTAGTACAATCAAGTCGGCAAGGCTGACTTTTTTATCTAGATGACTTTGAATTTCTTCTAATACAGTAAACACTTTTGTAAGTTGTTCCGGTTGATTCGCTTCCCAATCCTTTTGTGGAGAAAGACGGATACG
>NZ_MLYR01000124.1 GCF_001866655.1 Bacillus sp. MUM 116 | reverse complement strand
GCGAAAAGTAAAAGTGGATGAAAGAAAGCCATGCAATAAAATAACCGTTTTATCCGTTGTTGATTTTGGATAGAATTCATAATAAACATTGATGTTATTTACCTGCTGGTGCCCGGCTAACACTGCTTGTTCCATAATCCTCCTCCTACTCTTATTTAGGCTATTTTCGCATAGATTGTTGTTTTTCGTATAAGTTCATTAACCCGTATAACTAAATGCTTCGTGGCATCTTTTCGTAAGAACGTTTGCGAAAATTGCCAAGAAACTTAAGTATTTGACTCTTATTAAGGTCCAATAGCTACAAAGTTTACGAAAAGAGCCCTTATTAAAATAGATGGATATAATTTACCCGAAATCAAATGAATTACACTCTTCAAAAAAATTACCAAAAATTTTTAAAATAAAGTGTTTGAATTTTTAGAAAATTACTAGTATAATAAAAAAAAACTAAAGGAGTTGATTTCCGATGGAAAAGAAATTACTTAATTCACCACAACAACCGAATGAAGAAATGGATTCAAAAATTGCTGAAATGGTGTTAAACAATGCCTTGCTCGAATTTCGCAAAGCAAAGCTCCGGGAGGAAATCGATCGCTCCTTACTGGAAAGAAATAAAGAAGATTTCCTGAAGCTGTCAGAGGAATTAAAGAAAATTTCGTAGTTCGCTAACTATAATTTTAATTTAAAAATTTGAAGCCCTTTTCCAATCGAAAAGGGCTTCTTTGTGATCTCTCTTTTTTGTAGATTAAGAAAGTATAAGTTTTCGACTTCGAGAATTCTCTAGCGCAAGCAGCCACGCCCCTCGAGGTCGTAAGCCGATCCGTGAAGAAGGTTAAAGAGCAACCTTCTCGTCGGCTCGTCTTACGCTATGCCTGAGGCTGATCAAGGCGCTTGCGCTTTTCTAATCTAGCATTTTTTTGAAAGCTGCTTCTATCTATTATTTTACCTGCATAAGATTTTAATAGAGGGAGGTTCAAATCAATGAAAAAAAATAAGCCATTTAGTTTGTTTATTCGTATTAATGGTGCGGTCATATCGGTTATTGTCATTTTTATTTTAATCGCAGGAATGACGACGATTCTTTCATTAAAAATGTCCTCGGAGTCAGTCGGAGAGGTCCTGGAGACATCTGATTTAAATAAACTGTATCTTTACTTTTTTGGAAGTGAAAATAAGTATTATATCCAAAATCGTAAAGATATTAAAGATATTCCCTTAACAAAGGTTGGCTTTCAAATTGCAACGAATATTAAAATCAGCGACATCCGAACATTCTTTGAAAGAGAATTACCAGGATTCGCCGAGTTTAATACAAAGATTGAAATTGCCGGTCAAGGAACTGATTTAACCACACTGCCAATTGAATCCGCACCGCCAATGGATGTTTTATTAAAAGAGAGGGAAATTGCTCAAAATCAGATAAATGAAAATAATTCAAATGAAAATAATAATACACCGCCGCCAAGCCAGACCACAAATGGTAAAAAAATTGTATTTATTTACCATACACATAGCTGGGAATCCTATCTCCCGCTGTTAAAAAATGTGACAAACCCAAATGAAGCTGTGAGTTCAAACAATCGCGTGAACGTTGTCGGAGTTGGGGATTACTTAGTGAAGGATTTGGCTGCAAAGGGGATTGGCAGTGACAATAGCACAATCAACGCTACTCAAGAGCTTCATAAAAGAGGATGGGATGCAAATTCTGCCTATCAATATTCGCGGAGTGTCGTGAAAGAGGCGTTGGCAGATAATAGTGACTTAAAATTTATGGTTGATATTCATCGTGATTCATCAAGAAAGAACATAACAAGTACAACGCTTAATAATAAAAGATATGCTAGATTAGTTTTTGTAGTAGGACAAGCGAATCCTAATTACAAACAAAACCTGGAACTAGCTAAAAAGCTTCATGATGCACTTGAAAAAAAATATCCAGGATTAAGCCGCGGGGTTGTTTCAAAAGACCGAAGTGAAGGAAATGGGGTTTACAATCAAGATCTTTCACCACGTGCCATCCTTTTAGAAGTAGGCGGAGTCGATAACGATATACAAGAGCTCCATAATGCAATCGATGCATTTGCAGATGTATTTAGCGAATATTATTGGCAAATGAAAAATGCTAAGGCATTTTAAATGGAAAAGAAGGCCATGATTAAATCGTGAGCCTTCTTTTTTTGCTTTTTCATGATTAAAAGTGTTATCGGTTTGTTAAAAAATGTGATTGTTCAACATTTATTCACAAAATGTTCATATAGTTATATTGTTAATGACACCAAGGTGGATTAAGATGGGTATTGGAAAGGTTTTCTTAAGGGGTGAATAAAAAATGTTACCGGTTGAGCGGAGAAAGCAAATTGTAACATGGTTAAACCAAGAAGGCGCATTATCGATTTCCGATATTAGCAAACGTTTAAATGTATCAGAGATGACTGTTTATCGCGATATTAAACCATTACTTGAAGAAAAGAAAATTATTAAAACCTCAGGCGGAATCTCTTTAACACCCATTACGAATGATTTTTTGAATGCTTGTACATATTGTTTGAAAGAATCGAACAATCGACACCTTGTCCAAATTATATTGAATGATTTACGGGTTGAGCAATTATGCTGCCCCCATTGCGGGTTACTTCGATATAAAGATATCGAAAAGGATGTCTCGCAAATTATCTGCCGCGACTTTTTAAGTCATTCAACTGTGAGCGCAAAAATGGCCTACTATCTAATGGACGCTGACTTTAACTTGAATTGCTGCCAGCCGCAGGTATTAACTTTTGAGTCACTAAAACATGCCGAGCAATTTCAAAAAGGTTTTGGCGGCAGTATTCTCAGATTTCCGGAAGCTGTCGAGGAAATTCAGAAGCGGATGAATGGTGAACAAGGATGTTGCTGTCATAAGTAGTTGCAGAACTAGAAAGAAGGGAGGTGGGGCAATGAATGTAAAAAAGTTAAGCAGTATATTATTACTGATGCTCTTTCTTTTCATTTGTTTATTTCCATCAATTTCTTCTGCACATGCTTATATAAAAAAATCAACACCTGTTGAAAATGAAATTTTAAAAAAATCTCCGACAAAAGTGGTGATTCAATTTGATGAAACCATCCAACCGGAATTTAATTCTATTCAAGTGTTTGACTCCTCCGGAAAACGGGTGGATAAAAAGAATGGCCGTGTCGACCCGAAGCAGCCTTCAGTACTTGAAAGTGATTTAGAAAAAAACCTTCCGAATGGAACGTATCAGATACAATGGAAGGTTGTATCAAATGATGGGCACCCTGTCCAAGGTGTGATTCCGTTTCAGATTGGTGAGAGTGATACGAGTCAAAATACTTCCGTGGTCCATCCTTCTTCAAAAGGATATACTCCAACTCCGGATTTAATCGTGATTCGCTGGCTGCAATATATTAGTAGTGCTTGTTTGATTGGTGTTCTATTTTTTATGTTACTTGTTATACCGAAAGATTCCGCCAAAGAGTTATCTGTTATAAGGCCTTTAATCAAAGCAGGCAAGGTTTCGTATATATTCTTATTGCTTAGTATCCTGTTAAGCCTTCCGCTGCAGGCAACGATTTTAACAGGTAACAGCTGGTTAGATGTATTTCGTATTTCGACCATTCAGGATATGATTTTCAATACTCAGTTTGGGGATACATGGCTAGTTCAAGTGGTTTTGCTCATTGTTTTGGCGATTCCTGTCTTTTTATTGGGCAGAAATAAATCTAACTATGATTTTCTCAATTGGATCGTTCTTATTTTGGGAATAGGCTTGTTATTTACTAAATCGTTAACAAGTCACGCGGCCTCAACAACTAACCAATATTTTTCTGTTTCCATAGATTTCTTGCATTTACTGTCTGCATCTGTCTGGATTGGAAGCTTAATTGCCATGGTTGTATTGCTCCCGATGATCAAAAGATCCGAAACAAAGGATGTTTATTTGACAACCATCCGCAGATTTTACAAATGGGGCTTAATCCTGGTAGTGCTTTTAGCTATTACGGGTGTATTTGGTAGCCTTTCATATATTCCAAACCTGTATTCACTTACCCATACAGATTATGGAAAGGTGTTAGTTTGGAAAGTAATTTTGCTTCTTTTCATGTTAGTTTTGGCAGCCATTAATTTTGTGAAAGGTAGAAAGAGGAATAAAAAGGGACTTTCCGGTACAATTTGGAGTGAATTGTTGATTGGATGTGTGATTTTAATCCTTTCAGTTCTTCTCACCAATCTGCCAACAGCGATGTCCGCTCCCGGTCCCTTTCAGGAAACTAAAACAGCGGGACAAGGAAATCAGGTGACATTAAGAGTTACACCAAATGTTATTGGCGAAAATTTATTTGAGGTAACGCTTAAGGATAATAATGGACAACAAATGAAGGGGATCGATCAAGTTACCCTTACGCTCACCTCTTTGGACATGGATATGGGTGTGAATACAGTTACTTTAAAGAAAAAAGCTGAAGGAAAATACACCTTAAAAAGTATGGGTTTCAATATGGCTGGCAATTGGAAAGTGCATGTTCATGGACTGACCAAGTCGCTAGACACTATTGATATAGATTTCCACTGTATAGTTGGAAGTCAATAAATATAAAAAAGAGGAGAATTCAAATGAAAAAATTTATAAGTAAAATTACCAAAGTTCTAATCCCTGCAGTAGTGAGTTTATTTTTCTTTTCAAGTATCGCAAGTGCACATGTTACAGTTGTTCCAAAAACTTCAACAACAGGTGCTTGGGAAACCTATACATTAAAAGTTCCGGTTGAAAAAAATATTCCCACTACCAAAATAACAGTAAAAGCACCTGCCGGAGTAGAAATTATGTCGTATCAACCAGTCCCGGGTTGGAAGTATACAGCAGAAAAGGATTCCAGCGGAAAAGTAAAAAACTTTACATTTGAAGCAACTGGAGACGGGATACAACCAGGTCAATTTCAACAATTTGTTTTTGTTGCAAAAAACCCTGATAAAGCAGCGAAAGCAGCATGGGATGCTTACCAATATTACAAAGACGGCAGTGTCGTAGAGTGGACGGGGGATGAAAAATCTGATACTCCGCATTCGATTACGGACATTGTTACGGCAACCACAGCTGATCATCATGATACACAACCTGCAACACATGAGGAAAAGAAAACGGCAGAAACAACCACAGAAAAGTCTAAATCAAACAATGTTCTGCCAATTGCAGCTATCGCTATTTCTGCTGGGGCACTTGTACTTTCATTCCGTAAAAGAGGTTAATCAATTTACAAGAAAGACCGGGAATGATCCCGGTCTTTCTTACATTACCACGCTTCTAGGGGTATTTTTCTTGTTTTTCTTATTCATCGCTTCGACTAAGATTTTAAAGCCTTTCAGAGAACGCTGAAAGATGGGACTTTGGATAAAAGTATATATAAACGTTGCAATAAAGACAGGGCCACCCATTAATAACCCGATAATTAAGACAAAACTTTCTACAATCATCCTGGCTTGACTGACGGATAATCTTGTTTTGTCAGAAATCGATAACATGAAACCATCACGCGGTCCTGCACCAATCCCTGCTGCCACGTACATCCCCCCGCCAATTCCAGTAATTATGATTCCGGATAGAAGAATAAGATAGTCCAACCAAGTATTGGTAGCATGCGGAAGAATATCAAGCCAAAGAAAAAAGTCCATAACCGGCCCGATAATTAAAGCGTTTAAAAAGGTCCCAATATTGATATACCTTCTGTCTGCGATAAAAGAAACGATGACAAGAACCAGGCCGCAAATCACCGACCATGTACCAATTGAAAGACCAAAATGCTTGTATAAAGCTACATTCAATACTTCCCAAGGATGTAAGCCTACATGTTTCACCTTGACAGCAATTGCGTTCCCTAGCCCGAAACAGACCAATCCGGCAAAAAACAAAAAATATCGAAAAAGGATAACCACCATTTTAACCCCCAAGAACTGAAGCTTGATTTATCCCGCATTAACGGGCAGTAAGACCCCCACTTCAAGGCTTAGTGGAAACAGGAAGCATAAGTGGCAGATCAACTGTCCGTAAAAGCCCGATTGGTGAGATACAGTGAAACTTGCCGCTATGATCTTCAGCGGCTTAGTTGAACCAATCGGGTTCGTACTGTCTCTTTATCAAGGCGATAGCCTTGATATTAGAGACAGTAGAACGGGACTAACAATCAGTGGGGGATGAAAAAAACCCCCACTGATTGAAGTTTCACTTTATCAGAATTTTAAAACCTATCTTACGATTTTAAAATACGGCGGCAGTATTATCAATTTATTTTTTTGAATATATCTAAAGTTTGTTAAAATAGTTTTGAATAGTTATATAATTAAAAGAATGGAAATTTTCCAACTAGATTAAAAATTATCCTAAAAAAACGAATAACGCGAGGTGAATGGTATGAACCTGGTACCATCTGAAAAGCTACAAAAAATGACGGCAAGCATCTTCCAAGAGGTTGCTGACCGTAAGCAGCAAGCTATCATAAATGGAAAAGATGTAATTGATTTAAGCGTGGGTAGCCCTGATTTACCGCCGCCTGAATTTGTTGTTGAAACATTGGTAGAATATGCGAAGGATAAAAGTAAGTATGGGTATACTTTGAAAGGAATTGCAGAATTTCATGTAGCAGTCAGATACTTTTATCAGCATCGTTACGCTGTCGAACTTGACCCGACTAAAGAAGTCTTGCAATTGATGGGGTCACAGGATGGCCTTGCCCATTTGGCTACAGCGGTTTGTAACTCTGGTGATTATGTCTTGGTCCCAGACCCCGGTTATCCAATATACGAAGCAAGTGTAACGATAGCTGGCGGAGTTATTTATCCGATGCCGTTGCTTGCAGAAAATCATTTTTTACCAAAGCTTGAAGAAATCCCATTAGAAATTTTAGAAAAGACACGTATGATGATTCTGAGTTATCCCGGTAACCCGGTAACGGCTCTGGCTGACCGTGATTTTTTTGAAAAAGTTGTCAAGTTTGCGAAACTGCATAACATCATGGTGGTTCACGATTTTGCCTACTCAGAACTAATTTTTGATGGTCACCCGCAAATCAGCTTTATGTCGGTTCCAGGAGCAAAGGAAGTGGGAATTGAATTCAATTCACTTTCCAAAACCTTTAATATGGCCGGCTGTCGAATTGGCTATGTTGTTGGAAATGCAAAGGCGTTGGAAATTCTTGGTGCGTTAAAATCGCATATTGATTATGGAATTTTTTATCCAATACAACAAGCTGCTGTCAGGGCGCTTACATCTGATTATATTTCTTTAAGTAATCAGGTGAAGGAGTATGAAATTCGCAGAGATGTGTTAATTGCCGGCCTTGAAAAAAGTGGCTGGAAAGTGTCGAAATCACCTGCGACCATGTTTGTTTGGGCAAAGATTCCCGAGGGGTGGACCTCCCGAGGGTTTGCTTTTGAGTTGATTGGACAGGCAGGAGTAGCAGTTGTGCCCGGTGACGCCTTTGGAAAATTAGGTGAAGGTTATGTAAGAATCGCAATGGTGCAGCCGCCCGAACGTTTAACAGAAGCAGCTGAACGGATTCATGCATTCTTAAGTGAATATACGTATAGCGGCTAATTTTCCTTCTATTCTTAGTGATTGAATCATATATCTGTATAAAAGACCTTCAATTGGGGAGATTGAAGGTTTTTTATCCCGCATTAACGGGCAGTAAGACCCTATAACAAGACTGAGAGAACGAATATGGGGATAAGTGGAGGATCAACTGCCCGTAAAAGCCCGATTGGTTCAACTAACAATCAGTGTGGATGGAAAAACTCCCCACTGATTGAAGTTTCACCTTATATTGCAAGAGAAAGAGGGAAATTAAATGCCAAGCGGAATGCACCAGGTTGTGATGGACTTACCCATTGAGACAATATGGGACTTTGTTAAAGAAATGAATAATTGGGCACCACTTGTTCCCGGCTATATCCGCCATGAAAAACTTAATGACCGTCAGTCCACATGGGAATTTAAAACAGACATCGGCATTATGAAAAAAAAGGTCCAATTGCTGGTTGAAATAACCGAGTGGAATGAACCGACAAGAGTGTCATTTACCTTAAAAGGACTTAAAGAAAAGTATAGTGGCAGCGGCTATTTTGAGGCGGAATCTCTTAGTGCAAATAAAACAAGAATGACAGGATTTTTAGATGTTAGTGCATTTGGTGCGGCGGCCCCAATGGTCAATTCAATGTTAAAAAATACAATTCCAAAGTACACAGAGGAAATGGCTTTGGCGATCTCAGCCCAATTAAAGGAACTTAAGCAAGTATAAAAATCTACTGAAAAGCCCCGGATCTAATTTTAGGTCCGGGGTTTGTTACGTTGTTTTGGAAAAAACTTAAGCAAATCTTAAGCATTGATTGCTATAGTGCTTATTAATGATTAGCGATGAAATTTTTATTAATAGGGGGAATATCGATGCGAAAGCGTGAAGGAGTGAAAATCATTCTTGCAACGTCCCTGGTTAGTATCGGGTCGATTTCTTACATACCATCTACGTATGCGGCCACAACGGATCAAACAACAGTAACAACCGGTCAAACAACAGTAACAACGAATTCTGAAGAGCAAAACAACAATACTTTATCGAAATTGGAGATTAATGGTGTATCACTTAATCCGTCATTTTCAAGTGATAGGAAAGAATATTCAGCAACCGTGGAAAATGAGATTCAACAAATCTCATTGAAACTAGTAAGTGATAATCCCAAAGCAAGTATGTCCATTAATGGTCAACTTGCAGTCGATAAACCATTGGCACTTAAAACAGGGACAAACCTTTTCGCCATCTCCGTATCGGATGGGACCCATCCGCAGAATACGTATACCTTAACTGTAACAAGAAAACAAAATAACAATAATCAATTAAAAAATATAAAGCTATCAAACGGGGAGTTATCTCCAAAATTTGATTCTGCTATTCTTAATTACAACATAAAAGTTCCCAATGAGACAGCTTCATTAAAAATAATGCCGGAGGCTATGGAAGAAACATCAACAATGCAGATAAATAACAAGATGTACGAAGATGGAGGCTTCTCTGTAAAATTACCAGATGGTGAATCAAAAGTTAGTATTTTAGTTACTGCTGAAAATGGTGAGAAAAAAATATACACATTAAATGTAACCAGAGCTACAAAAAAGGCAAACAATCGGCCTAATCGGACAACAGGTCAAATTCCAAGAACAACTGGAACAAAACCAAATAACTCAAACTGGAGAACAAATCCCGGTAAGCAGACGCAACTAATTACTACTAACTATGCAGTGAAATCGGCAGCTTCAGCTCAAAATAATGGCTACAAAAACCAATCCCAAAACGTCATCAAAAAAGTAAGCAAGGCAACCTTATCATCCCTATCAGTTTCGGCGGGTACCTGGAATAAAGATTTTTCAACGGAGGAATATACGTACCATCTAACTGTAAACAGTGATGTACATTCAGTTACGATTAGCCCAAATGCAAAATATAGCAGTTCCACTATTAAAATTGAAGGAGGAAGCAGCGAAAAGATAAAACTAGATGATAAAAAAACAATCATTTCAGTTGTGGTTACAAATGGGGAGGATCGGAAAACCTATGTTTTGGTATTTAAGAAAAAGACCGAAAAAAATGAGTCCTCATCAAAACAGGATAACACCTCGGATGTAACTGCAAGTAATTCAGATAATATTTCTGTTGTGAATACCAGTAATACCCAATCGTTACCGCAAACAACTGTTGGGAATAAAAGCAATAGTTCCCAATCTACAACATTATGGGGACGAATCACAGAAAGCATTAGTTATTTTTTTAATAAAATATTTTAAATATAAACCTGCCGATTGCTGCAGGTTTTCTTTTATTTAAATGTAAACGCTTTTATAATTTAATATAGTAAAATTTTAAAAAAAGGAAGAATTTTTATTCTACTTTTTTTTCAGATTATGTTATATTTATATTTAA
>NZ_MLYR01000123.1 GCF_001866655.1 Bacillus sp. MUM 116 | reverse complement strand
ATGAACTGCTTTTTTCCTAGGTTGCTTCGGTCCTGGCGATGAAGTCAAAGAGCGACTTCACCGCCAGGACCAAAAGCCTTGTCGGGGCTAACCAAGGCGCTTGCGCTATTCTTGTTGATATTGTCTAAGTGGAAAGATAAGATTATTTTGTTGAGATGGTCAAAGAAGCAAAAGAAAAACATCTTGTATATTTTGGTTGCAATCAGTGGATAATTATAGTAGATTATAAAATAAAATCCTTTATATGTTCAAAGCAATGAGAGGAAATAGTAACAGGTATTTGTTCTAAAGAGAGCCGGTGGCGGGTGTGAACCGGTGAATGAAGCTTGTGAATCCATCCTCGAGTAATGTACGGAACACTCCAATAAGGGGTCAGTAAGTACTTTCGGGTAAAAACCGTTAATTTTTTCAAGGTGGGCAGACTTTTATTGCCAACCAGGGTGGTAACGCGGGTAACTCTCGTCCCTGTTTTTAGGGGCGGGAGTTTTTTATTTTGGCTGTGTTAAAGGGCATTGTTAATTTTTTAGCAATGTTGATTGGAGTGGAAGGCTTGAGACTCCTGCTGGAGTACGGAGCAGGGGAGACCCCGCAGGTGCTTAAGCGCTGAGAAGGCTCCCCAGACCACCCTAAGGTACGCGAAGCGCCTGAAGCGTAAATCAACAGACAAGTTTATACACAGCCTTATTTTTGAAAGGAGTGGAAGGATATGTTGGATATCAAAGTATTAAGAGCTAATTTTGCTGAAGTAAAAGAAAAACTTCAGCATCGCGGGGAAGATTTAACAGACCTTGGCAAGTTTGAAGAACTTGACCTAAACAGACGAGAATTAATTGTTGAGTCTGAACAATTGAAAAGCAAACGGAATGAGGTTTCTCAGCAGGTAGCCGTTTTAAAACGTGAAAAAAAAGATGCTGACCATTTAATCAAAGAAATGCGTGAAGTTGGCGACAGCATTAAAACATTGGATGATGAACTCCGCGGTGTTGAAGAAAAATTAGAAATGTTGCTATTAAGCATTCCAAATATTCCCCATGAAAGCGTACCGGTTGGAGAAACAGAAGACGATAATGTAGAAATTAGAAAATGGGGCAGTGCACATGACTTTGCATTTGAACCAAAGCCGCACTGGGATCTTGCGGACCAGCTGGGGATTCTTGACTTTGAACGTGCGGGCAAAGTTACAGGCAGCCGTTTTGTATTTTATAAAGGCCTTGGCGCCCGTTTAGAGCGTGCACTTATGAACTTCATGCTTGACCTTCATGTTGATGAACATGGTTATAAGGAAATCCTCCCGCCATATATGGTAAATCGCACAAGCATGACGGGGACAGGTCAGCTTCCGAAGTTTGCAGAGGATGCCTTTTTGATTGAAAGTGAAGATTATTTCTTGATTCCGACTGCAGAAGTCCCTGTCACCAATCTTCACCGGGATGAAATCTTAAGTGATGAGAATCTTCCAATCCGTTATGCAGCTTATAGTGCCTGCTTCCGCTCTGAAGCTGGTTCTGCAGGGCGTGATACACGCGGACTTATCCGTCAGCATCAATTCAATAAGGTTGAATTAGTAAAATTCGTTAAACCGGAAGATTCTTATGAGGAGCTTGAAAAATTGACGAATGATGCAGAAAAAGTTCTTCAATTGCTTGAGCTTCCTTATCGGGTTCTAAGCATGTGTACAGGTGACCTTGGCTTTACGGCTGCGAAAAAGTATGATATCGAGGTTTGGATACCTAGCTATGGAACGTACCGTGAAATTTCTTCTTGCAGTAATTTTGAAGCATTCCAGGCAAGACGGGCCAATATTCGTTTCCGCCGCGAGCCGAAAGCGAAGCCTGAACATATTCATACATTGAATGGTTCAGGACTTGCGATTGGCAGAACCGTGGCAGCCATCTTGGAAAATTATCAGCAGGAAGATGGCAGTGTGGTGATCCCTAAGGTCCTGCAGCCATATATGGGCGGCAGCAGTGTGATAAAGCCAGAATAAGCTGTTTTTTCGGGCGGTGCTTTTTCCGTCCGAAAAACCTTTTATTTTAGTTTGACACTTTGAAAGATATATGATAAATTAGTGACTGTTGTTACGGAGGAATACCCAAGTCCGGCTGAAGGGATCGGTCTTGAAAACCGACAGGCGGGTTAAACCACGCGGGGGTTCGAATCCCTCTTCCTCCGCCATAACTTTACCTAATATATCGCGCATAAAACTGGAGATAAAAAAATCGTTACAATTCATTGTAGCGATTTTTTTTTACTTATTTTTAGCTATTTTTACTGTCTTAACCACGCATAGTGCCGTAATTAATATAAAAGAGAAAGCACATATAGGTTACCCAATATGTGCTTTTTCTTTATTTAAGATTTCATTCAGTTTTTCTGCGACATCATGGCAAACCTTCTTGGCGTCTGCTTCGTTTTTTACAACATCTGTAGTGTCCATATCAATAATAAGGACTTCACTTGCATCATACTGATTCAATACCCAATCATCATAGCCCTTCCAAACCTCAAAATAGTATTCCTTTAACTCAGGATTAATTTCAAAACTGCGGCCGCGCGCCATGATGCGGTCAATCACGGTATCAAAAGATCCTTTTAAATAAACCATTAAGTCTGGAGCCTTTTTTGGAAGCTCCTTTAACTCTTCCATCATGTTTTCAACAAGCTCTTCATAAATTTTAAATTCCAGGTCCGAGATTCTGCCAAGGTTCTTATTTACATAGGCAAAATACCAATCTTCATAAATGGAACGATCCTGAATCGTATAGATTGGCTCTCGCCAGTTTATACATTCCTTTACTGTTTTAAAGCGTTTGTTTAAGAAAAACAATTGTAAAAGGAAAGGAATTCTTTTGGCATCCAATTCTTCTGGAGTCAATTCATAATATAGCGGAAGGATGGGATTATCATCCACCGCTTCATAAAATACCTTACTGTCAATTCCTTTATTTTTAAAGTGGGCACTTAAGGTATCAGCAACACTTGTTTTTCCCAGTCCAATCATACCGCCTATAACGATACTCACAAACATCCCCCTGTTCCTAAAGTGTGTTAGTCCAGCTGTTTTGTTTTAATGCATCCGATAGTTTCTCAATAATATGCTGTAAGTCCGCTTCATTTTTCACAAAATCTAACTCATCGCCATTAAAGCGAAGAACAGGTATTTCCGGATGTTCTTGTTCAAAGCGCGATAGGGCATTTTCATAATCAATGGATAACTGTTCTAAATACAGCGGACTAATATTTTTCTCGACTTCTCTTCCTCTAAGCTTGATCCGCTTTAATAATGTATCAAGACTTGCATTCAAATAAATTATGACATTCGGTTTAGGCATATCCGAAGTTAAAATTTGATATATTTTGTAGTATTTATCATACTCTTGTTTACTTAAAGTCCGTTGCGCAAAAATCAAGTTTTTAAAAATATGATAGTCGGCTACGACGGCTTGATTTTTGCTTAAATAATGGGTATTGATATCCCCTAATTGTTTAAACCGATTGCAGAGGAAAAACATTTCCGTCTGGAAACTCCACTCCTCTATATTTTCATAAAATTTACCCAAAAATGGATTTTCATCAACAATCTCTTTTAATAAGGCAAAATGAAAATGTTCTGAAATGGCTTTTGCAAGAGATGTTTTCCCCACACCAATCGGCCCTTCAACGGTAATAAAGGGTGTTTCCCCCATTGTATATCCTCCTTCTCCATTGTCTGCTCTTTCTATGTTTAACCAGTTCATTTTTACTATTTTTATAAAAGCGACACAAAGAATATTTTATCATAATCTTTAGCAGGAAGGGATGTGGAATATTTTCGGGGGTTCGGTTTTTGTCGAATAAAAGAAAAAACTGCCGAGTTACGGCAGTTTAAGTTCGTTTTGTCACATTGAAATTGTCCATAATTAACAGCCAGTTTTGAGGGAAGGATAACCCCAGTTTCCAATAGCTCATTCCTCGCAAATTTAATTCTTTAATTAAGTCAAACTTTGCTTGTATGGAGCGGGCATCTTCAAACCAGACTTCGTGCTGTTTGCCATTTGTGGTATATCTAAAAAACGGTGCCTGTGCCTTTGAATCATATTCAATCGGCACATGATGTTCAGCTGCAAGCTGAATGGCCTGTTGCGGGCTTACCGCTTTTGCAACAGTGCCTTCAACAAATGGCAGTGTCCAGTCATAACCATATAGGTTTTGCCCCATAAGGATCTTATTTGAAGGCATTTCACTGATTGCATATTCTAATACTCGTCTTACCGGCCCAATGGGGGAAACCGCCATGGCAGGGCCGCCACTATAGCCCCATTCATAGGTCATGATCACGACAAAATCAGAAATTTGTCCATGGGCCTTATAATCATGCCCTTCATACCATTTTCCTTTTTGTGTTGCGCTTGTCTTTGGGGCAAGTGCAGTGGACATTAACCAGCCTTCGTTTTTAAATCGGGCCTTTGCCTTCCGTAAGAACGTATTATAGGCCTCGCGGTCGGCAGGACGTAAATATTCAAAGTCAAAATGAATATCTCTAAAGCCATACTTCTTTGCGGTTGCGACAATATTATTTAAAAATTTATCTTGTATCGTCATATCCGTAAGTAAAATCCGTCCTAACTCATCACTAAATTGATCATTCTCCTGGTTGTTAATCACCATCATCAGGACCACATTGTGGGATTTTGCAATAGCAGGAAAATTGTTTAACAAGGGCTCTTTTAATGTTCCATCCCGGTGAACCTGGAAGCTAAAAGGAGCCAAATAGGTCAAGTATGGTGCGGCTTCACGGGAACTGCTTTCAAGGACGGGGGCAACCGTTGTCCCACGTGGTTCGACATAGGCATTAAACTCAGCTTGCCTTTTTTTAGCTTGGGGGATATAGAGCCTTACACCTACAGAGAGTGGATTTGTTGCAGTAATACGATTAATGGTGGCAAGCTGTTGATAAGGTACTCCCACTTTTTGGGCAATACTATAAAGGGTTTCACCTTGTTTGACTGTATAGAAGCTGCCGATGATCGGAATGACAATTGCTTGACCAATGACAAGATTATTTGGATTTGGCAATTCATTTGCATCTACGATATCTTGAACGGTTGTACGATAAGCCCGGGCAATTGTTGTTAAGGATTCATTTCTTTGAACCACATGTATTTGCATGCTTTTCCCTCCCAACGTACATACGCTACAACTATCATATGAGGGGTTAGGAGGTTACATGATATAATTCTTATCGGTGGTGGGATGAATAGTTGCTTTTAATACCTTTTGCATCATCGTTAAGGCATATTGATTATCCGAGTCATCTGCAGAGGCAATGCAGTTCTCCGGCGCATACAGTTGAAATTCACGCATATAGGCATCATTTGCGGTGAATAAAACACAAATATTTCCGGCAATTCCGGTGAGAACCAGTGTATTCACCTTTAATTGATGAAGCAGTGTATTTAAACCAGTGCCGAAAAAGGCAGAGTGTTTCGGTTTTATTAAAAAATAATCATCTTCTTCCGGGAGCAATTTTTCATATACAGGCTGACTATATTGATTCCTGCAGAGTTCAATAATTTTGGTGTATTCAGCCTGCCATAAATTATAATGATCATTTATAAAAATGACCGGCAGCTTTTTTTCGTTAAAGCTTTTCTTTAATTTGTTAATAGGATGGGCAATTTGCAAGGCCTTTTTTGCTAAAATGGGCCCATGGGTAAAATCAAATTTATTAATCATATCGATAATGATTAGTGCAGGATGGATTTCCTTCATTGTTTATCTCCTCCCATTTGATAGTTTGGAGAGAGCGAATCAATCTTATCCTTGAAAGGAACAAATATGACTGTGGATGTTAATCAAGATGAATATTATATGAGAGAAGCCATTAAGGAAGCAAAAAAAGCTGAGGTATTAAACGAAGTACCGATTGGAGCCATCATTGTTTTAGAGGGAAAAATTATTTCCCGGGCCCATAATTTACGAGAAAATCAGCAATCTGCTATTGCACATGCAGAACTGCTTGCGATTGACCAGGCCTGCCGGAAAACAGGTTCATGGCGGCTTGAGGATGCAACGCTTTACGTAACGTTAGAACCGTGCCCAATGTGCTCCGGTGCTGTTATTTTATCGCGGATTAAAAGAGTGGTATATGGAGCGCCTGACCCAAAGGGAGGTTGTGCCGGTACCTTTATGAATCTCCTCCAGGATGGAAGATTTAATCATCAAAGTGTGGTTACAAAAGGAGTTTTGGAAGTGGAATGCGGACAGTTATTATCGTCATTTTTCCGGGCTATTCGGGAAAGGAAAAAAGAGGAAAGGCGTAAAGCCAAGCAACTGCAGTTAGATTCACTTACAAAAATTGACATCGAATAAGCGTTGCATTTTCTCGAGAATGTTAGTATACTAAAAAAGCGTCAGATACGACGCACTCAAATTGGTTTCAACTTTGCCGTGCTAGGCGGGGAGGTAGCGGTGCCCTGTACTCGCAATCCGCTCTAGCGAGGCTGAATCCCTTCCTGAGGCTCGTGACCTGTAGGGTCTGCCTTAAGTAAGTGGTGTTGACGCCCGGGTCCTGCGCAATGGGAATCCATGAACCATGTCAGGTCCGGAAGGAAGCAGCATTAAGTGGACGCTCTCATGTGCCGCAGGGTTGCCTGGGTCGAGCTAACTGCTTAAGTAACGCTTATGGGCGCCAGTCGAAGGAAGGTGCACGGCAGTTTCTACATATTCCTTTAAAAATTACTCATCTCAGAATTTATGGGATGAGTTTTTTTGTCATATAAGAATTTATAAATTGCTTTGAGAATGGTCCAGCTCCAGGCGCCATCGGCTATAGGTCACAAGCCGATAAACGGGCGCCTTTCGCTTTTCTTATATATTCTAATATTTTCACTTCTTAAATAGATACGTTATAATGAAAAAAGCAGAAGCCTAGACTATAGTTAATGAAAATGAGAAGGGGGCGATGTCCATTGGCTTATCAGGCTTTATATCGTGTTTGGCGGCCTCAAACTTTTATTGATGTCGTAGGACAGGAGCATGTGACCAAGACATTGCAAAACGCCCTGCTTCATGAGAAAACTTCGCATGCCTATTTATTTTCCGGCCCAAGAGGAACAGGGAAAACGAGTGCAGCTAAAATTTTGGCAAAAGCAGTAAACTGCGAGCGTGCGCCTGTTGCAGAGCCGTGCAATGAATGCGCCGCCTGCCGGGGAATTACCGACGGAACCATTTCTGATGTTTTGGAATTTGACGCGGCTTCAAACTCACGTGTAGAAGAAATGAGAGATGTACTCGATAAAGTGAAATTTGCGCCAACTGCCGTCAAGTATAAGGTCTATATCATTGATGAAGTGCATATGCTTTCCATTAGCGCCTTCAATGCCTTATTAAAGACATTAGAAGAACCACCGAAGCATGTAATTTTTATCCTGGCTACAACAGAGCCTCATAAAATTCCACTAACCATTATTTCAAGATGTCAACGATTTGATTTTAGACGAATTACAGCCGGGGCAATTGTGAACCGCATGAAATTAATTGTCGACGAAACAGGCGTGGATTGTGAGGAACAAGCATTGCAGATGATTGCCAGGGCGGCAGAAGGCGGTATGCGTGATGCATTAAGCTTACTGGACCAGGCGATATCGTTTAGTCAAGACCGAGTAACGGTAGAGGATGCGCTAACGGTAACAGGGTCTGTATCCCAAGGATTTTTATACAAGCTGGCTCACGCCTTTCAAGAAAAGGATGTAGCAAGTGGATTAGAAGCATTAGATGAACTTTTATTTCATGGGAAGGATCCGGCTCGATTCATTGAGGATTTAATCTTATTTTACCGTGATTTACTTCTTTATAAGACAGCTCCCAATCTGGAGGAAAACTTAGAAAGAGTGACACTAGACAGTGAATTTCAACAAATGGCTGAAACGATACCAACTGAACAAATTTATTTGATGATTGATCAGTTAAATAAAACACAGCAGGAAATGCGTTGGACCAATCATCCAAGAATTTTCCTCGAGGTAGCCATCGTCAAAATGTGTCAAATTGAAACGAAACATTCTGAACAGGCAGCTCCTGGGCAAATCTCTCAGCTTTTTGCAAAAATAGATCAGCTTGAAGAGGATTTGCGGCAATTAAAGGCGAATGGAATATCAGCCGCATCCGATGCTCCGGCACCGGTGCAAAAAACAGCCCATCGAACATCGAGAAAAGGATTCCAGCCGGCTGTTGGGAAAATAAATGAAATTTTAAAGCTTGCAACAAAAAATGATGTCAATCAAATAAAAAGTAATTGGGCTGAAATGCGGTCACGGCTAATGAAATCTCACGCAGCCTTATTAAATGAGGCTGAGCCCGTAGCTGCATCGTCCACTGCTTTTATTTTGAAATTTAAACATGAAATCCACTGCCAAATGGCAATGGATAACAGTCGTTTTATTGAGACTGTGACGGCTGCACTTCAGGAATTAACCGGCCGAAAGTTTGACATTTTAGGTATCCCTGAAGAGCAATGGTTAACACTTAGAGAAAGTTTTCTAAGTAACCAGCACCCTGAAGGGGACGGTGGTGAGAATTCCCATGTGGAAGAGGAACCACATATATCTGAGGCAAAAAAATTATTTGGTGAAGAATTTGTAGAGATAATTGATTAAAAATTTTTGGAGGTAGATGTAAATGATGCGTGGCGGAATGGGAAATATGCAAAATATGATGAAGCAAATGCAAAAAATGCAAAAGCAAATGGCTGAGGCTCAAGAGGAATTAGGTAAAAAACAAATTGAGGGGACTGCAGGCGGAGGCATGGTTACTGTTATCGTCTCTGGTCATAAGGAAGTTCTAGAAGTAAAAATCAACCCTGAAGCAGTTGATCCGGACGATGTTGAAATGCTTCAAGATTTAGTGCTTGCAGCTACGAATGATGCTCTTAAGAAGGCTGAAGAACTAACAAACAGTACAATGGGACAATTTACCAAAGGAATGAATCTTCCTTTTTAATTTCCAGCTTCAGCGCCTTTAGTGGTGCATACGCATTTCTAAGGAGAGGAATAATAGAAAATGCATTATCCAGAACCAATCTCAAAGCTGATTGACAGCTTTATGAAATTGCCAGGTATCGGTCCGAAAACGGCCGCTCGTCTGGCCTTTTTTGTCTTAAGTATGAAAGAAGATACTGTTTTAGATTTTGCCAAGGCGCTTGTAAATGCCAAACGTAATTTAACGTATTGTTCTGTATGCGGTCATATCACTGATCAAGATCCCTGCTATATTTGTGAAGACCAGCGGAGGGATAAAAGTATTATCTGTGTTGTTCAAGACCCTAAAGATGTTATTGCAATGGAAAAAATGAAGGAATTTAATGGATTGTATCATGTTCTTCATGGAGCCATTTCCCCTATGGATGGTATAGGTCCTGAGGATATCAATATCCCTGATTTATTAAAAAGGCTTCAGGATGAGACCGTACAGGAAGTCATTTTAGCAACAAATCCAAATATTGAAGGGGAAGCTACAGCCATGTACATTTCCCGGTTATTAAAGCCATCAGGGATTAAGACAACAAGAATTGCTCATGGTCTGCCGGTTGGCGGAGACCTTGAGTACGCGGATGAAGTTACCCTATCAAAAGCCTTAGAGGGTCGAAGAGAATTATAATATACCGGGGGAATCATGCATGTTTTTTCGACGAAAAGGATGGATTCGAAAAGAATTTGATGAAAAGCTCTTAGCCCAATTAAGTAAGTTTAAGGAAAATTCACAGCAGCAAAAGATCCTTTTAGAGAAATGCTTCGACCCATCGGAAGAAGTAATCTGTCAAACAAAGATTGCGGAAGCGAAATATTTCTTCCTAATAAGAGAAGCCAAACAGCGAAATGTATCTTTAAAAAGATGAAGGAAAAGAGGTCCCTCTCTTAGGTCTTTTTTCGATAACTTGTACATAGTTATTAGTAAAAGAAATCTTAGAGGGGGATCTTTTTTTTGGAACCAATTATTGTAATCTCCATTTTAGGAGGACTCATTGTCTTACTATTATTTTCGGGTGCTCCGTTTAAACCAGCCCGTTTTATTGGTCAAGGTGCTATTAAATTAGTAATTGGAGCATTGTTTCTATTTTTCTTAAATGTGGCGGGTAACCGTTTCGGAATACATGTCCCGATTAATTTTGCCACATCAGCTGTTTCCGGCTTTCTTGGAATCCCGGGAATGGTAGCTTTAGTGGCCATACAAAAATGGGTCCTCTAATAATAAAAAGCCGTTCTGATTTGACGGCTTTTTTGCTTTTAAAAAAATTATAAAAAACTATTGACCAATTAAACTTATTCCTGTAATATATTAAAAGTCGTCAGCGATTGACGAATGGAAACAAAAAAAGTTATTGACTTAAATAACTTTTAATGTTATATTAATAAAGTCGCTTTTAAGCGATTGAGAGAAATTGATCTTTGAAAACTAAACAAACAAAAACGTCAACAAACAATAATAATCGTATTTCTTCTATTATATAGAGGATACGAGCCAACGTAAAATTCGAGCTACATCAACTTTCTT
>NZ_MLYR01000122.1 GCF_001866655.1 Bacillus sp. MUM 116 | reverse complement strand
AATCCGTCCAAAAGGTTAAAGAACAACCTTTCGGCCGGCTTGTCTTGTGCTATGCCTGAGGCTGAGCAAGGCGCTTACGCTTTTCTTATTGACTAACTTCAATATGCTGAAACGTTCCAACATCAAAAAGCCCCAAATCGGTTAGTTTCAGTTCAGGAATAACCGGCAAGGTTAAAAAGGACAAAGTCAAAAATGGATTAAAGTTACCGTTAAAACCAATCTGAACAAGTGCCTCATTAATTTTCTTCAATTCCTGGTGAATGGACATAAAGCTTTTCTCAGACATCAGTCCACCAATTGGCAGGGAAAGGGCTGCAATCACTTTACCATCTTTAATCACTACACAGCCGCCATTTAATTCTTTAATTTCCCGGATGGCCGCTAATAAATCTCGGTCATTCGCACCGACAGCGACGATATTATGGGAATCATGAGCAATCGTGGTCGCAATGGCCCCGTTTGTAAAGCCAAATCCTTTTACAATTCCAAGGCCGATATTTCCAGTATTTTTGTGTCTTTCGAGTACTGCAAGCTTTAGTTGGTCTTTTTCAAGTGAAGGAACGAAATTCCCATCTATCACTTGAACCTTTTCTTCAAGCTTTTTGGTCACAATACTATTCGGGATAATTCCAATTACATTCGCGGAGATAGTTTCACCGATTGGAATCTGAAAATCTTTTTCCAGTATCTCCGGAATATGAACCGTCTTGGTTAAGGTTTCTTCCGGATCATATGCCTGGAGTGAATCTCCAGCATAGATTCCATTCCTTGCTGTAAGTTTACCGGATACATATACCTCTGAAATATTTACTGCTTCCAAGTCATCTAATAGAAGAAAGTCAGCCTTATATCCCGGAGCAATGGCCCCTTTTTGGTGGAGGCCATAGCACTCCGCAGCATTTAAGGAACCGATTTGAATGGCCAATAATGGTGACAGTCCTTCGCGAATCGCCATTCGGACATGATGGTCAATACTGCCTTCCTCGACGATTTCATCAAGATGTTTATCATCAGTACAGAACATAAAACGGCGAGCATTATGTTGGTTCACAGCAGGAATAAGGGCTGTTAGATTCTTAGCAGCCGAACCTTCGCGAATCATCACATACATCCCACGGCGTATTCGGTCCAATGCTTCAGTTGCTGTCGTACATTCATGGTCCGTTCTTATGCCTGCTGTTCGATAGATGTTAATAGCAGTTTCATCAAGACCGGCTAAGTGACCGTCAATCGGGCGCTTGTGCTCATTGGTTTGCAGGATTTTGTCCATAATATGGTCATCGGCATTTTGTAAGGAAGGGTAATCCATTACTTCTGCCAGACCTAGTACGCGTTCGTGCTGGTAGAAATCTTTTAATTCTTCGGCCAACAGTTCGGCCCCGTTATTCTCAAATGGTGTTGCCGGTACACAAGAAGGAAGCATGATTTTTACATCCAGAGGAAGATTTTCGGAATTATCTAGCATGAATTGAATCCCTTGGATGCCGGAAACATTGGCGATTTCATGAGGGTCCGCGATGACCGTAGTTACTCCATGTGGCAGCACCGCTTTGGCGAATTCTGTTGGTGTGACCATCGATGATTCGATGTGAACATGGGCATCGATGAAACCGGGACAAATGTAGCGATTCCCTGCATCGATGATTTCTATTCCTTCATAGTCGCCAATTCCAACAAACAGTCCGTCTTTTATCGCAAGATCACCAGCGATGATTTCCTGGTTAAAAACATCAATTATTTTTCCGTTTTTGATGACAAGATCAGCGGGGATTTTGGCTCCTGCAGCAGCTATTTTATTTTTTAATAAAGTCTTATTCATGGTTCTCAGACCTCTCCATTATTTTTGAAAAAAACCTCCAGAAAAATTCTGGAGGCTGACTATGAGAGAATATAGAGTTAAAAACCCTATTCCTCTCGTAGTCAAACTATTTACGGCAGTTTGGTAGAAACTTTTGGACCTTATCTCCAATATTATACGAGTGGATACAGTATTAAATACTTTTAAAATATTAGGACACATTTTATCGTTAAAAAGTTGAAAGTGTCAATGCCTTCTGAAAATGTTGTAATTATCAAAAAACGTTGCTGTGAAAATTTTTTTTAAAATGGGAATTGACCTTCACGTAACGTAAAGGTGTATCGTTAGATTAGGAGGTGAGCGAATGGAGTACACAGTGCAAAAACTTGGAAAGTTAGCAGGAATTAGCACCAGAACACTTCGTTATTATGATGAAATTGGGATTCTTAAGCCGGCAAGAATCAATTCGTCAGGATATCGAATTTACGGAGAGAAGGAAGTGGATCGTTTACAGCAAATTCTTTTTTTTCGAGAGCTTGGTGTTAGTTTGGACAATATAAAGAAAATCGTGACCGCACCTTCCTTTGATGCTGAAAAAGCACTGCAGGAACATCGTGAAAAACTCCTGGAAAAAAGATCACAATTAGATGTATTAATTGCGAATGTGGAAAAAACAATCGCTTTAACGGAAGGGAGAATTGAGATGTCAGATCAAGAAAAGTTTGAAGGCTTTAAGCAAAAAATGATAGATGAGAATGAAGAAAAATATGGTGCGGAAGCCCGCCAAAAGTATGGAGGTGATGCGGTAGATCAATCCAATGCTAAAATAAAGAACATGACACAAGCGAAATATCAAGAAGTTACCAAACTTGAACAGCAGGTAAAAGAAACCTTGGCCCAGGCTTTTGCCACGGGGGACCCTGCAGGTGAGCTGGCACAAAAAGCGGCAGATCTCCACAAACAGTGGCTGTCCTTTTATTGGAACGAATACAGCAAGGAAGCACATGCCGGTCTTGCCCAGATGTATGTGGATGACGAACGGTTTAAGGCTTATTATGATAAAGACCAGCCGGGAATTGCTGAGTTTCTGCGCGATGCAATTCGAATTTACACAGGCATCATAAAATAGATAATGAAAAGGCGATTGGTGAAAACGGCCAATCGCTTTTCTAATTCAAAAAATGACTTTTTCAAACATTTGATTCCGGGGTTTCCTTAGCGGATTTATGATTTAGTTTTGAGCGTCGTGAAACATTACAGTTAAAAAAGAAAATTTGGGGTGTTATCTGTGTCAAGCGTGTTGGTTAAAACAGAAAAAGAAAATAAATATGAATGATTTAGAATTTCAGTTGCGCAAGCTAATGGATGATTATTTTGAAATGGACGGTTATGCGTTGTTTTATCGTTCAATTGAAACTTTGCAAGCTGAAGGAATACTTAACCCTTTTCAAAATAATCAATTCAATGGTAAAACACCAGCACTCCCATTATATTGCTGGATAAATATAAAAGTTCAAGCTGCCAAATGGGATTGTCTCGAGATGATGAAATTAATTGATCGGTATGATTTTTTCCTACTATGAACTGCATTCGAATGGCAAACGAAAGACGAATGGAAGCGGGTGCCATGATCGGTGCCCAAATCTTTATGTTGACTTTACATCCTTATGGAGGTAAAAATCCCCCTTATCTTTTTAAAGCGAGGGGGATTTAAGGACTTTCTATAAAACTTTTTATTTAATTGCTTTGCTCACTTTTAACTTCTTTCCTTTGATAGTCAAATTCTCCATGGCTTGTAGAACTAGTGAGCCCTTTCCATTCAGAATATCAACATATGACATATGATCCTGGATGGTTATGATGCCGATATCCTCTGCTGTAACTCCAGAGATTTTTGCGATCGTTCCAACAAAATCAACAGCACGAATTTTCTTCTTTTTTCCGCCGCTGAAATGGAGTTTCATAATATCTTGATTGATTCGGGCTGTTTTATTATTTCTTACAATTCGCCTGCTGCTAAGTTTTTCTTCGAAAGCAGCTTTTCCACCAGCTACCTCCTGATGCTTTGGAGCTTCGATAGTAGGTATCTCAAAGCAGATGTATTTTTCAATTGCTTTGATGAACTTTCCTTCAAAAGGTGTTGAAAACGTAATGGCTTTTCCTTTATTGCCGGCACGGCCAGTTCTCCCGGTTCGATGCACATAGCTCTCTTTTTCCATAGGAACGTCATAGTTAATGACAAGTGTCACATTATCAATATCAATACCTCTGGCAGCTACATCGGTGGCCACCAGATAGCGGAAGTTCCCCATTTTGAAACCTTCCATAACAGCAAACCGGTCATCTTGATCTAGTCCCCCATGGAGTCTTTCACAAGAATATTGAGCTTTTTCCAGTTCGCTATACACAGCATCAACGTGTTCTTTGGTTCGGCAGAAAATTAGGCAGCTGTCTGGATTTTCTACAACCGTGACGTCTTTAAGAAGTGAAATCTTTTCTTCTTCTTTCACTTCAATTAAAAAATGTTCAATGGTATCGGCTGTTCCCCCAGTTGATTCAATCTCAATATTTATCGGATCTATCATATATTTATGGCAAAGATTTTCAACATCTTTAGGCAGGGTAGCGGAAAAAACCATCGTTACCCTGTTTAAAGGCAGTTCTTTGATGATTGCTTCTACTTCATCGATAAAACCTCTATTAAGCATCTCATCAGCTTCATCTATGATAAGATATTTTATTTGATCTAAAACTAGGGTTTCTCTTTCAATATGGTCCTTGACCCGTCCAGGCGTACCGACGACTACATGAGTTTTTTGTTTCAATTCTGCCTTCTGTTTTGTAAAAGGTTCTTTTCCATAGACGGCCACCGCTTTAATGCGTTTAAACCTTCCGATATTCGTAATATCTTCTCGGACTTGAACCGCAAGCTCCCTGGTTGGGGTAAGAATTAAGGCCTGTGGTTTTTTTTCCTCCCATTCAATCATTTCGCAAACAGGAATACCAAAGGAGGCAGTCTTGCCGCTTCCTGTTTGAGATTTTACGACAAGATCTTGATTTTCCATTGCTAATGGAATGACTTCACTCTGAACTTCTGTTGGAGTTTCGTATTTTAACACCGCTAGTGCTCTTTTTATTTCATCGCTTACATGATAATCCGCAAAACTTCTTTTACTCATTTCTTAACCTCATTTTTTGTTTTTTTCGACATATGTATAGAATTCTCTCCAAGAATTATCATATGCATGATCTGAATATGGTTCATTATACTTGAAAAGTGCTAGTGAAATCGGCTTTTATTTTAAATTTTAAAAAGTAACAGAAAGAATTGGCTGGAATTTAGCGGATTACTTCTCCTGAGACCGACTTGTATATGACATTTATCATACTCTGCACCTGACACCTGTTACTTACAAGGTGATTTTTATTCCACTATAATAAAATTCAACAATATACAGGAAGGGAATTTGAATAAAATGACCTTAAAAAATACTACTAATTTGAAAAAACAAGTTGCACCTTATGAAAAATCAACGACTAAGGAAAGTGTGTGGCAGCTTATCAATACGGTCGTGCCATTTTTACTCTTATGGTATCTTGCTTATAAAAGTTTATCTGTTTCTTATTGGCTATCATTAGTTCCTTCAGTGATAGCAGCTGGGTTTTTGACTAGGATTTTCATTATTTTTCATGATTGTACCCATCATTCCTTCTTTAAAAGCCGCCGTGCCAATCGAATAGTTGGGACCGTTATGGGTGTTTTAACCATTTTCCCGTTTGATCAATGGGGATATGAGCATGCTGTTCATCACGCTACTAGTGGTAACTTAGATAAGCGGGGAACAGGAGATATTTGGACACTTACGGTGGATGAATATGTGGCAGCACCACTTAGACTACGTTTAGCCTATCGTTTTTATCGCAATCCTTTTGTTATGTTTGGATTAGGTCCGATTTATGTTTTCCTGCTTAAAAATAGATTTAACCGAAAAGGTGCAAGAAAAAAGGAACGTATGAACACCTATTTGACGAATATATTGATTGTTGCTTTAGCAGGATTCCTCTGCTGGGCAGTCGGGTGGCAGGCGTTTCTTTTAGTACAAGGAACGATTTTTATGCTATCAGGTTCAGCGGGCATTTGGCTGTTTTATGTACAGCACACTTTTGAAGATTCTTATTTTGAAGGAAATCAAGACTGGGAATATGTAAAAGCAGCAGTGGAGGGAAGTTCTTTTTATAAGCTTCCAAAATTTATTCAATTTCTTACTGGGAATATTGGCTACCATCATGTTCACCATTTAAGTCCAAGGGTTCCCAACTATAAATTAGAGGAGGCACATAATCATACACTTCCTTTACAAAACGTACCAACGATCACCCTTACTACAAGTCTGAAATCACTACATTTCCGACTTTGGGATGAGGAAAGCAAGAACTTTGTGAGCTATAAAGCGATCAAAGGTTTAGCCAAAAGCAGTGTTTCTGTTAAAGTAAAACCGGAACTATAGCATACCATATATGGCTGACTCCTCTTATTTTAAGGGGAGTCTTTACCTGAAATACAGCTGACAGATAAGGAGAGAAATAGGATGATTCGAATTGTTATTGCCGAGGATCAGGGAATGTTGTTAGAGGCAATTGGTTCCCTCCTTAATTTGGAAGAAGATATGGAAGTGGTCGCGAAGGCCAGCAATGGAGAAGAGGCCCTTACTCTTGTTCGTCGATTGAAGCCCGATGTTTGTATTATGGATATAGAGATGCCTGAAAAGAGCGGACTTGAGGCAGCCGAAGCTTTACATCCATTTGAATGCAAAGTAATCATTTTAACAACCTTCGCAAGGGCTGGCTATTTTGAGCGCGCACTAAAAGCAGATGTAAGAGGTTATTTATTAAAGGACAGCCCAAGCGATGAGTTAGCCTGCTCGATTCGCAGCATTATGGATGGGAACAGAATTTACGCTAACGAACTAATTGACACAGATTCCAGTTATTACGAACATGAAACGGAAGGCTTAGAGCAGTTTACCGGTAGGACACTCAAAAATAAAATCTCTAATCAGAGAAGGAACATGAATGGAATGGTCAGACATTATATTTCAACCATTATGGTTAAAATGAAAGTGCCGACCGGATAAAAATAGTTTGAATGTTTTCCCAAGCAGTAAAGCAGTAAACCCCATCTAACGAACTTACTTAAGAAGATAGAAATCTAAGCAGTAATGAAATAAATGTTTTTTTTGAACTCTTTTTCCATTGTGGGAAGGAGTTTTTGTTTTGTTTATATTTACGAAAGGGATGGGAATAACTGTTTGTTTGGATGTTTGGGGAAAGAAAAACCTTAGAGTATACTTGGAATTTGTTATGACCAGAACAGCTAATATAAAAGCGTTGTTAGGAAGCTTAAAAGTTCACTAACGTAAAACCAAGGTAATAGAGGTAAAAGTAGGTCTGCGTTTTTCCTTTTATTGGGAAGAACGGGAAGCTGTGAATTAAAAAATATGGAATTATTAGCAAAACGATTATTTAAGGGCACCGCGAATCGGTAGGGGAACACGTATTACTCGTCTACAGCGAAACCAATTAGTAAGGTGCTTGAAGAGTTTTTGGATGTGTTAACAGTGATAAGGACTCCTGTTATTTATCAAGGGAAAGAGGATGTTATGATTTTTCATTACGCATCTGGCTACTGTGAAAATGTTGAAGATGGAGAAACTTGTTAAGCTGGTACATTTTTCAGAGTTAAAGCTTAAGGGAGCATGATCGTCTAAGTGGCGATCATTTTTATTGAAGATTAAATCAAAAAAGACTGCATACATTCTGCAGCCTCTTTATGTCTGTTATTTACCATTAGCAATAATTTTAGTGTCTACCTTTTTCTCTATATTGCTCAGTGAATGTTGATTTAATAAAATTTCACGTTTATTTTCTTCAATCATCTTTTGCAATGTTCTGCTAATCTTTTTCATGAAAATTCCTCACTTTTTTGATACAAATGTTATTGTAACAGATATGTCGTAAATTGTCGAAAAAACGCAAGATATTTTTGAGGTTTAAAAATCGCTAATAGTCATCAACTAATGGTAGGTTAAAGATTTAGGCGATTCTATCGTTTTTTTAACTAATTTCTCGGAAAGATTATTGACATTAACTAAGACAATTGATAAAATATTAAATTTTCTATTTAGGTATTGTGTGGTATACTTAAGATGTCTTAAATTTGGAGGTGGTTAGTTGTTTCAAGTTGGTGAATACATTGTATATCCTATGCAGGGAGCAGGAGTTATTGAAGCAATAGAAGTAAAGGAAGTTCAAGGTGAGAAGCAGCAGTATTATATAATAAATATGCTAATGAATAAAATGCAAATTATGATTCCTATTTCAAAAGTACAAAAATCACGGATTCGCTTAGTCACCGATATGACTACACTTGAAAACGTATTGTACATCTTTCAACATGGTCTAACCGATACAACTCTTTCAATGAAAGAAAGATACAAGATTAATACGGAAAAACTTAAAACAGGTAATATCCAAGAAGGCGCTGAAGTTGTACGGGATTTAATGCGGATAAACAATAATAAATCACTCAATTCAAGTGAAAAGCTGATGCTGGAGAGCGCACGAAAGATGTTTATTAGTGAACTTGGTTTAATTAGAGGTATCACAGAAAATCAGGCAATAGATCTATTAAGCAACAAGGTAGGATAAGTATTTTATTTTAAAGTTTAACTTTCACGCGCCATTTGTAAGATTTTCTTAACCTCTCAAAACATAATTATTCATATCCTCTTTATTTCCTTACATCATTAAAAATCACAATTTTCCCCTTCAATTTCATTTTACTTGATGTGTAAAAAACTATTTAAAAGCTTTTCGACAACTGGCGCCGTCATATAACTTTTGAAATAGTGGAATGAGGCAAAAGGTTCCAAAGTTACAGACTTCGCAGAACTTATTCGAGAAGTTAATGATTTTGTTGGCACATTAGAGGAAGGAAAGCTTATTGATGTTAAATACAATACTGTTCCTCCTTCAGTAAGTACACATACATAGTATGGGGTTTATCCAGATCCAAAATATACTGCAATGATTATATTAAAGAAATAGTAAGCTCTATACAGTTTTTATGATGGATTTTTTGTCTTCTTGCTATTTGTTACAAAAAGTGCTATGATTAAATAGAATTATTTTTGTTCGGTGTAAAGGATTAGCATAAGTTTGAACTTTTCGTCTTGATGATCACTGAGAGCAAGGATAGTAATACATTGAGTGTGCTTAGAGCACACTAGGAGGCAACAAACATGGAAAAAGGTAAAGTAAAATGGTTTAATGGCGAAAAAGGCTTCGGATTCATCGAACGTGAAGGTGGAGAAGACGTATTCGTACATTTCTCAGCAATCCAAGGCGAAGGCTTCAAAACATTAGATGAAGGTCAAGCAGTTACTTTTGACGTTGAGCAAGGTCAACGTGGAGCACAAGCAGCTAATGTTCGTAAGGCTTAATTATAATGCCAAACATGGACAGACTCTTTTTTAGAGTCTGTTTTTTATTTTTCTTAGAAAATCAAATAACCCCACTCAAAATGAGTAGGGTACTTGAAAACAGTAAATCAAATGGTAAACCAAGTGTAGCATATTAATTGTGGATTTCCTAATTTTTATGTATTTTTTACAAGAGAAAAACTCTGTTGTCAACATATTAGCAGACTGAAACAAATCAGGGCGATGCTTCAATAACGTAAAATCGCTTTTTCTTAATGTGCTAACAGGGCAGTTTAGTGAAAAAAAGAAATTCCATGAAGTCGATATTGTTTATTGTTTCTACAAAATAGTATGAGTGACTGGAAGAATGTTATTTATCGCAATATGCTTAGTTAATATCTGAGGAAGATGACTAAAATTAACAAGATAGATAACTTAACCTAGAATAAAAATGGGGTGATTTTATGAGTAAAGCTAAAGGAAAAGGTGGAACTGGTAGAGGAACAGGCAAAAAGGGTTGGAATCGTTGGCAAGCTAGTGTAAACAAAAAAAAGGGTGCAAAACCTTATATAAGTAAAGGTACAAAAAAAACGGGTGTTGAAACTGCCCCCACGAACAATAGTTAATATCACTTATCCGAAATTTAGCGAATGCTGAATAAATACAATTATTTAATGACTCAACGTGTGCGAGCTCCTTTAAAGGAGTTCGCTTTTTTCTTTTTCAGCTAATGGAGGTTAGTTTAATATTTGTCACAATATATTTTTCAAGGTTTTTCTTAAAAATGGGCGGTTCTTTTTAACGTGAAATCGCTCTTTTAAAAAGCCCCTTAAATTTCTCCTTATCTTCTGAAGTAAATGGTTTTGGCCCCTTTGTCCGCTTTCCGCTTTTTCGAGCCATTGCATTCAAATAACGGGTTTGTAATAATTGGTCAATGTTTTCATTTGTATAGCTAGACCCATTATGGTGAAGTATGCGTAACGATTATATCTCCTTTTTCTGCTAACTTCATTATCCGATAATCCGCAGCATCTGCATCAACATAAATTTTCATCTTTACCTCTCCCCGTAAATAAGTTTGAGTTGATGATAATGGCAAATTTAGCCTTTGTCAAACGATAAAGTGGTTTACCTAAAATCATTAAAAAACAATTTTTCTATTAAAGTGCGTTTTTCTCTAATAAGAAGGCATCTAATCTTAATAGTCCAGATTCTGGAACCATCACATTTAAGAATTGATTATGTTAAAGTGTAGGAAAGATTGTGAAGGTTTCTACTTAACCTATAGGATGCTTTAGTTCAATAAGAAAAGTCGATATTCTCCATTTTTAAGAATATCAACTTCATTGCTTTATACCATCCTTATACATTTCATTTTTTGATATAGGGTTTTCTCGACAGTTTGAAATACTATTTAAACAGTCTTTTTTAATACGCAAATATCAATATTTTAGTTTAACAAGGCCAAAAAGTAAAAAAGGATCTGTATACAGTATCGGCGGATGAGGAATGAATAACTTTATGGGACACCTTCTAATTAGAGGTGTCATTCTTTTGGAAGGTATTAGTGATACAGGTCACTTTAAGGCTTCGACGTTTGCACTATAATAATATTAGAAAATAGTTCATTCAAAGAGGGAGATTCGTTATGACAATTTCATTAGAACAAGAAAAAGTGAATGAGTTGGTAGACCGATTCTATGATAAGCTGTTGCAGGATCCCTATTATGTTTCCATGTTTAAAGAAAGAAGCGTGGATATAGAAGTGTTGAAGAATCGACAAAGAGTTTTTATTAGTCGCTTAGTTTCCGAAGAATCGGCTCAAGAACAAGGTAAGCACGTATCCCAAGTTCAAGAAAGACACCCATTTCAAATAGAGCCTGAAAGGGGGGGAATATGGTTCTCCAAATTAAAAGAGACCATTGATGAAATGGAACTGGATAGAAGTGCAAAGGAACGAATATTAAAGAAGGTAGAGTTTTTATTGAAAAAGATTATATAATTTCATGATGGTATGTCAAATAAACACTGGCAGCAAAAAACTCTCATTTGATCAGAATGAGAGTTTTTTCACGAAATGCTTTAAATCAACTTTATTGTTCTTATGGAAAAAGGAGTATTTGTGTACGCATTCAGTAGTCCGTTCAGCTTTATTTCTTTTGTTTTAACCTCTTTTAATCTTAAATGTACTTGCAATTCTTTCTTCAGAGGAAAAATTGAAAGCGAAACCGTTGTTCGATTGCTTGAGCCAGTGAACAAGCTAAACGAAATAACCAACTCTCGACATCGGTTATTTTTCCCACAACCGTTTTAAAAAGTAAATCCATTTAGGTCTACTACCCTCTTTCATTAAAGGATAGCTCCTCGTGAAAACTTTCCAAGTTAGCTGGTAGAAATCAATACATATGTGCATTCAATTAAGGAGTTTAGTCCAATATAAAGTATAGTAAACACATAGAAAGGGTTTTTGAAATATGACAACATTTCATGAAATGGGCATTAGTGAACCCATTCAAATAGCGATTACGGATATGGGATTTGAAGAAGCATCTCCTATTCAAGAGAAAGCGATTCCTTTGGCTTTGATGGGGAAGGACATTATAGGTCAAGCACAAACAGGGACAGGAAAGACGGCCGCCTTCGCCATACCGATCTTGGAGAAAGTGGATACGAGCAAAAAATATGTTCAGGCGATTGCAATTGCACCTACAAGAGAATTAGCTATTCAGGTTTCAGAAGAGATCAATCGACTGGCGAAATATATGGGCATAACCTCTCTCCCTATTTATGGAGGGCAGTCGATAGATCGCCAAATTAAGGCATTAAAGAAGGGACCTCACATTATTACAGGAACACCCGGAAGACTTTTGGACCACATTAAACGTAAAACGCTAAAGTTAGACCGCATCTCAGTGGTGGTTCTGGATGAAGCTGATGAAATGTTAGATATGGGCTTTCTGGAGGATATCGAACGAATCCTCAAAGAGACCCCTGAAGAAAAACAAACCTTGCTTTTCTCCGCAACCATGCCTAAACCGATTCAAAATCTTGCAGAAAGGTTTATGAACGATCCAGAGTTAGTAAAGATGAAAGCGAAGGAAGTTACCTCTCCAACTGTAAAGCAAATTTATTATGAGGTTAAGGAACGGGATAAATTTGAAGTGCTTTGCCGTCTGCTAGACGTGGATAACCCAGAATTAGCCGTGATTTTTGGTAGAACAAAAAGACGCGTGGATGAATTAAGTGATGCATTGAATAAAAGAGGGTATCTTGCTGATGGATTGCATGGAGATTTAAATCAACGACAGCGAGATGTTGTGATGAATAAATTTCGTGAGGGAAACATTGATATTTTAGTTGCGACCGATGTGGCTGCGAGGGGAATTGATGTTTCAGGGGTTACCCACGTCTACAATTTTGACATTCCTCAAGACCCGGAAAGTTATGTTCACCGAATCGGCAGAACGGGGAGAGCAGGTAAGACAGGGTTAGCTATTACATTTGCTACACCGAGGGAAACCGGACAGATCCACAGTATTGAAAAAGCCTCGAAAGGAAATATCCAGCGCAAATCAATACCGACGGTAGCAGAGGCAAGGGAGTCTATACAGCAAGCCGCAGTAGAAAAGATGATACAATTGGTTGAAGAGGAGCAGTACACAGAGTTTAAACATGCAGCAAGCGAATTGCTCGATCAGTACGATTCGATCGCGTTAGTTTCAGTTGCCTTAATATTGTTGTCCAAGGAACAGAGGAATGTTCCTGTTCAGCTAACTTCCGAAACACCTCGATATGCTAATAAGCCTAGAATAAAGGTACAAGAAAAAACAAGGAGAAACTATAAAGGAAATAGAGAATTTGGGGGAAAAGGGAGAAATGGTAAACGTAAAAAAACTTAAAGCTCCTCTTTAGAATGAAGAATGGAAGAAAGTGGTAACAGTGCCGCTTTCTTTCTTTGTTTTATAGAGGAAACCTTTGGTAAATGACCTTGCAGTGTAAATTTCCATATTAATGGGAAATAAGAGATGTTGTCAATGTCCGGGAAGGATGAAATTTTGATGTAACGGGAACTAAAAGCCCTTGTCAGTGCGCGCACGGCAAGAATTTTCGCAGTAAGGGGAAATAATAGCCCGTTTCAGTGCCCGAGCGTCAAGATTTTTCGAGGTAACGGGCACTAAGAAGCCTTGTCAGTACCCGCACGTTAAGAAAATTCACTGAAACGGTCATTAAGGCACTATGTTAATGTCCGAACAACTTAAAACAACAAAGAAACGGGAACCATGAGATCAACTCCTTGCCCTTATAAAAAGAAAATTAATCAAAAAGGGAATCGAGAGCCAATTGCCATCCTTTGACATCTTCCTAAAAAAATAATTGACATAATAGATTGACAGTTTGTGATATAATTTTAAATGTTGATTTTTTTACAAATGGAGGTTTTGTAACATGGCGCAAATGAATAGCTCGATTTCAACGCCGCAGCCTAACTCCAAAAAGACTGTTGTGTATGCCATTTTATTTTTATTCATCGCGATTGCCGGATTGGCGTATGTGAAATGGGTTCCTTATTATGGTAAATCCATTCTTGCTGCTACGACCCATTCAATCGGTACATCTATTTTAGGAGATAAGGCGGATCTTCCCGCTGCATCATGGAACAGTGCCTGGTCTTATGCACTTACCTATTTTAATGCAGTTTGGAAAGCCGCGGTTCTCGGTATTATCCTTGGGTCGTTAGTTCAAGTGTTAATCCCAACAAACTGGCTTTTAAAAGTCTTGGGGAAAACTTCCTTTGGAAGCACGGCGGTTGCCGGTCTTGCATCACTTCCGGGAATGATGTGCACATGCTGTGCAGCCCCAATTGCTGTCGGCTTGCGTAAAAAGAATGTTTCTGTTGGTGCAAGCCTTGCCTTTTGGATTGGCAATCCGACTCTGAATCCAGCCGTATTAATTTTCATGACATTTGTTTTATCTTGGAAGTTTACCTTGTTACGCTTGATTTTTGGTGTAATTTTAACTTTCGGTGTCAGTTATTTAGCAAACCGTTTTGCACCAAATGCACAATCTGCTGAAATTGATAAAATGATTGGAAAAGCGGAAAAAGAAGCTTCGGGTTCTTTTGGTTCAAGATGGGTAAAAGCCATGGGCAGCATGGTGTTATATATTGTCCCAGCGTATATTCTTTCTGTTTTGCTAATGGGTGCAGTTAAGGTTTGGCTGTTCCCTCATATTAGCGCCGCAGCTGCGAACGGAATCCTTACCGTGCTTGGCTTTGCCATTGCCGGGATGTTATTCGTGATTCCAACTGCTGCTGAAATTCCTATCATTCAAACATTTATGTCTTTTGGACTTGGTGGCGGTCCGGCTGCAGCCTTATTAGTTACATTGCCATCCGTAAGTCTTCCATCACTAATCCTTGTGGCAAGATCTTTCCCGAAAAAGGTATTGTTCTTCGTCGCTGGTTCGACAGTAGTAATCGGTATTCTCAGCGGAATTGTAGGGGTGTTTATTCTATAAAAGTAGACGCATGAACTTTCATGCGTCTACTTTTTTGTTATATGCTTAACTTAAAATAATTCAAGGTTCTTTGAAAAGATGAGTTTTCTTTATATTTTTTTTATTACAAAAATGATAAACTATTAAAATATAATATATAGACAAGGTGAGGTTCAGAATGTTAAAAGCAATATTTTTCGACTTAGATGATACACTTCTTTGGGATCAAAAAAGCGTGAAAGAAGCGTTTGTTGCAACATGTAAGATTGCAGAAGAGCGTTATGGAATTAACCATGAAAAATTGGAGGAGGCCGTTCGCGAAGAGGCAAGAATGCTATATTCTTCCTATGAATTTTATCAATTTACACAAATGATTGGGATCAATCCATTTGAAGGACTTTGGGGCAATTTTTTTGATGAACACGATGAGTTTCCAAAAATGAAAGAAATGGTTCCGCTTTATCGAAAGGATGCCTGGACAGCGGGATTGAAGAAATTAGGTGTGGATGACCCTGAATTTGGTTATGAGCTGGCGGAGCGTTTTCCGGAAGAGCGCCGGAAGTCTCCGTTTGTCTATGAGGAAACTTTCCAAACACTTGATGCATTAAAAGGGAAATACAAGTTATTGCTTTTAACCAATGGCTCGCCGGATTTACAAAATACGAAGCTAACGATTACTCCTGAGCTAGTACCTTATTTTGATCAAATCGTAATCTCAGGCGATTTTGGTAGAGGAAAGCCTGACCCATCAATTTTTGAACATGCGCTTTCCTTATTGGATCTTAAGAAAGACGAAGTAATCATGGTCGGGGATAATCTCATGACCGACATTTTGGGGGCAAATCGTGCTGGTATTAAATCGGTTTGGATTAATCGTCATGATAAGGTTCGCAATGAAGTAATTCCTACCTATGAAATTAAACATTTAGAAGAGTTTTTTACAATTATTGACGAATTGAAATAAGCCATGCACTGGAGCCGTAACAAATGATTATGACTTGCCCCTGTGAGAGTAGGACGTTGCCATGCAAGATGAAAGACAACCTGATGTGGGTTGTCTTTTTTGATGATTGAATAAATGAAAAATAAACTTCTTAAATGGGCCAATAAATAAAAAAACTGGAAAATATAACTTTCAATATTAATATTTTAATACTAATTTAGTAGAAGAGAAATTGTTTGACCTAAAATCAACAAATTCATCATCGAAAAGTGATACGGGGAATCAGGGCACTTTTTTCATAATAGAGTGGTTATACATTTATTTTTCAAGATGGGAGAATCATAAATGATTTCAAAAAAAGGAGCCATTTGGCTCTCTGTGATTGTTTCTCAAGGCTTATTTGTTGCTTTGATTCCGATTTGGATAAAATTATTTACCTATCTCCATCAGGTCGTAATGTTGGTCGTTTGGTTTGGGTTGACTATTTTTATCTTTTATCTAGTCTTTTTGATAACAAAGAATACGATCACAATTCCGAGAAGTGTTTTAACGATTACTTTACTCATATATACTTGCTGTTTGCTCGTTCTGATATTTTTTAGACCGTCCGATCAGGAATATCAAACATACAATTTGGTACCTTTTAAAACCATTTCATTCTATTTTAGTGGAAAAGTTTCATTCTTAATAGCGTTCTACAACCTGGCAGCCAATGTTTTATTGTTTATTCCATATGGGATATATGCCACAATTAGTGCGAAAAAAAAACGTAAATCCAAACTGAAACGGATAGCCGCACCCATTATCGCAATTGCATTCATCGAGATTCTCCAATTTATCACCAAAACAGGTAGCCTGGATATCGATGACCTGATTTTAAATGTTTTTGGGGTTTATTTAGGGTATGGATTGCCTGGTATTACTCGCATAATACGATATTGACGACAAATTTCAACAAGAGCCTGTTACCACTCGGATTTTATCGTAAGTTGGTGGGTTGAAGAATTAATGACCAAAATTTTTTTAAAAGGTACTTGAACTATTCTGAAGATTCATTTAAAATAAAAATATCTTCTCCCTATTAGCCTTTACAGCTGAAGGAAGTGAAGAATCAATTGAATCGTAAATCATTTGACTGATAAGATTCCAAGACCAACCCTGCCCGGTTGGATGAAATGGGTCATATAGCCAGTCCTTAACACACACGATGTGGAGAGGACTGGCTTTTTGCATTTTAAAAATTGGTTTTTCAAAAAAAGGGAGGAGGAAACATGAGCGGCGCATTAGAAGGGATTAAAGTATTGGACTTAACACGCGTGCTTGCAGGTCCAAATTGCACCATGATTTTAGCCGACCTGGGTGCAGAAGTAATAAAGGTCGAAGCCCCCGGTGGAAGTGATGAAACACGGGGATGGGGACCTCCATTTCAAAATGGCGTAAGTGCATATTATTTATGTGCCAATCGAAATAAGCGAAGCTTAACCGTTGACCTTAAATCAGAAGAAGGCAGGGACATTATCCGAGAACTTGCCAAAGAAGCTGATGTGTTGATTCACAACTTTAAATCAGGCTCAATGGAAAAATGGTTTTTAGACTATGATTCTTTGAAAAAACGTAACCCAAGATTAGTCTATTGTTCCATCACGGGGTTTGGTGAGTCAGGACCGTTAAGTCATCTGCCAGGATACGATTATATCATCCAGGGGATGAGCGGTCTGATGAGTATAACGGGGAATCAAGAAAGTGGTCCAATAAAAATTGGTGTCGCCATGGTTGATATTCTTACCGGGTTATATTCGGCGATTGCCATTGAAGCAGCCCTTTTGGAACGAGAGAAATCCGGAGAAGGACAAAAAATTGATATGTCACTAATGGATTCCGCAGTAAGCTCGCTGGCAAATGTGGCAAGCAATTATTTAATTTCTGGTAATGTACCGCAAAGGCTCGGAAATGACCACCCTAATATCGTTCCCTATTCGATCTTTAAAACAATGGATGGCGAAATCATTATCGCGGTGGGGAATGATCGGCAATTTTCCGCTTTATGCAGCTTAATGGGAATTCCTGAAATAGCTGAAGATGAAAAATATCGAACTAATAAAGCTAGAGTAGAAAATAGGAAAGTGCTAACGAAAATTTTAGAAAATCAGCTTCAATTAAAGCCTTCAGATGATTGGATGGAGTTATTTTCTAAAAATAATATCCCGTGCGGCCCAATCCAAAACATGGATCAGGTATTTAACCACCCACAGGTGATAGCAAGGGATATGGTGGTTCAAGTCGACCATCCTGAAGCAGGATCAGTAAAACTTGTAGGATCTCCTATCAAACTATCAAGGACGGGTACAAAAGTGGAACGCCACCCGCCAATGCCAGGTGAGCATACCATCGAAATCCTCCAAGATGCAGGCTATACTTCCGAGGAGATTTCACTTTTAATCGAGGAAAAAATTATTGATGCAGGGTCTAATAAGCTAGAGATAAAAAATTAATATAAATGGAGAGTGTTAACGATGAATTTTGATTTCTCAGAAGAACAAGTAATGTTAAGAAAAATGATTAGAAGTTTCGTAGATAAAGAAATTATTCCGAATATGAGGGAGTGGGATGAAAAAGGCGCCTTTGATCCGAATATTTGGAAGCGCTTAAGTGATTTAAACCTTATGGGCGTTTGTATCCCAGAAGAATATGGCGGAAGCGGAATGGATTATAATGCACTAGCAATTGTTTGTGAAGAACTGGAAAGAGGAGATACAGCCTTCCGTACAGCAGTATCTGTTCATACCGGCTTAAATAGTTTAACTTTATTGCAATGGGGAACAGAGGCACAAAAACAAAAATATCTTGTTCCGCAAGCGAAGGGTGAAAAAATAGCTGCCTTTGGTTTAACAGAGCCAGGTGCGGGTTCAGACGTAGCCTCACTGCAAACCACTGCCGTTCGTGATGGGGATGACTACATATTAAATGGTTCAAAAACATGGATTTCATTATGTGATGTGGCGGATCATTTTATTGTATTTGCATATACAGATAAGGAAAAGAAACATCATGGAATATCTGCTTTTATCGTCGAAAGAACGATGCCAGGGTTTTCATCCCGCGCAATCAAAGGGAAATTAGGAATACGTTCCGGAAATACCGGGGAAATATTTTTTGACCAGGTAAGGGTCCCAAAAGAAAATTTACTTGGAGAAGAAGGCGAAGGTTTCAAAATTGCCATGTCCGCCCTTGATAATGGACGCTTTACGGTTGCAGCTGGTGCAGTTGGTTTAATCATGGCTTCGCTAGAAGAGAGTGTGAAGTATTGTCATGAACGGAAAACATTTGGCAAAGAAATCGGCAAACACCAGTTGGTTCAACAAATGATTGCAAACATGGAAGCGGGATTACAAATGAGCCGCTTATTAGTATATCGTGTAGGTGAACTTAAAAACAAAGGGGTTCGAAATACACGTGAAACCTCACTTGCAAAATGGCAGGCCTGTGATTTCGCAAATAAAGCTGCAGATGATGCAGTACAAATCCATGGGGCTTATGGCTATTCGAGTGAATATCCGGTGGAACGTTTCCTAAGAAATTCAAAAGCACCAGTGATTTATGAAGGAACGAGAGAGATTCACACCATCATGCAAGCGGAATATGTACTTGGATATCGGGAGGATAAGGCATTAAATAATCCTCTGCCGGCATGGCCGTTTGAAAAAGAGAAAGTAAATAATTAACAAAATTTAAACTAGCTCAAATCATTTCCATTCTCCCCACTTCTTAAGCTCAAGTATTTTTTTAAAAGAAGTGGGGGTTTAGAACAGATTTCAGGAATGATTTTTTATTGTTTGATTGAATCGAATTGTTTATATAAGTCTTTTAACCCAGCAATTAAAGCGTTGGCCGCCTTACCATTGTAAAATCTTTTTACTTCTTCTAAAGGTTTGTCAATTCCATGACGAAGACTATGTCCTTTTAAGAGTCTAGCAATATAATCTTTGCCGTGATCAGTTGCGAGAGTACAGGAAGCGTCAACAATCACACCGTAATGATTATCAATTTCGGCCGTGATGGTTAATGTTTCAAATAAATTACTAGCTGCCATACCAGTTGGTAATTTTGCATGTCCGGCAATAAACATCGTATTCATCAATTCCACTCCTAAAAATTATTATATAATATTTAGAATAATACAAAACTTAAGTTTTGATAAGCAAAAAAATACGATAAAATATTCGTTAATTGACAGCGCACTTCAAAGACGGTATGAAAAATTTTCACATGCCTATTGGGTC
>NZ_MLYR01000121.1 GCF_001866655.1 Bacillus sp. MUM 116 | reverse complement strand
TACCTGCACCGTTAAAACTTGTGATAAAAAAATAAATTTAAAAGACCTGTTCCATTATGTGGGAATGAACAGGTCTTTTAAATTTTCTAATAACGAATAACGTATAAATTTGCTATTTTTAGATTATATATAAATATATTTTAATAGTTTTTAAAGGAAATTTTGTATAATTAAAGAATTTTTAGAAATAAAAATAAAGCAGAGGGAATGTTTACGATGAATAAGGAATTAATCCATGATGCCACCGCGTGCTATATGCAAGCAGAAGAGAAAGCTGCGGAATATTTTAAATCACTGTCTAGTCAAGTCCGGCAAAAGACGTTTGTTTCTGCATTAACAAAAGACATTCATTCATGGAAACACAACCATATTCATCGTTTTCCATTTCTCTCTTATTTCACAGGTAAAAATAGAACAACTGGGTATTACAATCATATTCGCTGGCTGGATTATGCCGGGAAACTAGAACCTTATTTGGATCGCAGCATCTCTTATATTTATATGCGTGATTTAGGTAAAGCCTTGGATTCTTCTGAAACCAAAAAAAGGATTTCTCAGATAGTGAACAACCTAAAAAGTCATCTAAGGCAGCCGAGCAAAACGGAGACATTTAGTTTAGCCGGAATGTATCGTTGGAGCCAGAAAGAGGGCATTGAATCCACTATTATCTGGTTGATAAACAAACTAAAAATCGTATCTTCCAACCTTCCAAAAGGGATGGATGCCGACCATGCACAGAGGAAACTGATTAAAATCATTGGCGGAGTCGTCATGCACGTGATGGAGGAGATGGATAAAGAGATTACATTTGAGGAACGAGCGTGTAAACTGGATGAAGCTGTCCGGCTGGGGTTTTCTTATGGGTTAACCTACCCCTTTATTGATGATTTACTTGATGCCAAAGTCTTATCCGATGATGAAAAAAAGCAATATTCCAATCTCATCCGTACTACCCTGTTGACCGGTACCGTACCGGAAGTAGGGAAATGGATTGGAGCAAACGGGGATTTGGTACGTTATGTTCATTCAGAACTTCGCGTAGCCTTTGAGTATATAAAGGCTCATCAGAACCCTCAAACAAGTGACAGTTTTTTTGAACAATCCTACGTGTTTTTTCATGCGCAGGAAGTGGACCGTGAAAAGAATCTATCCAATCCAACCTATACAAATGAAGAACTTTATCTCCCAATCATTTTAAAGTCTTCCTTTTCACGATTGATTGCCCGGTCGGTCATTAATGCACCTGAGGATAAGGGTTTTGACAACAGGACTTTTTATTATGGTATATACAATCAGCTGGCTGATGATTTTGCTGATATGTTCGATGATTGGGAGGAGGGAGCTGTAACCCCCTATACTTATTATTTAAAATATCATAAACAGCGTAAAGACTTGATTAACCCGTTTGAATTATACTGGACGGTAATTGCCAATTTGATTCATAACGTGTACCATTCGGATTCTAAAGCCTGTGAGGTGATTCTTGATCGTGCCATTAATGGTCTGAAACGCTTCAAGAAACGAATGGGTGTTGAAAAATATAAAGAAGTGATGAAGTTGTTCGCTTCTGGAATGCCTAAATTCAATCATCTGATTCAAAAGATGGTCCGAAAAGCGAATGAAGTCGATTTCTTTGATAAACTGCTTCGTGACCATGTCATTACAATTTTGAAAAATAATCGCAAAGAACAAGAAGAATTTTCATATACGATTGAAACTATACGCAATCAGATTAACAATAGTTTAGCTATTTCTAAAATCGAGTTAGACGCGCCCATCATCGAGGCAGCAAATTATAGCCTTGTGGGGAATGGAAAGCGGTTGAGACCCATCATTACTTGGTTCATGGGAGTGAACACTTATGGTTTCAATCCCCAGGCCATCGTTCCACTGCTAAAATCGCTCGAATATATGCATACGGCTTCACTTATTTTTGATGATCTGCCATCACAGGATAATGCGTCCATCCGCAGGGGGAGTCCGACGCTGCATAAGACTTTTAATATTGCCATCGCAGAATTAACCGGACTTTTTCTGACTCAAAAGGCGACTAGGGAACAAGCTTCTCTTGAGAAGTTTGATGCGAAAACAGTGCTAAAGATGATTCAATATTCTTCCCAAGTGACAGAGCTAATGTGTATGGGGCAGGCGATGGATTTGGAGTCAAAAGGGAAAGTATTGACATTAGAACAATTGAATACAATGTGTTTTTATAAAACCGGAATCGCCTTTGAGGCCTCCCTTCTTATGCCTGCGATTCTTGCCCAAGTGGACGAGATTGAAATGGCTGCATTGAAAAAATATGCCAGTCATGCCGGCATAGCTTTTCAGATTAAAGATGACCTGCTGGATGTGGAAGGGGATGTTACATTTATTGGAAAACCTATCGGAAAAGATGCTGAAAACAACCGTTCGACTTTTGTGACCATTCTAGGCTTGGAAGCTGCCCGAAAGGCGATGTGGGAGCACTACTGTCTTGCCGTGGAAGCAATGGATGAAATTCCGCGCAATATCTCTTTTTTGAAGCATTTATTGAATTATCTTGTGAATCGGGAGCGTTAAATTAACGAAAAGGCCAATTTTGGTCTTTTTCTTTTTGAAAAATATGGTATTATATATTTAGATAATTAACTAAATGTTAAAGAAGGGGCTATGATGAACGAAGTTTTTAAGGCGTTGGCAGATCCAACGAGACGAAAAATACTTGATTTATTAAAGGAGCAGGATTTAACAGCCGGGGAAATTGCCGATCAATTCGATATAAGCAAGCCTTCCATCAGCAACCATTTAAAAATCCTAAAATCAGCAGGACTGGTTTTGGATGAAAAAAAGGGCCAGTTCGTGGTTTACTCATTGAACTCCACGATTTTACAGGATGTTATTAAGTGGCTTTTAGAAAAAAAAAGTTAAAGGGGAGAAATATTGTGAGAAAAAATAAACTTTTTTTTATAACTATGGGTATCGCCATCATTACTTTGTTGTTGAATATTTTGGCCTACCCACATTTGCCGGACAAAGTACCTGTTCATTGGGGGATTAACGGTGATGTTAATCGCTATGGTTCTAAGCTGGAACTTGTCGGTCTTGGTATATTACCGATTGTTTTATTCTTTTTTCTTAATTATTTACCCAATATTGATCCAAAAAAGGAATCCTATAAAAAGCACAAAAATGCTTACACTATAAGCACTATGGTGATTATTTTGGTTTTATCCTGTTTGAACCTGTCTGCGATTGCAAGTGGGCTTGGCTATCATGTACCGTTTAACAAGGTATCTCCACTTTTATTCGGCGTTCTTTTCATTGTGCTTGGTAATTACATGGCACAAATTCGTCATAATTATTTCATTGGCTTTCGCACGCCATGGACCCTTGCCTCAGAATATGTGTGGAAAAAAACGCATCGAGTTGGTGGATATGTATTTGTCATCGTCGGCCTAATATCTCTTATTGCAAGTTTCCTTGGTTCTATCGGTATGCAGCTATTTTTTGCCGCATTAGTTATAGGAGTGGTGAGTGTTTACCTTTATTCCTATTTGTTATTCAAAAAGCAAACTAAGTAGGAACGATAAGGTATATTGAATTTCCTCTAGCGGACAATAAAAATGTTAAAATAATAAGGAGATTATTGTTTCTTGAAAGATTCGTCTTAAAAATGTGTAAAGAAGATTTTATTAGAGGTTTTACGACGTTTATCAGCGAATCTGCAACATTTATCGGTGAATCGCAAAAGAACAAAATAAAAAGGAGTTACCATGACAAATCAAAATCAAACAGGATGGAACTTTGATAATAGTTATGCCAGGCTGCCAAAATCATTTTTTACCAGTCAAAATCTAAACCCGGTTCGTTCGCCCAATTTAATTATTCTTAATAGTCTGTTGGCGAAATCTCTTGGGTTGAACGTCGAGGAACTTCAAACCGTAGAAGGTGTAGAAGTTCTGGCCGGTAACCGGATTCCTAAAGGTGGTTCCCCAATTGCGCAAGCATATGCCGGGCACCAATTTGGACATTTTACCATGTTAGGTGATGGCAGGGCGTTGCTCCTTGGGGAACAAATAACTCCTCAAGGGGATCGTTATGATATACAACTCAAGGGTTCCGGCAGAACGCACTATTCACGTGGAGGGGATGGCCGTGCGGCACTTGGACCGATGCTCCGAGAATACATCGTCAGTGAAGCGATGGATGCACTTGGAATTCCGACCACCCGCAGTTTAGCAGTAGTGGAAACCGGTGAAAAAATTGCTCGCGAAACGTACCTTCCTGGAGCGATACTGACCCGGGTTGCTGCCAGCCATATCCGTGTCGGCACGTTTCAGTATGTTGCCAAATGGGGAACGGTGGAAGAGCTCCGAATCCTGGCTGATTATGCAATTAAACGCCATTATCAGGAAATTGAAAATGGTGAAAATCGTTATCTTTCCCTGCTTCAAGAGGTAATCAATCGTCAGGCAGCGCTTGTGGTGAAATGGCAGCTGGTTGGTTTTATCCATGGTGTAATGAACACGGACAATATGACAATAAGTGGTGAAACAATTGATTATGGCCCCTGCGCCTTTATGGATACGTATGACCCGGAAACGGTGTTCAGCTCCATTGACGTCCAAGGTCGATACGCCTATGGCAATCAGCCTTACATTGCCGGTTGGAACCTTGCGCGATTTGCTGAAACCTTGTTGCCACTCTTGCATGATGATGAAGAAGAGGCCGTTGAAATCGCTCAGGATGCAATATCCGGTTATATGAATAAGTATCAGAAAAATTGGCTTGAGGGAATGAGAGCAAAATTAGGAATATTTAATGAAGAGAAAGAGGATGCAGCTCTTGTGGAGGAACTGCTTAATACCATGTTAAAATATCGTGCTGATTATACAAATACCTTCCGTGGATTAACACTCGATAAGATGGAGGATACACCTCTTTACGGAACTCCTGAATTTACCAAGTGGCATGAGCTGTGGCAAGCGAGATTAGGAAGGCAGGATGAATCAAAAGAATCTTCTCTTGAGTTGATGCGGAACACCAATCCTGCTGTCATTCCACGGAATCATCGGGTGGAAGAGGCCCTTGAAGCTGCTGTAAATGAGGGAGACTTGAGTGTGATAAAAAAACTGCTTAATGTTCTTTCAAAACCATTTGTACATTCTCCTGAACAGGAAGAGTACTGCAAATTACCAGCTCCATCAAACCTTCCTTATCGGACTTTTTGTGGTACTTGATTGATCCAGTCCAATGCGGATTACTTCCCTTACTAGCCGATCTCCCGTTGAGGGAACCATCTATAGCAAGACCGAACATGTTCCAGCATGCTCGGTCTTTTTTGTAACAATTTACTTGTTCTTAAAGAATGGAGTCGGACAGTTAGTTTCAACCTAGAGGCTTCTAAAATGTGCGAACATTTCTCTGCGTGCTTCCTCAAGATAACGCAGATTTTTGACTCCTATAAGTTTAATCCTTAGTTTTGATGCAAGCTGCTGAAGAATTGGCTGGAGTTCTTCCTTAATCCAAAGTTCCCTTGGAATTGCGTTTAAGTTTTGGATTAAAGACAGCAATGATTGTTGAATTGCTGCATCTTTTTGATCATTCTTAAGAAATTCCTGGTAGATAATTAGTCCACGATGTCTTTCCAAACAAAGAACTAGATGGGGAAAATAAGGTCGTTCCTCACTATTCTCCTGAATCGGTGTTGGTCCAAAAGAGACATCAAATTCTATCGGGACATTGAACCTTTTGGAAATTTTACGCGCACGCTGCAATTCAAGTTGATCAACAAGCAGGGGAATATCCCTTTTATCTTCTGAATATATTAGTTCAACTTCTGAATTTTCCCAAACTCTAGAATCCTCGTTTAACATGCGGGTAAAAAACGTATCCAACTTCCATGAAAGAAGTTCGTGATCATTTAATGCCAGTTTGCAAACTTCAATAGCTTGTTTAAGCACGGTCACAAACAATTTTACCTCTTCCTCATCTAACATCCATGGTAAATACCCCGGTTTAAAGCTTCGGAACTGTGGCCATTGTCGTTTACCGCGATAAGACAAACCATGTGCTTTTAACAGATCAAGGTCCTCAGAAGTAAGGTCAGATCGATCGTTAAAGCTTAGAAGAAGACTTCTTTGTTCAAGATAGGTACTTTCATCGATTTCTTGCGTAACCAATTTATTTAGATATTTTAGTCCATCATGGTCAATAAAGGCTGCAATCCCAAATTCTACTCCGCCGCCGCCCATCACAGAACAAAATACATATTCTCCACTACTAGGATCTTCCACAGCAAAAATTTGATCATCATTTACCCATTTCCAAGGCTGAAGTGCCTTGAATTCATTCGCCAGTGCCAAAAGTTCAGGCCAATGGGAATATTGAGATTCTGTAAGTTCAGGAGAATCATCTGATAGACGGGAATTTATTCTTTCCATAATTTCCGTGTTATCATATGATTCATTGACTTCATCGAAACCTCCTGAATCTTCCTCCGGTGCTTCTCGCATTACCTTAATGCATCTTGGATAAGATATGCCTGACTCTGGAGAAAGAATTTTTTCAAGGACAATTTCATGCTGCCAATCATCGCCAAAATCATAGATGTAAACCACTTTATCTTTTTCAGTCTTCAACCAATCATTCAATTTAACATTATTTTCATTATAGTCATAGTTATCCAAATCATAATCTTGATCTAAAGGGCCAATGGTTGGATAATTGGATCTTATTGTTTCTTGATTGGTTCTGCGAATTTCAAAACAATGTAAATGGTAATCTGACCAATCAAAAGCTGCTTGTAAAATATGATGGAGTTGTTGGAATGTTGTATTACTATGCACTTCTATTCTTCGCCACACCGGCGGTTTTGTATTTTTTAATGTAACCTTTAACTGTAAAATCATTGTATTTCATCCTTTAATTTATATTGAATCTCACATACTAATGAAACATAGATTTTTTTAAAAATCAATTACAATATAATTTCCCTCTATTCACTACAAGTCCATAATATAAATAAAATGGAATTTTACAGATTTGTGAAAACTCTTTAAAGACTTTACTATTTTGGAAAATAGAATGTTATAATGAATCAGAAATCTTACATGCTTCCTTCAGGTTATTACCCATTTAATAATCCACTATTATTCCATCTATTTCTTCTGATTTCAATCGTCAGCACAAAATTCATCTTTATCTTGAAGCAAATTAACAAGATGTGCAAACCATCTTTTCCAGAAAGTAAAAGGAGAGGATAATCATGCTATATCGGAATGATTCTATAGCTATAGAGGATTATTTTAAAATTCGCGATAATCTTTATATGAATTATGGTGGCATGAGTATTGGATTGTTTATCCGATGCTTAATTTCGTAACGGTTTATTTCCTTAATGAAAAGAAATGTATGAGCAGCATGATATAAAAACAGAGAGTGGGGTTGTAACGTCCAAATTCTTAGAAGGATTCAGTGTGGATTTAAAAGAAATTTTTAAATGAAAGGATGGAATTGAATGATAGAAGTTAAAGAAACTGTTGATAAGGTTGTAGACTTTGTACAATCTGTAACCAACACAAAAAATTTTCGGCCGGATTATCCCGTTTCGGATGAGTTAAGGCATGAATTGATGGAGATTTTTAGAGATTTTATGAACTATGCACTGAAGCGATATTTTCATGTGTTTGCACCGATTTTAGAGGAATTTGTTGAAGAACATGAAACGAGGGAAGAGAAAAAGGACATCTTACTTCACAATTTATTTTGGTGGCGAATCCTGTACGATTCCTGTCAGAATTTTAGTGAAAGCTGCATGGCGGATTATTTGGCTGAAAACTATATAAGATTTAGCAAGTGTCCTGCCATCATATCGTGGTTAAAAGTCTCTTGGAAGGTGTTTCCTAAATTCTACTATGTCGGCTATAAATATAATGACCGTTTCTTTGTTGTTGTTGATATTTTAACAGAAAAAACGTTTGATGTTCTTGTGTGTGACCCGCTTGCGATTCCGCCCGAAAAAGGGGAAATTATGATGGGGACGTTAATCACATTAGGGGATGGTTTACACTCACCAATAGTCGACTTTTACCATTTTGATTATGAGGCAACGAAAGAAATAGCCATACACATACCCTTCTACTTTGAAAAACATTCAAAAAGTTCTACAATGCAAGAAGCATTTCTCCATATCCTTTCCGCAATGTTACAAATTGAAAAACTTATCTTCCAGGAAAATCATGATAAAAATACTTCAAAGTAATTCCTTCTTTTCAAAAATTCACTATATATATGCCTAAATAAAACTTGCCAGGATAATATAGGTTCCAACTAGGATGATAGGATAATCTATCTATTTTGAGAAAATTATGCTAAAAAAGTTTCAAAAAAACTTGATATACGATGATTGATAGTCTATCATAAAGTTTGTCAATAAATAGTCAATTAAAAATTTTATCTATTTTGCTACTAATAGTTAAGATGCCCTTGGGCTTAATAGGGAATCCGGTAGAATCCGGAACTGTCCCCGCAACTGTAAGTGTGGACGAAATAGGCTAACCCACTGTATGCCAATACGGGAAGGGCCTAAAGTAGGAGGATACACGAGTCAGGAGACCTGTCTTAGCTATCAAAGTTTCGATTTCTTCGGGGGTTGAGAAGATGAGACGTTTGCGACAAAAGTATGCTTAGGCATTTTTACTTTGCACCCGCTAACGTTTTATCCGTTCAATACTAGTTGAGCGGATTTTTTATTTTTATAAAATTGAATAGTAGTAGGAAAAGGTACGCTAATAAAGCGTTTAAAAGGGAAGTACGGTTAAAATCCGTCACGGTACCCGCCACTGTTATGAGGAGTTTCATTTGCAAATGTCACTGAATTTTTCGGGAAGACGCAATGGAATGATGAACCTGAGTCAGGAGACCTGCCTTATCCTATTTGCTCCATGAAACCTACGGGAATATAGGTAGTAGTGCTGAAGAATACAACTATTCTGCATTTTAGTGTGTATTTACTCTGCACCCCTATTTTCATAGGGGTGTTTTTTTGCAAAAAAAAAGGAGAGTGTTTTATGACAACCTGGAATTTAAATGGAACGAAACACCATGTACTCATCTGTAATGGCAGCAGCTGTATGCGTAAAGGAGGAGAGGAAGCAACGCTTGCCATTCGCAATGAGATTAACAATCTAGATTTGGACGGATACATACATACAACCAGAACAAGGTGTAATGGAAGATGCAAGGATGCTCCTGTAGCAATAGTTTATCCGGAAGGAACCTGGTATAAGGAAGTTACTCCGGAAATAGGTAGTAGAATTGTTCAGCAACACTTATTAGGAGGTACTTTGTTGCAAGATCAAATCATTTATCAATTTGATGGGATAGGATTTAAACATCCGGAGAAAACGGAATGTGTTGAAGGAATATTAAAGCCTGAAAAAAAGCCTGTTAAATGAGTTTGGATATTGAGGAAGGAGGAGTATCAGGATGAAAGGGAAATTGTTGGTCATCGGTTTTGGTCCTGGAGACTACAAACATATTACCGAACGGGCAAGAGTAGCGATACAGGAAAGCGATATTATCATAGGATATAAAACGTATGTAGATTTGATCAATGGGTTGCTGAAAGGGCAGCAAATTATAAGTACCGGAATGACGGAAGAAGTGAGTCGGGCACAAGAAGCAGTCAAACAGGCAGAACAGGGCAAGAAGATAGCCGTGATTTCAAGTGGGGATGCCGGTGTTTATGGAATGGCAGGTCTTGTTTATGAAGTGTTAATTGAAAAAGGATGGAAAAAGGATTCAGGAGTGGAAGTTGAAGTCATACCTGGTATTTCCGCTATCAATTCCTGTGCAGCTTTATTAGGAGCACCGGTCATGCATGATGCTTGTACCATTAGTTTAAGTGACCATTTAACGCCGTGGAATTTAATCGAGAAAAGAATTGAAGCGGCAGCACAAGCCGATTTTGTAATCGCGCTTTACAATCCGAAAAGCGGGAGAAGAACTAGACAAATTGTCGAAGCGCAAAAAATTCTCCTAAAATATCGCTCCCCGGAAACTCCGGTAGGATTGGTAAAAAGTGCGTACCGTGACAGTCAAAATATTGTCATGACCAATTTACAAGACATGCTGGACCATGAAATTGGGATGTTAACAACCGTGTTAATCGGAAACTCCTCCACCTTTTTCTATGATGGCTTAATGATTACTCCGCGTGGTTATCAACGGAAATATACATTAAATAAAGCTGTTCAATCGTTAAAACCGCATCAGCGCCTGAAAAAGGAAGCTGAACCATGGGCATTGGAGCAAACAGATGATGTACAACCAAAAAAGAAAGATGCGGTTTCCCAGGCTGTCAAAGAAACCCCTAGAGAATTGGCAGAGGAAGCACTACAAATGATCACTGGGGTAAGTGAGAGCTTTTCTCATATTGTTAATCAGACCATTCAGTCTATTTTTGAACTGTCAGTGAGTCCGGGTGTCGCAAATAAAAAATTTACACCAAAACAGATGGTTACTCTATCAGAAATCGTAGGGGAAGATGGTGTGATGGAATACACACCAGAACATTATATCAAATTACAAATTTTGACCTCACAGCCCAAAGAAATTGTGCAGAAATTAGAGGAAGCCAACTTTTTAATATCCTCGATTGGGGATGTCTTAACAGTAAAAGCCTGCGATTTTTGTGACGGAGAAAAGAAGGATGCAATTCCCTATGCCGAGGAATTGTATGAAAAGCTTGGGGGAATGGAACTTCCAAAGGAACTAAAGCTAGGAGTGAACGGCTGCGGCATGGCTTGTTACGGAGCAGTAAAAGAAGATATAGGCCTTGTATACAGAAAAGGAGCATTTGATTTATTTTTAGGAGCAAAGACAGTCGGAAGAAGTGCCCACCCCGGCCAAATCGTTGCGGAGGGGATTGCACCTGAGAAAATAGTCGGCTTGGTTGAGAGGATTGTTCAAGAATACAAAGAAAAGGCCTATCCTAATGAGCGCTTCTTTAAATTTTTTAAACGTGTGAAGCAGGTTCAAGGTTTCAGGCATCAGGATATTACACCGATAATCAAAATTGAAGCTGCTGTGTGTGGGGAATAAATACAGAAATCTTGTGGTCCATTTTATAAACAAAGGGGAGGAAACATTTTGAAAGCAATTCTTTTTATAGGTCATGGTAGTAAAGATCGCGAAGGAAATGATCAAGTTCGTCAATTCATTGAAGCGATGAGAAAAAATTGGGACGACTCTATACTGGTTCAGACGTGCTTTTTAGAATTTGAAAAACCAACTGTAAACCAGGGTATTGATGTATGTATAGAAAAAGGGGCCGACCATATCGTAGTCATTCCGATTATGCTTTTGCAAGCGGGACATTCAAAAATCCATATTCCAGCTGCCATCGATGAGGCAAAGAAAAAATATCCCGAAGTACAGTTTACCTATGGACGGCCAATTGGTGTTCATGAGGAAACCTTTGAAATTTTAAAAACAAGATTAATAGAAATTGAGGAGAACCTCGAAAATCCAGGCCCCGATACGGCTGTCCTCTTGTTAGGACGTGGCGGTAGCGACCCAGATGCGAATAGTGATTTATATAAGATTGCCAGATTATTGTGGGAAAAAACGAACTATCCAATCTTAGAACCAGCTTTCATGGGAGTAACTAATCCTCTTGTGAATGAAGGAATAGAGCGGTGCATAAAGCTTGGTGCTAAGAAAGTGATAATCCTGCCTTACTTTTTGTTCACCGGGATTTTAATCAAACGATTAGAAGAGATGATGGTGCTATTCCAGCAGCAGTATCCAGATGTTGAATTTAAATTGGGCGGCTATTTCGGATATCATCCCAAATTGCAAACCATCCTCGTGGAACGTGTCGAGGAAGCATTCCAAGGTGAAGTCAAAATGAACTGTGATACTTGCCAATACCGCTTGGATGCAATGGAACATGTTCATCATCACCATCATCATGACCATGACCATGAACATCATGGACATGACCACCATCATCACGATCATGAACTCGAAGGGCAAAAGGCAGGGGAACGAAGATGATTTTAGAATTAGCTGGAACAAGCGATGCGCGGGCACTGGCTTTAGAAATCATGAAAGAGGGCTATAGTCTTCTTGCTACCGTTGTAACTGAGAATGCTGCAAAAGAATTGAAGGAATCGGGAATCCCTGTTCAAGCAGGAAGATTAACTTATGACGAAATGGTGAGGTTGATTGAAACAAAGGGGATCCAAGCGGTTGTCGACGCCAGTCATCCTTTTGCGGAAGAGGCATCGAAAAATGCCATATGTGCTGCCAAAAAAGCGGGTGTTCCCTATATTCGGTACGAGCGTGAGTCCCAAACCTTTCATTATGAAAAGATGAAAGTGGTAGAAAGTTACGAGGAAGCAGCTGACATCGCTGCAGCCAGAAAAGGTGTGGTAATGCTGACCACAGGAAGCAAAACACTCCAGATTTTTACGGAAAAACTATTAGGAAACCCGGACATCCGGCTAATCGCTCGAATGCTGCCACGCGTTGATAATATGGAAAAATGCGAACAACTCGGTCTGCCGCAAAAAAATATTGTCGCCATTCAAGGACCATTTACTAAGAAGTTTGACCAAGCGCTTTATAATCAATTCGGCGTATCCTTAATGATTACCAAGGAGAGTGGAAAGGTCGGTTCGGTCGATGAAAAGGTCGAAGCCGCAAAGGAACTTGGGATTGAGGTTATCATGATCGGTCGTCCAAAAATTAATTACGGAAAGGTATATTCGAATTTTTTCGATGTAGTACAGGAATTACATAAAACAGTTGTTCCACAAATGGCCAATTGAAACTAGAACATACATTTTAACGAAGGAGTGAAGGAAATGGATTTTCGTACCGAATTTAAACCGTTAACGATTCAGCCAGAGCAAATTGAAGGAAGAAGTTTTGAGATGATTACTGAAGAAATTGGGGAGCATTCCTATAGTGCTGAGCAATATCCGATTGTTCAGCGGATCATTCATGCATCCGCTGACTTTGAATTGGGAAAAAGTGTACTTTTTCACCCTGATGCTATTCAAGCGGGAATACGGGCAATCCGGAGTGGAAAAAAAGTCGTTGCAGATGTTCAAATGATTCAAAGCGGGGCAAATAAAGCAAGAATTGAAAAATACGGGGGAGAAATTAAAGTTTATATTTCCGATCCGGATGTCGTACAAGAGGCCAAACGCTTAAATACAACAAGAGCAATTATCTCAATGAGAAAAGCGATTAAAGAAACGGACGGCGGTATCTATGCAATTGGGAATGCCCCGACTGCGTTACTTGAACTCATCCGCCTCATCAAAGAAGGGGAAGCGAAACCAGATCTTGTCATCGGTCTGCCGGTCGGTTTTGTGTCAGCAGCCGAATCGAAAGAAGAATTAGCTAAGCTCGACATCCCGTTTATCACAAATATTGGCCGAAAGGGCGGCAGTACCGTGACCGTTGCAGCCCTAAATGCGATTTCCATTCTTGCAGACCGGGTGTAGAACATGCAGGAAGTACCAAAAGGAAAGCTCCGCGAAGGCTATACGACCGGGGCGTGTGCAACAGCAGCGACAAAGGCGGCACTTACGGCATTAATTACAGGGGAACAGCAATCTGAGTCCACCATTTATTTGCCAGTAAAAAGGTTTGCTACCTTTCAAATCGAAAGCTGTGAGGTTACTGGGCAAATGGCCAGTGCAAGTATTATTAAGGACGCGGGAGATGATCCTGATGCAACCCACGGAGCATTAATCATTTCAACGGTTTCCTGGTATGAGGAAACAGGTATCATACTTGATGGAGGAGTGGGGGTTGGCCGGGTAACGAAGGTAGGATTGCCGGTTCCTGTTGGCGAGGCAGCCATTAACCCCGTTCCTCGAAAAATGATTCGTGAGACTGCAGAAGGGGTTTTAAATGAGTTTGGCATTAAAAAAGGGGTTAAAATCGTGATTTCAGTCCCAGACGGCGAAGAAATGGCTAAAAAAACGCTGAACGGCCGCTTGGGGATTATTGGAGGAATTTCTATTCTGGGTACCCGCGGAATAGTCGTTCCCTTTTCAACAGCAGCCTATAAAGCGAGTATTATTCAGGCGATCAGTGTGGCACGCGCAAGCGGGTGTGAGCATCTTGTCATTACCACTGGAGGACGAAGTGAAAAATGTGCCATCAAACAATTTCCGGAACTTCCCGAGGAAGCCTTTGTTGAGATGGGGGACTTTGTTGGTTTTACACTTAAACAGTGCAAAAAGCAGGGTGTAAAAAGAGTTTCAATGGTCGGAATGATGGGGAAATTTTCAAAGGTTGCGATGGGGACGATGATGGTCCATTCGAAAAGTGCTCCAGTCAATTTTGAATTTTTAGCAAAAGTGGCCAATAGCGCTGGCGCTGATTCTGCTCTTGTTGAGGAAATTAAACAGGCAAATACCGCTTCTCAGGTAGGGGACATGATGGCAGCACATGGCTATTTTTCATTTTTTGAACAGCTGAGTCTTAATTGCTGTCTTGCCGCTCAAAAGGAAGTGGACGGCGATTTCGCAGTAGACACCTCCTTATATACCATGAAGGGGGAGTTTTTAGGAAAGGCGGAAGTACATGATTGCATCAATTAAAATGATTGGCATTGGGGATGAAGGGAAATTAACCCTGCTCCCAATGTACGAAAAGTGGATTGAAGAAAGTGATATTTTAATAGGGGGAAAGCGTCAACTTTCATTTTTTCCAGAATACGAGGGAGAAAAAATCGTGATTGAGGGCGGTCTTTCTTCCCTGGTAGACCGATTGAAAACGGAGTCGAAAAAAGTTGTCATTCTGGCATCTGGTGATCCATTGTTTTATGGAATTGGCGGCTACTTATCTTCTAAAATCGATTTGGAAATATATCCACATTTAAGCTCTGTTCAGCTTGCTTTTGCCAAGATGGGAGAAAGATGGCAGGACGCATATTTTACGAGTGTACATGGAAGAAGTATGAAAGGGCTTGCCCAGCGGATTGACGGGAAAGAAAAAGTAGCCATTTTAACCGATGTGGAAAATTCACCGAACAAAATCGCTGAGTATATGCTCTCCTTTGGGATGACTGAATATCAGGTGTTTGTTGGTGAGAACCTGGGTGGCGAAAACGAAAGATGCCGTTGGTTCATCCTTGAGGAAATGAAGGATGCCGAGTTTTCACCGCTAAATGTCGTGGTTTTAAGGAAAACAGACAATACAACACGGTGGTCCATCGGTATCAACGATGAAGAGTTTTTTCAGCGAAAGCCCGATAAAGGCTTAATCACCAAAAAAGAGATTCGGACTTTAAGCATCAGTTCCCTTCGTTTAAAAGAAGACAGTATCGTTTGGGATATTGGTACTTGTACGGGTTCGGTTGCGATTGAAGCAGCGAAAATCGCCCGTGAAGGACAAATCTTTGCGATTGAGAAGAATGAGGGAGATTTGGAAAACTGCAAACAAAATCTAGTTAAGTTTCGTGTCGATGCGACGCTCATCCATGGGAAGGCCCCAGAAGGATTGGACGCGTTCCCAGATCCAGATGCGGTCTTTATTGGGGGAACGGCAGGTGGTATGGGAGAAATCCTTGATATTTGCTGCGGCCGCTTGCGAGAAGGAGGACGTATCGTCCTGAATGCCGTGACCATTGAAAATCTATCAGAAGCGATGACGGCATTTAAAGAGCGGGGTTTTGATACATCGATTACGCTTGCACAAATTTCAAGAAGTAAGCCAATCTTGAATCTTACTAGATTCGATGCCTTAAATCCTATTTATATTATTGAAGCATGGCGCCAGGAAGGGGAATAAAAATGCTAGGTACATTATACGGTTTAGGAGTTGGCCCTGGGGACCCGGAGTTAATCACCGTGAAGGCATTTAGAAAATTAAAGGAATCACCGGTTATCGCATATCCAAAGAAACAAAAGGGCAGCAAAAGCTATGCCCATCGAATCATCGATGTTTATTTTCAGCCTAATGAAAAAGAAATGCTGGGGCTAGTGTTTCCAATGACAAAAGATGCGGCAACATTGGAAAGAAAATGGAGTGAAACCGTAGAAAATGTGTGGGAAAAGCTGCAGGAAGGCAAAGATGTGGCTTTTGTAACGGAAGGAGATCCCCTTTTATACAGTACCTTTATTCATATGATGCGGTTAATGCAAGAGACTCATCCGGAAGTTCCAATCGAAGTTGTCCCAGGGATATCTTCGATAAACGGAGCTGCTTCGAGGTTGGGAATTCCTTTAGCAGACGGAGATGATCATGTGGCCATCGTTCCGGCACGGGATGACTATGAAAAAATGAAAAAAGTAATCGAAGACAATGATTGTGTCATTTTTATTAAAGTCGCAAAAGTAATTGATTTAATGCTCGAAGTTTTGCGTGAATTGGACTTGCTTCACAAAGCCTCAGTTGTTACGAAAGTAACATCGAATGAAGAGATCATTTGGCGGGCTGATGAGCTTGATGGTGCAGAGCTTGAATACTTAACGTTAATGGTGGTGAGAAAATGAAGTTATACATCATTGGGGCAGGCCCCGGAGACCCGGATTTAATCACGGTAAAAGGCCTTCAGCACCTGCAGGAAGCAGATGTTGTTTTATATGCTGATTCACTTGTCAATGAAGAATTAATCGCCAAAGTGAAACCTTCTGCAGAAGTGATGAAGACGGCAGGGATGCATTTAGAGGAAATGGTTGACATCATGGTGAGCCGAATTCAGCAAGGGAAAAAGGTTGTTCGTGTTCACACAGGTGACCCAGCTGTATATGGTGCAATAATGGAACAGATGGTTCTATTGAAAAAGAAAGGAATTGGCGTGGAGATTGTTCCAGGTGTCAGCTCCGTGTTTGCAGCAGCAGCAGCGGCACAGGCTGAATTGACGATACCTGATTTGACGCAAACCGTTATTTTAACAAGGGCAGAAGGCAGAACGCCTGTACCAGAACGTGAAAAGCTAGCAGATTTGGCAAAACACCATTGTACGATTGCGCTTTACTTAAGTGCGACCTTAACGAAAAAGCTGGTAAAAGAATTAACGGAGGCTGGTTGGAGCAAAGATACTCCGGTTGCTGTCGTCTATAAAGCATCTTGGCCGGATGAAAAAATTGTCCGTACTACATTGGAACGTTTAGATGAGGATATGAGGGTAAACGGGATTCGAAAACAGGCGATGATTTTAGCAGGATGGGCTCTTGATGAAAACATCCATGACCATAATTACCGGTCGAAATTATACGATAAAACCTTTACGCACGGATTCCGCCGGGGGGTGGAAGCTTAATGATTGAGCTCCAGGAAGAACATAAAGCTGTGATTGAGCAGCATGGTGATTATGCCATTGTTGCCATTACCAAACACGGAGTCGAACTTGCACGAAAGCTTGGCCATTCGTTTCAAAATGCTGATGTATACTACATGAGTAAATTTGAAAAAGGCGATGAAGCGGCGAAAAACATTCAATTGTTTACCGGAAGTGTCCGCCTGCTGCTGCCATCCCTTTTCGAATCCTACAAGGGTCTGATCATTATCATTTCGCTTGGTGCGGTTGTCCGCATGATTGCACCGTTATTAAAGGATAAGAAAACCGATCCTGGTGTCGTTGTGATTGACGATAAAGGGGAACATGTGATTAGCGTCCTATCAGGACATATTGGCGGAGCCAATGAATTAACAAAAGAAGTAGCTGCAGCGTTAAAGGCACGGCCAATCATTACCACAGCGTCCGATGTACAGGGAACCATTCCGGTTGATTTGTTTGGAAAACGCTTTGGCTGGATATGGGACTCGGCCGAAAAGCTTACACCTGTGAGTGCTGCAGTAGTGAATGAAGAACAAATTGCGGTCGTACAAGAGTCAGGAGAAATAGAATGGTGGCATTATGGACCTTCCATTCCGGAAAATATTAAGGTCTATGATTCAATTCCGAAAGCACTGGAAGCGAAACCGGACGCATCGCTGGTCATTACCCATCGAAAGCTTTCGGAAGAAGAAAATGTGATTTTACATAATGGAGTGTTATATCGCCCAAAGGTGATAGTTCTTGGAATGGGCTGTAACCGGGGAACTTCTTCTAAGGAAATTGAAACGGTTATTGATGAGACTCTGGAGGAATTACAGTTTTCAAAAAAAAGTGTTAAAGCCCTTTGCACCATTGATATAAAAAAAGATGAAGCTGGATTACTTGAGGTCGCAAATAAAAACAAATGGGAGTTCATATATTTTACACCCAAAGCACTTAATTCAGTTAAAATGGAATTGCCATCAGAAACGGTTTTTAACTATACAGGTGCATATGGTGTGAGTGAACCAGCTGCCAAATTATACAGTGGTGCAGAAATATTGGAACTGGTCAAAAAGAAATCTGGAAATGTGACAATTTCAGTTGCCATCATTCCATATTGATTATTTTTGGGAGGGGATTGTATGTCAGAGCGTAGACTTGTCATAGCCGGTACAGGCAGCGGGGTTGGAAAAACAACCTTAACGATTGGGTTAATGTCAGCATTGAAGAAAAAGGGTTATACCGTTCAGGGGTTTAAATGCGGCCCCGATTATATTGATCCTACTTATCATACGGCGGTTACGGGGAGAGTTTCCAGAAATATTGACAGCTGGATGCTGGACCATGAAATGGTCAAGGAGATTGTGATCCGGGCAAGCAACGGGGCGGATATTTCCATTATTGAGGGTGTAATGGGGTTCTTCGATGGTAAAAACCCAATGAATAATAGCGGTTCGACTGCAGAAATCAGTATCATTACCGATAGTCCAGTGGTGTTGGTTGTCAATTGCTCCAGCATGGCCCGAAGTGCAGCCGCGATTGTAAAGGGATTTCAGGTATTTTTAGAAGAAGCTAATATCGTTGGTGTGATTGCCAATCGGGTTGGCAGTGAAGGTCATTTTCAACTTGTCAAAACAGCTATCGAACAAGAATGCGGCATACCGGTCCTTGGATATTTGCAAAAGGATTCGGATCTTGCCATACCTGAAAGGCATCTTGGTTTAATTCCATCTGTGGAACGGGGTGAACTAGATTCCTTTTTTAATCAACTTGGCGACTTGGTTCTTGAAACCATCGATGTGGACTTCCTTTATGAAGTGGCGAAAGCTTCACAATTGGAAGTAAAAGAATCTCAGTTTAAGAGACGGGAAAAGAATAAGGTACGAATCGCTGTTGCCAGAGATGCGGCGTTTAATTTTTATTATCAGGAAAACCTTGAATTGTTAGAGGCATTTGGGGCAGAGCTTTTAGAATTTTCACCTTTAAAAGGGGAAACTATTCCGGAAAATGTAGACGGTTTATATATCGGCGGTGGATTTCCAGAGGAGTTTGCAGCCGTTCTTCAAGAAAAAACGGAAGTTAAACGTTCCATTCGAATCGCGATTGAAAATGGCACACCAACCTTGGCTGAATGCGGCGGTTTTATGTATTTAACAGAATCTATTGAAACAACGGATGAAAAAAATTATGAAATGGTCGGGATCATCCCAGGGAAGGTAAAAATGCAATCGAGGCTGGCTGCATTAGGGTATCGTGAAATTACACCGGAAGACGGAAATTATTTGTTGGAAGGGAATTTGACAGCGAGGGGGCATGAGTTTCATTATTCTACCTTTCATCCCAACACGGAAATTCAGCATGCCTATCAAACAAAGGCAATGCGCGGCTTCAAACAGGAGGGGTATATGCACGGGAATTTAATCGCCGGCTATACTCATTTCCATTTTGGATCATGTCCTGGCCTGGTGGAAAACTGGATTAAGAAATGTAAAGAGTTTCAAAACAGGAGGATACGAAAATGAATGACACGATATCTAAAATTCAGCCGTTAGATCAAGAAATGGGTCAAAAGGTCCGGGAGTATATTGATACCTTAACAAAACCTCCGGGAAGTTTAGGAAGATTAGAAGAATTAGCAGTTCAATTGGCAGAAATAACCTCTGACCCATTTCCTGCTGTTTCTCCGCCAGGTGTTATTGTGTTTGCGGCGGATCATGGTGTGGTAGAAGAAGGGGTATCCGCTTTTCCGCAGGAAGTTACCGTTCAAATGGTCATGAATTTTTTAAATAGAGGTGCGGCCATCAATGTCTTTAGTAACCAAATTGGTGCGGCCTTTGAAGTGGTGGATATTGGAGTTGCAGCCGATATTGAGGCAGAAGATGTAGTCAAAAGGAAAGTACGGTATGGCACAGCCAATTTTTGCAAACAGGATGCGATGACAAGAGAAGAGGCAGAAAAAGCAATTGCGGTTGGTTTTGAAAGAGCTGAAAACATGATTCAACAAGGATGCAAATGTTTAATTCTTGGTGAAATGGGCATTGGCAATACAACCCCAAGCAGTGCGATTTTAGCTGTATTAAGCGGGCAAGATGTCGGTGGACTTGTTGGAAGGGGGACTGGAATAGCTCCAGAAAAGATCCTCCATAAGCAACAGGTGATTGAACAAGCATTAAATGAAAGAAAACCTGACGGAAATGATCCCATCGAAGTCTTGGCAAAGGTGGGCGGATTGGAAATTGCAGGAATGACTGGCGCTATGTTAGCTGCAGCTGCAAATCGGATTCCGATTCTTTTAGACGGGTTTATTTGTACCATTTCAGCCCTGCTGGCAAAGGAGATTTGCAATACAACCAGTGATTATATAATTGCAGGGCATAGATCGGTTGAACCAGGGCACCAAAAAGCCCTTCAGTTACTTGGGAAGAAGCCTCTTCTTGATCTCGATTTACGTTTAGGTGAAGGAAGCGGTGCGGCGGTAGCATTTCCGATTTTACAATCGGCTGCTTTGATGCTGAAAGAAATGGCCACTTTTACTTGTGCAGGAATTTCAAAAGAATAATGAGGAGATAGGACATGTCAAATGGAAAAGTGTACCTTGTCGGAGCAGGACCGGGAGACCCGAAGCTCATTACTGTTTATGGGATGGAGTGCATCCAAAAATCGGATGTTATTTTATTCGATCGCTTAGTGAATGAGGACCTGCTGCAATATGCCAAAGATGATTCAGAGCTTATTTTTTGCGGAAAGGTGCCAGGAAAGCATCAAATTATACAAGAGCAAATTCATGAGCTTCTGATTGAAAAAGCATCCAATGGAAAGACAGTAACCAGATTAAAAGGGGGAGACCCTTGTATATTTGGCCGTGTCGGGGAAGAGGCAGAAGTTTTGGCCACCCACGGGATTCCATATGAAATTGTTCCAGGGATTACGTCCGGAATTGCTGCTCCTGCTTATGCTGGGATTCCTGTTACCCATCGCGATTATGCATCTTCGTTCGCGATCGTTACTGGCCACGGCCGGGCTGAGAAGGAAGAAGACCATTTGAATTGGTCGGCACTTGCACAGGGAATCGATACGATTGCCTTTTATATGGGTGTTGGGAATTTAAACCATATATGTACCAAATTAATCGAACATGGTAAAAGCCCTTTTACACCGGCAGCTATTATTCAATGGGGCACCACGGCACAGCAGAAGACGATTACTGGAACCTTAAACAATATAGAAGAGCTTACTTTAAAAGCTGCTATAACCCATCCAGCAATAGTTTTAGTTGGTGAAGTTGTTGGAGTGCGGGAAAAAATAAAATGGTTTCAGGAACGGGAAGAAAAACTCGATGTGAATATAGGAGCTTTCTAAATGCGATTGGGCAAGGGATGTTGCAACGGAACATTCGGAGAACTCGTACAGGGAATCATTGAGGAACGGCCATTTTTAATCACTCTGCCCATCCCGCATTTGAAAAGTGATGCTGTTTTTATCCCAAATCCAACCTCTTCTGAAATGACAGTGATGGATTCAAAAATTAAGGCTTTGAAAGCAGGAAAATTGTTGACTCAACAGTTTGGGTTGCCAGGCGGAGGTCATATTGACATTCGTTCCAATATTCCAGCAGGTAAAGGAATGGCAAGCAGTTCCGCTGATATTGTCGCGGCAATGAAAGCCGTTGCAGATAGTTACTCATTTCCTATTACGAAAGAAATAATCTCTGCAATAGCAGTGAAACTCGAACCAACCGATGGGGTGATGTACGATGAAGTAGTGGCTTTCGACTATATTCATGGTGAAATGCTTGAAACCTTCGGGACGCTGCCTCCATTCATATTGATTGGGATAGATCTAGGAGGGGGCGTAGATACCATTCGATTTAATCAATTTGAAAAACAATATAATCAGCACGATCGAGAATTTTTTGCAGAAGCATATGAATGGGTACGGAAGGGTTTCAATGACAAGAATTTATCATCCATTTGTAAGGCAGCAACGCTGAGTGCACGTGTGAATCAAAAACTATTGCCCAAACCTTTTTTTCGTGAATTTGAAAAATTGGCTCAATACTATCACGGCGGGGTTGTTGTCGCCCATAGTGGAACGGTAATGGGAATTTTACTGGATGAAAATCTTCCAAATCTAAACGAGATTATTTTGGAAGTAAAAGGGGAAATCTTTGAAATTGTCAAGAATCCTTATTTACCTTTCTATTGTTACATATATAATGAAGATAAGGAGATTATGAATGGAAACAATCTCGTTAATTCTACTAATATTTGTTTTGGGCCTCCGGCACGGATTGGATGCCGACCACCTGGCCTGCATAGATGGTTTGACACGCTTTAATTTGCGTATGAATAGTCCGATTTCCCGCTGGGTAGGGACATTATTTTCTTTTGGGCATGGATTGGTGGTAACTAGTGTTGCTATTATTCTAGGGGTATTTATCAAGGATTTTAAAATTCCCGATTATGTAGATACACTTGTGACCTGGATTTCGATTGTATCACTTTTTAGTATTGGTACATTAAATATTTATAATCTATTAAAAACTAATGTGGGATCCGAAAAAAATTACCAGGTTAGTGGAATAAAAGGGAAGTTCCTCCCACGTGCTGCAAAAGAAACGACGAATCCATTTATCGTTATTCTAATAGGTGGGCTTTTTGCAATGGCTGCAGATACGGTAAGCCAAACATCTATGTGGGCAATTGCTGCCGGAAATTCAGGAAAATATATGCCTTTTATACTTGGAATTGTATTTATGGTTGGCATGATGGTAACCGATACAATTGATTCATTCGTTGCATTCCGGATGGTCCGTCAATCCAATCGGTTGGGACAGTCCGCTTCTAGAGTAATGGGATGGATTATTGTCGCTCTTGCCTATGGAGTTTCCTTTTATGAAGCCTTTACGTTTTTCTTCCCATGGGCTGAACTGAATTTTGAAATCGTCGGGGTCATCATTTTTGTATCAATGGTTATTTGTCTCGGAATGATCACCTTGAAAGTAAAAAGAAATATAAGTTTTACATTAAAAAATTAATTGTTTCTAAATCAAAAAACTTGCAGCCATACGTACGTTGGACGGATGCTGCAAGTTTTTTGTTTAAACACATAGCCTTTTATTTTACTCTTCTTTTAAGCCCTTTCCCATACCTTTTAAAAAGTGAATCCCAAATCCAACCGCACGATTGATATCTGGATCATTCAGAGCCTTCATTAAATCAAACACTCCGACTTTTTTATTACTTTTGACAAACTCCGTTCCCTCATGCATCCCCGCAGCCACACAGCTTACCAGCTTTTTTGTTTGTTCTGGTTTAAAATCGGTAAAGGCCGAGGAAGCACTCATAAAGTTATTGATAAAATTTGTCACTGGCTCCCGGTTCACCTGATTCATAGCGATTTCAGCGATTTTTTCCTTTGCTTGGAGCATGGCAGTTGCAGAATCTAGGATTCCATTCTCATGGAGTTCCCCAACTAAATTCATGAGTGTATTTAACGCTTCCTCTTTTTCTGCCAATTGTGATTGTAAATTCGCGATTTTTTTACTAACTATTTCTTCTTTTGCAGGAATCTCTTTTTTTATCATTGTAATTGGCTGGGCCATCATAACCGCCTCCTCGTTAATCTGTCAAATGAACATACCCCTGACGATTCCATTTTCTTTGTACCTCGACTCCATTTTGTGGATGCCGCTGTTTATTTCGCGGATTCGTTTTTGGCAGCGGATTTTTTCCAGCTGCGTTCACTAGTTCCATCCGTACCTTCATTTGTTTATATGCAGGTGTATTGGTCCGCAAATCGGTTGTCGTACCAATTAAAAAGTTAATTGCTGAATCCTTTTCTGTTGAATTCATTGGCAAGTACAGTTCATTTGCTTTTACCCGCTCCGTGACAAGGGCCGGTAATTTTAAGGCACCGAATGGTGAGACAAGCCGGACGATGGACCCGTCTTGCACACCTCTTTCTTTCGCAAGCTCCGGTGATACTTCAACAAAAATTTGCGGGACTTTTGCCTGAATCCCAGTTGATTTATTCGTTAAATTCCCTTCATGGAAATGCTCGAGCATCCGGCCGTTGTTAATGTGCAAATCATATTCATCCGGGAATTCTTCAGGTAAAACCCAATCGGATAGCGAGAACCGAGCCTTTTTATCTGGAAAATTAAAACCGTCCACATAAAGCAGTGGCGTGCTAACACCTTTATGGCTGCCCCATAGGAAGCTGTTCCAGCCTTGCAGTTTTTCATAAGTAGCCTGACTGAAAAGAGGAGAGAGACTAGCCATTTCGGCAAAAATTTCACTAGGGTGGCTAAAGTTCCAGCCAGCTCCGAAACGATTGGCGATTTCTTGAATAATCCACCAATCCGGCTTTGATTCTCCAAGCGTCGGCAACGCTTGATACAAACGCTGAACACGCCGTTCGGTATTCGTAAAAGTTCCATCTTTTTCAAGCGATGGAGCAGCTGGCAATATTACGTCCGCATATTGAGCAGTTCTTGAGAAAAATAGATCCTGAACAACAAAGAAATCAAGGCCCGATAAGGCATCGTGAACATGATTCGCGTTGGCATCGACAAGCGCCATATCTTCGCCTACCAAGTACATGGCTTTCATTGTTCCTCTTTTAACGGCTTTTAGCATTTCGATGCTGTCAAGACCGGGTAATCCGTCAATCATCACACCATATGCTTTTTCAAATTTTTCCCGTGCTGCATCGTCGGTCACATGCTGATATCCTGGAAGCCAGCCAGGCAATGTTCCCATGTCACAGGCTCCTTGAACATTGTTATGACCGCGAAGAGGATAGGCACCGGCACCAGGACGGCGATAGTTACCTGTTGCAAGAAGCAAGTTTGAAATCGCCGCAGATGTGTCGGAACCGCCTTTGTTTTGTGTGACGCCCATGCCCCAAAGAATACAAGTACCATCTGCGTCACGAATCATTTCCGCAACTTGAATTAGCGTTTCTTGCGAAATTCCGGTGATTTTTTCTGCATATTCCAGTGTATATTTATCAAGGACTGTTTTGAAATCATCAAAGAAATTTACGTTTTCATCGATAAAATTCTGGTCATGCCAGCCTTGGTCAATCAGGTATTTCGTTACAGACATTAGCCATACTTGGTCTGTCCCTTGTTTTGGGCTGATAAAAATATCGGAACGCTCTGCCATTTCGTTTTTCCGCAGGTCGGCTACGATTAATTTTTGGCCGTGAAGCTTGTGAGCCCGCTTAACACGTGTTGCCAAGACCGGATGGCCTTCTGCAGGATTAGCACCAATAATGATAACTAGTCCAGCCTTTGCGATATCCTTAATCGTACCGGCATCGCCGCCCATGCCGACGGTCCGGAATAACCCATCTGTCGCCGGGGACTGGCAATATCGTGAGCAGTTATCGACGTTGTTCGTTTCAAATACCTGTCGCGCCAGCTTTTGCATTAAATAATTTTCTTCGTTTGTGATTTTGGAAGAGGAGACAAAACCAATCGAACCAGGACCATGTTCTGCTTGAATCGCTCCAAGCTTGCTTGCCACTAAATTGAGCGCTTCTTCCCAGGTGGATTCAACGAATTCGCCATTTTTGCGAATTAATGGTTTTGTAATCCTTTCATTGCTATTAACGAAATCCCAGCCGAATTTTCCTTTAATACAAGTAGATATGGCGTTAACAGGGGCATCATGTGAAGGCTGGATTTTAAGAATTTTCCGGTCTTTTGTCCAAACTTCAAACGAACAGCCAACGCCGCAAAACGTACAAACTGTTTTTGTCTTTTTTGTCCGCGTATCGCGCATGGCCGCTTCTGCTTCCGAGACTGCCATAATACTGGAGTATCCAGGTTCCACTTCTTTAACTAAATCAATCATGGATGTGAGCAAGCCTTTGTTCATTCCGGTTATAAACCCGGCTTCACCCAGCATTGATTTTTCTATTAAAGCGTTACACGGACAAATCGTGACGCATTGTCCACAACCAACGCATGATGAGTCATTAATATTGGCGCCATTATCCCAAAGAACACGAGGACGTTCTGCCTCCCAATCGATTGAAAGGGTTTCATTTACTTGGAGGTTTTGGCATACCTCGACACATTGACCACAGGCAATACATTGATTTGGATCATAGCGGTAGAATGGGTGTGACATATCAACTGCATTTGTATCCGTTTTCGGTGTGTATGGGTATTTTTGGTGCTCGATTTCCATTAGTTCAACGGTGTTATGTAATTTACAATTTCCATTATTGTTATCACAGACGGTGCAGTACAGTAGGTGGTTTTCTAATAAACGATCCATTGCCTCTGTTTGCGCAATCTTCGCTCGAGGGGAAGAAAGTGAAATATCCATTCCATTTGTAATTTGAGTCGAACAGGAACGGACAAGTATGCCATCGACATCGACGATACAGGTATCACAGGTTTGAATAGGATCAACTTCCGGAACATAGCAAACTTGCGGATGGGAGATTTCATTTTGATTGATGATTTCAAGAATCGTTGAACCTTGTTTTGCTGTATAGCTTTGGTTGTTTATTTTGACGGTAACCATTTTGTCGGTCATTATGGTTTTACCTCCTTGTTAAGAAAATAAAAACTCCACCACGAATACATATGCCTAGTGTGAACAGACATGATGTTTACATGGTGGAGTAGTTTAATAGCAATCCATGCAATTAGACCAATCCAATTTTTTAATAAAAAAGATAAACTCCATACACTCAATATATCAAGTCCATCATAATACTTTAATTATAGTGTTTATCATTAAAAATCGCAATATTCTATTTTTCCCACAAGAAGTTTCTCTTTATTTTTAAAAACGAATCATTTAATATTTTAATAAATGTTTGGAAGCACCGGGGGATTAGAAAATGTCAAAAGTCATTCATGAATTTAACGATATTATTCGCAAGCTTCGAAAGGATTTGTTTGGAAAAGGACCGGAAAGAATTCATACCGTATTCACGGAAAACATGGCGATTTCAACGCTTTATGGGAACTTGACGCCGACGGAAAAATTTATTTGTCAATCATCAGATGGAATCGAAATGGTCCATATGGCGAGAACAAAAATGATTCAGAAGGTTTATTCTGATAATCCGCCAGAGGGTCTTGAGGAAGTAGTTGGCGCAAATTTAGTCCATCTTTTTTCGGATATAAAGGTCAAAGAAGACATTGCCGTTTCCGTTTTTGTGTTTGATAAAAACATATCTTTATAGGGGGGAGAGTGATGAGTCTAGTTAAAAATCAACGGGAGATTCTCCAGTTTAAGAATGGCCGTTTCACTCAGGTTTCAGATAACATTGTAACGGAATTTCCAGTAACGGTAAAAATTAATGGGGAAGAATTTGTAACACTTGTCTGTACTCCGGAGTACATCGAGGATATGGTGGTTGGTTTTTTGGCATCCGAAGGGGTGATTCGCCAATATGAAGATATTGAGGACATCTGGATTCAGGAAAAGGATGGCATTGCCCATATCCAAACTTCAAAGACGAATCCTTATTATCAAAGGCTCCAAGGGAAACGCTTTATTACTTCCTGCTGCGGAAACAGCCGGCAGGGATTTGTTTTCGTGAATGATGCGATGACAGCGAAGAAAATGGGTGATCATTATAATGTAAGCGTTACTGTTCATGATTGTTTTCGTTTTATTGAGGAGTTAGATAATTCAGCAGTTATTTTTCAGGAAACAGGCGGTGTCCATAACGCAGCATTATGTGGTGCGAACGGCATTGTTATTAGCCGGACGGACATTGGCAGACATAATGCGCTTGATAAAATTTATGGATATTGTTTGAAAAATAATATTTCCGTTGCCGATAAAATTATCGTTTTCAGCGGCCGGATCTCTTCGGAAATCTTGCTTAAAGTCGCAAAAATTGGCTGCGAAGTCATCTTGTCGAAATCTGCCCCAACGGAACTTGCTCTTCAGTTGGCGGAGGATCTGGGCATTACTACGATTGGATTTATCCGGAATGATTCATTGAATGTGTATACACATCCGGAAAGGATTTTAGCAAATTAATTATTATTAATGATAGTAATAAAAAGATCAAGTAGAGGACCTAAACAAATATCAGTATTATGTTTCTATAATATAAAAATGTAAAATCGAAATTTCACTTCGAATTTCTTGCTCATTTATTACAGAATGCATGTTCTTCTTTATTGGATAAAATGATATAATGAAAGAGCAATAGAATAGGATTTCTTAAGGGTGGTCGGCACACTCCCGATAGAAAGGGGGTGATGCTGAATGACAGTTTTTGAAACACTCTCGATTATGATCGCATTTGCTGGTTTAATCGTAGCTATACTGTCATTTAACCAAAAAAAATAATCCACCCTTGAGTTAGCGGCTCTGGTGGATTATTTTCCCTGATAGCCGACCCCTCCTGAGGGACCAACTATTGCTTGATCAGGCATGTTCTCCGCATGCTTGGTCTTTTTTAGTTTATGCATCTTTATACTTTTATTATAACCAATATTTTTGAAAAAGTAACTATAATAAGATTTTCACTATAAAACTATTTTAAATGGTGTTTATCCGATAGCTTTTTAATAATAAATGCTTCAAGATTTTCCCACGGAAGAATACTTTTCAAAAATAAATTCGACTTTACACTTTTCCCGATAAGATATCGAAGTTTAGGTGACTTCGGCTGCGAAGCAACCTGTGCAACCAGCTTTGCTACTTCAATCGGGTTTCCATAGTCCTCTTTTCCACTTTCAATTTCTTTTAAGATACTTTTCATATAGGAAGCATAAGGGGAATCAGGATTGACTGCCAGAGCATCCACACTTGTCCAAATATTGGTTTGATAGGATCCTGGCTCAATTAAGGATACATCAATCTTGAATGGTTTAAGCTCTAACCTTAGACTTTCGCTATATCCTTCAAGCGCATGCTTTGAGGCAGAATAGGCAGATAACCCAGGGAACCCAAATCTTCCGCTTATGCTGCTTATATTGATAATTCTCCCTCGACCATTTGCCCTCATAAAAGGAAGAACCGCATTCGTCACTGCAATCACCCCAAAAAAATTGGTTTCAAATTGCTTTCGGTAGTCTTCAAGTGAAAGTTCTTCACTAAAACCTCCTACCGCAACCCCTGCATTGTTTACCAACACATCAACAGACGATAGTGCAAAAAGCACATTTTTGAATTTATCAATCGATTCACTTGAAGTAACATCAAGCTCCTTGACACGAATGAAATCTGCCACACTTTTTTCTTTCGCCATGGTCAATAATGCCTCTGCTTTATTTAAATCTCTCATTGTCGCCATTACCGAAAAACCGTTTAAGGCAAGTTCGATAACTGATAACATACCAAAACCGGTTGAGGCACCCGTTACGATTGCTGTTTTTTCCATCATAAATTTCTCCTTTAAAACCCTTTTCATTCATTAAAACTTAATAGTAGCAGTGTTGCATAGAAAAAAGTATGAAATTTTTCATCGTATAGTATATTTAAATTGTGTACATAACGATTTGAAATGAGGGAGTAGAATGAACAAAGATTTTTACGTACAAAATCGCAGTCAGTTATATGAAAAACTTGAAGACAATACCCTGCTTGTTTTGTTTGCCGGGAAAGCCCCGCAAAAATCGGCTGATGAATCTTATAAGTTTGTGCCCAACCGAAATTTTCTTTATTTAACAGCTATTGACGAGCCTAATATTATTTTTCTAGCCCATAAAACGGGCGATCACATTCAAGAATATCTTTTTATCGAAAAATCTGACCCTGTCTGGGAAAAATGGATTGGGAAATCCATTTCCAAAGAAGAAGCTGAACAAGTCTCGGGAATAACAAATGTACAATATACCGAACAATTTGAATCCTTTTTAACCCGGACACTCTTAACAAACACACTTTCAACTATTTATTTGGACATGGAAAGAAGAGAGCTGGATCAAATTACAACAAAAGCACAACAATTTGCCCAGAAAATCCAAGTGAATTATCCCTATCAGCAAATAAAGAATGTCTATTCAGATATTTGTTTATTGCGTGTTTACAAAACCCCTGAAGAGATTGAAAAAATTAAAAAGGCCATTGATGTTACTTGGAATGGAATCAAAAATTTAATGAGTAATGCCAAAGCTGATTTGAAAGAATATCAGCTAGAAGCCTATTTTGATTTTACCCTTAAGTCGGAAGGGGTGCGGGATTATGCCTTTCCAACCATTGTTGCCAGCGGGAAAAATGGCACAATTCTTCATTATGAAAAAAATCATGCAACTGTTGAAGAAGGAAGCCTTGTCCTGCTTGATTTAGGTGCACAATATGATTATTACAACGGGGATATTAGCTATACATTCCCAGTGAACGGTATATTTACGGATAAGCAAAAAACTTTTTACAACATTGTTTTAAAAGCATTAAGAGAAACCACAGCGTTAATTAAACCAGGTGTTCCCCACGCGAAACTAAATGCCCATACAAAAAAAGTGCTTGCTGAAGAGTGCCTTAAAGTCGGTTTGATTCAGGATGAAAGCGAACTTTCCAACTATTATTACCACGGTGTCAGCCATTTCCTTGGTTTAGACACACATGATGTTGGTGATTATAAGGATTTAATCTTAAAACCCGGTATGGTGTTAACGGTTGAGCCGGGAATATATATCGAAGAAGAAGAGATTGGAATCCGGATTGAAGATAATGTGCTAGTAACTGAAGAGGGTCACGAAGTGCTGTCAAAGGACATTTTCCGTTCTGTTGAAGAAATTGAAGCATTTATGAGGAAATAATTTAATTGCCTATGTATACACGGGATTTCTAATGGATTCCCGTGTTCTTTGTTTAAATTGAGCAAAATGAAAAATGTTATTGACACTCATGTTTAAAAGTATTATTATTATCTCATATTCAAGATAATTAATTTCGAGATAAAATTCAGGAGGTGAGTAAGTCAAGTTATTGGTTGGATAAAAAATAAAAGCTAATAGATAAAAATTTTTTAACTAATATCTCGAATTCGAGATAAATAATTATATTGGAGGGTTTAATAATGATAAATATTGGTTTATTAATCATTCGTTTGGTAATTGGTATTTTATTTATTGGTCATGGTGCACAAAAATTATTTGGCTGGTTTGGTGGATATGGGGTAAAAGGAACCGGCGGTTGGTTTGAATCTATCGGCATTAAACCAGGAGTAACGATGGCTCTTTTAGCAGGATTAGCCGAATTAATTGGGGGAATCTTGTTTGCCTTAGGATTATTAACTCCACTTGCTGGAATCATCATTGCAGGAACCATGGTAATGGCTATTGTGAAAGTGCATGGTCCAAATGGATTATGGTCAACTTCCAATGGTTATGAATATAATTTAACCATCCTTGCAATTGCTATCGGAATTGCTTTAATAGGAGCAGGTCATTATTCATTAGACGCTTTATTTTTCTAAAAATATCTCAATTTCGAGAAACTCTAAATATAATAAATATATAAATGAGGAGTGAACAGATATGGAACTATTAGGGCTACATCATGTATCGATTTTAACTGGGAAAGCTGAAAAAAATTATGAATTTTATACTAAGATCCTTGGTATGAGACTGGTGAAAAAAACAGTTAATCAAGATGACACAAAGTCATATCATCTTTTCTATGCCGATGGGGAAGGAACACCTGGTACGGATATAACCTTTTTTGATATCCCAAATCTAGGGAGGTCATATAGAGGAACTTCAGATATTTCCTATGTTTCATTGCGTCTCAAAACGACAGATTCCTTATTATTTTGGCAAGAACGGTTTAAACAATTTGGAATTGAGCATGGGGAAATTAAAAAAAGAGCTGGGCGTGATACGTTAATATTTAGTGATTTCGATGGCACTCGATTAATACTTGTCGCAGATAATGGAGAAAAAGGAGTAAAAGGCGGGGGGCCATGGAAGCGGGAGGATATTCCGTTAGAACATGCGATTATTGGTTTAGGTCCTGTAACCCTTACAGTTGGAATTGCTGAACCTACAATTGGAGTTCTTACAGAGGTAATGGGATTCCGTTTTGCCGGTTCCTATCCATCACCTGAAGGGAATCACCCGGATATTTTGGTTTATGCAACAGGCGAGGGTGGCAGCGGTGCAGAAGTTCATATCGAAACAAGACCAGATCTGCCAAGGGCTCGATTAGGCCGCGGGGGAGTACATCATGTCGCCTTCCGTATTCCAAATGAGGAAGAATATGATCAATGGGCAAAACATATATCGAATCATCGCTTACCTAATTCGGGAAAGGTAGAACGATACTATTTTAAAGCATTCTATTTTAGAGAGCCAAATGGGATTTTGTTTGAATTATCAACCGATCAACCAGGGTTTGCAACAGATGAACCAATGGAAACGATGGGACAAAAACTGGCACTGCCGCCATTTTTGGAGCCAAAACGCGAAGAAATTGAAGCTAAGTTACGGCCATTAAATTTAGATAGCTAAATCCATTAGAGCCAATCGACTATGTTCGGTTGGCTTTTTCCTATGATGCACCTTTGCTTTTTTTAACATTATGATAAAATAACCTTATCATACATATGGAGGCTATCATGTTAACTTTTGAAGAAAAACTTGTGATTATCGAAACCTTTCCTGAACTGGAGCGGGTGAATGTTTCCCTTGGTCGTATCAATTTCCAATTTAATGAAAGTGCTTTTGATAAAAAAAATGTTGTTTATCATCTCCATCCGAATGGCAACGGGTTTGTCTATGGCGGCAAACTTGACACTTATAAAACAGATAATAAAGGGATGGTAAATATCCGTGACTTTTCTGCCGAGGATCTAAGACAACTAATCAAAGAATCGATTAACAGCTTATCGGCTGTTGAAAAACCGGTAGAAGAAGCAGCAATTATTGGTGATCTGGAGGAAGAACGCTGGGAAAATAAAGAGAAAGAGACGCTTCTATTAATAAATGAAGACGAAGCTTGGAATATATACTTTGGCTTAAATCTTGAGGAAACTTTCAGTACCCGTGAAGAAGCAGAAATTTTTTTAGTCGAAGAAGGATTTAGAAGAAGTTAAAAAAACAACTCCGAATGAAAGTATGTTCGGAGTTGTTTTTGCTTTCACGATAGTGCACGCAGGCCAATTACACCAATAATAATCAGTATGACACTGAGCATGCGTCCAATGTTTTTTGATTCACCGAATAGGTACATGTTAATGAAAACAGCTCCTGCCGTTCCAATTCCGACCCATACTATGTAGGCAATACTTAACTGTAAAAAATGGAAGGAGGTATATAAAAACACAAATGAAGAGCCGAACCCGCCGATATAAATTAGTCCATTTTTAAATGTTTTCTGTTGACTATATAACTTAAGACCTGCAGCACCGGTAATTTCACCTGCAGCTGCCATGAGGACTAGCAACCATCCCATCTTAGGCGGCTCCTTTCGTGGCTTCTTGTTCATCTTCATTTTTATCTGAAAGGTTAAGACAGATTACTCCGATTACAATAAGAGCTACAAAGAGAAACATCTTTGCATTAAGGTTTCCACCAAAAAGGAAAACATCCATTAATACCGTTCCAATGGTTCCAATCCCGGAAAAAATCGCATAGACCGTTCCTGTCGGCAGCGTTTCACACGCCTTGGGAAGAATGTGAAAATCCGTTAAAATAATAGCAATGACGATAAGCCATTCCCACCAACTATCCGCCGTATTAAATCCGTAAACCCAAATCAATTCAAACAAACAAGTTAAACCTACATAATACCAGGCTTTATTCATAAAACTCACCTCTTGCCTAATGCCCTTTTCTTAGGATACCACTTTGGTGTGCTTGTCACCACTCGAATTTTGATGTTTTTTGCTGAATATAATTATCTCTATTAGGTTACTTTCTTTTCCGATAAAATGTAGGTAGTTGATGGTTTGGAGTTGAATGATATGAGTCGAAAATTTGCTAAATGGTATGATTTTTTTATGAGTCCATTGGAAAAAAAGAAGTTTTATAAAATACGCAAGGAACTTCTATCGAGAGCCAGGGGGAATGTGCTTGAGTTGGGGGCAGGAACTGGGATAAATTTTCCTTTATATGAATTACCTGAAATGGTGACTGCAATTGAACCGAGTCCTTATATGATTAAGCAATCTCTAGGAAAGCAAAAACAAGCAGTTGTTCCAATTGAATTGGTTCAGGCAGGTGCCGAAGAACTGCCATTTGCCGATGATTCCTTTGACACGGTTGTAGCCACTCTCGTATTTTGTACGATTCCGAACCCTGAAAAAGCGATGGCAGAGATGAAACGTGTTTGCAAATTGGAAGGGAAAATCCTTTTGTTTGAACATGTGAAAATGGAGAATCGCTTTCTCGCCAGCTTACAAGAGGGACTGACACCCGTTTGGAAAAAAATTTGTGATGGCTGTTGTTTAAATCGCGAAACATTGCATTTGTTAGTGGATCATGGGTTTAAAGTAAAAGAGGTACAAAAGTTTTATCGTGATTTATTTATTTTTGTGGAGGCAATCAATAAAAAGTAATTATAAAATACGCAAGGCACTCCCAACCTTGCGTTCCAATTATTTATGCTCTTCCTTGTATTGATCTAAACAATTCTTACAAATACAATGTTTTCTAATACTTTCTTCCGGAACTAATGCAAATATTTCATTGGGGAATACTTCCTTGTCACACCAACAGCCTCCGCTTGCTCCAGAACCACCCATGCACTTATTTTCTTCCCCGCATATTGGGCAATATTTATTTGCCAACAAAAACTCCTCCTCGGAATCCACATTTTACGTAAATTTATCTTTCTTTATTTTAACTTAAGTAAAGTAAATATGTTGAGGAAAATGTCCATCGAGATGCTTCATTTTTACCATAAAAAGTTTATTAAACCATGTTATACTAATAATAGTTATTTTATAGTAGGAGTTGTCAAAATGGTTGCGATTGGTGTATTAGGTTCAAACTTATATATTGAAGCTATTGCTGAATATTATCATTTATATCCGGAAATTACGTTCGTTGACTACATATATGATTCTGCATGGGAAATAGACTATTTGATTGATCAGGCAGGGAAAGAGGTTGACTTTTTACTTTTCTCCGGGGCGATTGCCAATTATTTCGGACAGAAAAAAATCAACGAACACCGATTAATGGCAACTCATGTACCGTTTAATGAGTATATCGTTTCATTATCTTTATTTTCCATTTATTTCCACAAACGAATTTCATTAGAAAAGATTTCAATCGATTTACCAAAACGTGAATTCTTGGACAATGTCTTAAAAGAAATTCATATTAAGGATCAAACTCTATTTGTAATGGACTACCCTTGGGTTTATCACTTAGAAGAAGAGAAGAAAACTTTTGATATCACTCAGTTTGTTCGTTACCATGCGGATTTGTATCAGGAAAAGAAGACCCAGTTTGCTTTGACAAGTATTCACGCTGTCTATGAGGAGCTTCAGAAGCTGTCGATTCCTTCTATCTATATGGTCCAGCCGAAGCAATCCCTAAAAGAAGGGCTCGATAAAGCAGTAACATTAACTAGGTTAAAGAAGACGAAGGATTCACAAATCGCTGTCATTTCGATAAAAGCAACGAATTATCCTGCCAACAAAGAGGAACAAGCTTTTCGCCTTCAAATGCTGCAACATTTACACGAAATGGCAAGACAATTAAATGCAAGAGTGTCACTGGACCAACATCAGCCATTTCTCATTTATACAAATCGCGGCTCAATGGAAGTAGCCTTGAAAGAACAAAATTTGCAAAAAGTTCTGGAGCTTGAAGGAAAAATAAATTCTCCCTTACAAATTGGTATTGGTTATGGTCATACAATGAATGAAGCGGAAAATCATGCGACAGAAGCCTTATATTTTACGGAAAAACAGTTAAAAGAAAAAACAACGATTTTTCTTTTGGATGAAGACAAAAAGCTGATTGGACCTTTGTTCGAAAATGAAAAACAATATGTCTTAAAAAATGAGAACCGAGACATCCAATCTTTGGCAGACCACCTTAAAATGACGGCGAAAAATCTGAATCGCTTCTTCGATTTCGTTCGGCTTCATCAGTTCCGCTCCTTCTCAGCACAGGAATTGGCCGATTATTTAGCTGTCAGCAGGCGATCAGCTGAGCGGTTAATTAAAAGATTTCTGGAACAAGAGTTACTTACCATTACAGGAGAGGAACAGCCATATGATCAAGGACGGCCAAGGGCACTTTATAATATCTCGCAAAAACTAAAAAAATATTTTTCGTAAAAGGATTGTTTTTTGTAAATTTACAGTCTATTATAAAAATAACCTTTTAACGACAATGAAGCGACATTGTCGTAAATGCCAAAGGAGGAAACAGCAACATGAAAATTATTAAAGCAGATATCGTTGGAATCCATTTACCATTGCAATCACCGTTCATTATTTCCTATGAGACTTATGATTATATGCCATCGATCATTCTGAAGCTCGAAACGGATGATGGCCTTGTTGGATATGGGGAAGCCGTTCCGGACGAGCATGTGACAGGGGAGTCATTCTTTAGTGCGATTGAAGTTTTGAAACATCAATTACTGCCGGCCATTATGGGAGAAAGCCCTTTTTCCATCGAAAAAATTCACGATATCATGGATAGCAGGATTCATGCCAATCGATCAGCGAAGGCTGCGATAGATATTGCCTGTTATGACCTAATGGGGAAATATGCAGGCAAGCCAGTGTATGATTTAATCGGTGGAAAATTCCACAAAGAACTTACTTTTGCAAAGGTGTTAAGTATTGAAGAGCCGGAAATCATGGCCGAGAAAGCAAAACAGGCGCTTGCTCTTGGATACAGTTCTTTAAAGCTAAAGGTCGGATTTGATCTTTTTAAAGATTTGGAACGAATCAAGGCCGTACGTGAGGCAGTTGGCTATGAGGTCCCAATTCGGGTCGATGTCAATCAAGGGTGGAAGGATTACTCCACCGCAGCCCAAGCTCTTCCGATATTGGAGCCGCTTAGAATTTCCTGGCTCGAACAGCCAATCAAAATGGGCGACATCGACGGACTTGCTGAACTTAGAAAGAAAACGGTCATTCCGATTATGGCCGATGAGAGTGTTCATGACGGTTCAGAACTAAATGAAATTATCAAGAAAAATGCCGCAGACAAAATCAATATTAAGTTAATGAAATCAGCAGGAATTTATCCAGCCATCCATATGGCAAAAACGGCCGAAGCTGCAGGTATTAGCTGTCAAGTTGGATCAATGGTGGAATCCTCGATTGGCTCTGCAGCAGGTTATCATACCGCGATGGCGAGGAAAAATATCACCAGTACCGAGTTAACTGGACCATTGTTATTTAGTAAAGATATTGGCGATTTGGAATATCAAATTCCATTTGTTATCCTGAACGGCAAGCCTGGTTTAGGAGTAAAAGTGAATGAAAATACTCTACAAGAGTTAACGATTAAAAAAGAAACAGTTCAATTGAAGTAATGAGGGTCCACTTATGAAAAAAACATTAGAAAAATTAAAACCTATCATTTTTGAAGTTTTTGACTATTTGCACCAAAATCCGGAGATAAGTTGGAAAGAAGTAAACACAACTAACTATATTGCTGAATTTTTAAAAAGCAATGGATGTGAGATCAAGACTTTTCCCGATCATACAGGTGTAGTGGGGGAATTAGGAAATGGTTCGTTTACGGTTGGTGTTCGCGCCGATATGGATTCATTATGGCAGGAAGTGAATGGGACGTTTCAAGCCAATCACTCCTGCGGTCATGATGCCCATATGACAATGGTTTTAGGCACACTGCTGCTTTTAAAAGAAATGCAAGTAGATCTTCCGGGGCAGCTAAAATTAATTTTCCAGCCGGCAGAGGAAGTAGGGAATGGAGCCTTAAAAATGATTGAAAAGCAAGTGATTGATGATCTTGACTTTTTGTACGGTGTTCACTTGCGGCCGATTCAGGAGCTTTCAATGGGAACAGCTTCCCCTGGGATTATTCACGGCGCAGCTGAAACCGTTTCCGCTAAGATCATTGGTTTTGATACCCATGGTGCACGTCCAGATTTAGGGGTAAATGCTATTGAAGTTGTATCCGCAATCGTCGAGCAATTAAAAGGAATTCGTTTGAACCCGTTTGATTCCTTCTCGGTAAAAATGACACAGTTCAATGCTGGGGGGGAAAACAAAAATGTCATCCCTGGTTCGGCCCAATTTCATTTAGACCTTCGTGCGCAAAAAAATGAAACAATGACTGAGCTAGTCCGAAAAGTTGAACATATATTACTGCATGTTGCGTCATTATTTGGGGTGAAGATAGAATTTGACCATCAAGAAAAAGTTTATGCTGCCGTGGTCCATCCGGAAGCACAAAGGATTATGGCAAAGGCAATCGCGGAATCGATAGGCGAAGGAAATGTTATGCCGCCGGTTGTCACACCTGGTGCCGAGGATTTTCATTTTTACACAAAAGAACGCCCGCATTTGAAAGCTGCAATGCTCGGATTAGGCTGTGACCTAGCCCCTGGATTGCATCACCCGAATATGTCATTTAATCGGGAAGCCCTTTTGGATGGAATTGAAATTATAACCAGGACCGTTCTTGCTACCTTTGAACAAAAACTAACAAGTTTTTATCAATGAGAAAAGAGGTGTATATATGGGGAATACTGCATTACAAACAGAAAAAGAAACGATTACTTCTGAACACCACCATCTGAAGCGGAATCTTCAGGCACGGCATCTCACCATGATTGCCATAGGTGGTACCATTGGTACCGGGTTATTTCTGGCAAGCGGGTCCACAATCAGTCAGGCAGGCCCAGGGGGAGCAATTGTTGCTTATGTTTTAAGCGGTATAATGATGTTTTTTCTGATGACAAGCTTAGGAGAAATGGCAACCCTTTTGCCGATTTCCGGGACCTTTAGTTCCTATTCCTCCAAGTTTGTAGATCCTGCCTTTGGTTTTGCTCAGGGCTGGAATTATTGGTATTACTCAGCCATGATTATCGCTCTTGAATTATCTGCAGCCGGTTTAATCATGAAATTTTGGCTGCCGCATGTTCCGTCAATCGTCTGGAGTGTTCCTTTCCTGGGCTTGATTTTCTTATTGAACTTTTTATCTGTAAGAGGCTATGGCGAAGCGGAATATTGGTTTTCGATTATTAAGGTTGCTACGATCATTCTCTTTTTGGTCATTGGTGTCTTGATCATCTTTGGAATTATGGGTGGTCATACTGTCGGATTTAGAAATTTTACTGCAGGAGAAGCTCCTTTTAAAGGTGGATTATCTTCTATTATTAGCGTTTTCATGATTGTTGGTTTTTCATTTCAAGGGACGGAAATGGTTGGTTTTTCAGCAGGGGAAAGTGAAAATCCTAGAGAGAATATGCCAAAAGCCATTCGGCAGATTTTTTGGAGAATCTTGCTATTCTTTATCTTTTCCATTATCATCATTGGATTCCTTGTCCCTTATAATGATCCAAGACTATTAAGCTCTGATAATGTTTCAGAAAGTCCGTTTACGTTAGTTTTTGAAAGAGCAGGACTGGCTTTTGCGGCTTCTGTGATGAATGCTGTTGTTTTGACGGCTGTACTCTCTACTGCCAATTCCCAAATGTATGCAGGCTCACGGCTTTTATGGACAATGGCGAAGGAAGGCAATGCGCCGAAATTTTTAACAAAAGTAAATTCACGCGGAATTCCTGCTAATGCCCTTTACATAACAACTGCAGTAGGGATGCTTGCATTTTTATCATCGATCTTTGGTGATGGAAAGGTTTTTTTCTGGCTGCTGAATGCCTGCAGTCTATCCGGATTTCTTGCCTGGTTAGGGATTGCTGTCAGCCATTACCGTTTCCGAAAAGGCTATGTGGCTCAAGGAAGGGATTTAAACGAATTACCATATAAAGCAAAGTGGTTTCCTTTCGGCCCTTTCCTGACATTGGCTTTATGTATGGTGGCGATCCTTGGACAAGACTATAAGGCATTCTTAGGGGATAAAATTGACTGGAACGGCTTGCTTGTAACCTATGTGGGAATTCCAATCTTTCTAGTAATTTGGTTGAGTTATAAGGTGATGAAAAAAACAAAGGTTGTTCCATTGAAGGATATGGATTTTCAGTACGAAGATGTATAATATTTCTTAGCATTATTTCAAATAGGAGGGATGATGGATGAGCGAAAAAAATATTTTTATTCGTACTCTCAAAACAATCGATGAGCTTGAAGAGTTGCGAAGATTGGAATCGCTGATTTGGAGTGAATACGAGTCCATACCAAGCAGTCAAACTATAACGGCCATAAAGAATGGCGGCATGGCATTGGGCGCTTTTTTGGAAGAAGAACTGATCGGATTTCAATATAGCTTTCCGGGATTTATAAATAATAAGATTTATCTTTGTTCCCATACACTAGGGATTCATCCTGAATATCGCAAGCTGGGAATTGGCGAGAAACTAAAGCTTGCCCAAAAAGAAGAATCCTTGAAAATGGGGTATGATCTAATAACTTGGACATATGATCCCCTTGAAACTGTAAATGGTTATTTGAATCTTCATAAGCTTGGGGCAAAATGTTCTATTTATGTGGAAAACTGTTACGGGGAAATGCAGGATGAGTTAAATCAGGGGATGCCGTCTGATCGCTTTACGGTTGAATGGTGGATTAAGGAGGCTTCTGTTGAAAGGCCCAGCGAGTATGAGGTGGATGGACGCTTGTTAATTTGGTTGGATCGTGATCTAAATGGGAATTGTGTTCCATTGGAGCCTGTTTTGAATCAAGATTCATCTAAGAGTTTCCTGTTTGTTCCGGTACCGAGCGATTTTCAAATGATCAAGAAAATTAATCCAGAACTTGCCTTATCATGGAGAAGGTGTACTCGGGAAGTATTTGTTCATTACTTCGAAAAAGGCTGGAGTGCTATCGATTTGTTTAGAAGTAAGTCAAATCCGAAATTATGTTATTATGTTTTGAAAAAATTGTAACTTCTTTGTGAAGGCTGCCCCAAATTTGGGACAGCCTTTTTGAAATCACAGGTTATTGACCTTGTTGATTTCGTAAGGATTGTTCAGCGTATGCAACGAGACGCTTCGTCATTTCGCCGCCCACTGAACCGTTTGCTCGCGCGGTCGTATCAGCACCAAGTTGAACTCCAAACTCGTTGGCGACTTCCTCCTTCATTTGATCCAGAACATTGCCTGCACCAGGAACCAAAAGTTTGTTTCTAGCCATGATTCATCACTCCCGCCGAAGTTTTTGAGCAAAAAAACAAGCTCGTATATAATGTAACCTATAAAGAAATCCTGATTCGTATTGCTGGGTTAATTTTGGTGGGATTGGGGACAAAACTGATGAGTAAACATTGGAAAGTGTCGCCTATAGAAGGGATAGGCGACAAAATTGGTAAGGAACGAATTAAAAGTGTCGCTTATGAAGGCGATAGGAGACAAAATTAGCAAGGAACGAGTTGAAAGGGTCGCCTATGAAGGCGATAGGCGACAAAATTAGCAAGGAACGAGTTGAAAGTGTCGCCTATGAAGGCGATAGGCGACAAAATTAGCAAGGAACGAGTTGAAAATGTTGCCTATAGAGGGGATAGGCGACAAAATTGACAAGGAACAAGTTGAAAGTATCGCCTATGAAGGCGATAGGCGACCAAATAGACAAGGAACAAGTTGAAAGTGTCGCCTATAAAGGCGATAGGCGACAAAAAAACTTGTAACTAGATAAAAGAGTAATCCAAATCAGAGAAAAGGTGTCTATATGCAAAAAATCATCGTAATCGGAGCAGGGATTCTTGGTGCATCCACTGCTTATCACCTAACTAAACTAGGTGCAGAAGTAATCATGGTCGACCGGAAGGACCCCGGCCAGGCAACGGATGCCGCAGCCGGGATTGTATGTCCCTGGCTTTCACAACGCCGGAATAAAGTGTGGTATCAATTAGCAAAAGGTGGTGCGCGATACTATCCTGAATTAATTGCAAAACTCGAAGCCGATGGTGAAACCGAAACCGGATATAAACGAGTTGGGGCAATCAGCCTCCACAAAGACACAATCAAACTGGAACAAATGGCAGAGCGGGCGCGAAAGCGTAGGGAAGATGCCCCGGAAATCGGGGAAATAGAAATCCTCTCATCTGCAGAAACGAAAAAACTTTTTCCACCTTTATCAGAGGAATGCGGTTCTGTTTATGTCAGTGGGGGAGCCCGCGTCAACGGACGGGCCTTAAGAGATTCGCTTACATATTCAGCCATCAAAAATGGAGCCACTTTTATAAAAGGGACCGCCTCCATTGTAAAAAAAGATCACCGAGTAATTGGAATAACCATAGAAGAGAAAACAATCCATGCTGATCATGTAATTGTCACTGCTGGTGCATGGGCAAGAGAGCTTTTGGAGCCATTAGGAATCGAGTTTTCCGTAAAACCGCAAAAAGCACAAATTGTCCATCTGGAATTGCCGGATATGAATACAAGCTCGTGGCCGGTTGTTATGCCCCCTCATACCCAATATATTCTTACTTTTGAAAATGGCCGAGTAGTCGTGGGATCTACCCATGAAAATGATATGGGGTTTGACACTCGTATAACTGCAGGAGGGATCAATGAAATCTTAAGCCAAGCGTTAGAAACGGCACCGGGATTAGCCAACAGCACTATTCTAGAAACTCGAGTTGGTTTTCGTCCATTTACCCCGGGGTTTTTACCGATAGCTGGACCATTGCCTGATTTGGATGGAATCTATGTTGCAAATGGGTTAGGGTCATCTGGTTTAACAAGCGGTCCGTATTTTGGCGCTGAACTCGCTAAATTAGTTGCAGGACAGCAAACAGAGATTGATATGAGTAACTATAGTGTTAATAATGCAATTTTGGAAAAACCTCAAACCAAAACTAACTTTTCATGAAAACTAAATTTGGAGTAGAACATCCTTTTCAATATTAAGAAATCGATTAAAGTTCTGTAAAGCCCGTTTGCCGTTATATAGGTAAACGGGCTTTTTTACTATTTCTAAAAGAAATATTTCAAAATTAAGTGACAAATTTATGAGTACAACATATAATTAATAAAAAGTTGCATGCGGGAAAAACTTTAAGGAGTGGGAAAAAATAATGGGGACAGCTAATATTATGAAACTACACGATGGAAAAAAAGGCGATATGATTAAAATCACTTCTATTCAGCTCGAAGGAGTAATAAGAAGAAGATTATTAGATTTAGGTTTTGTAAAAGATGCATTGGTTGAAGTAGTACGGAAAAGCCCACTTGGTGATCCCATTGCATTTCGTGTAAGTCAAACAATCATTGCTTTAAGAAAAGAGGAAAGTTCAAAAATCGAAGGGGAGCTGGTAAACAATGGGAAATAAATATCGTATTGCTTTAGCGGGAAATCCCAATACAGGTAAAAGTACGTTGTTTAACGCGTTAACTGGTTTAAAACAACATACAGGGAATTGGGCCGGAAAAACGGTTACGCTTGCGGAGGGCAGCGTTGCCTACAAAGGCCACCGATTTCAATTGATTGATCTCCCGGGAACCTATTCACTATTTTCAAATTCAAAGGATGAAGAGGTGGCAAGAAATTACATTGTTTTTGAAAAACCTGATGTAACAATAGTAGTTCTTGATGCCACTTCCTTAGAACGGAATTTAAATCTTGCCCTGCAGGTTTTGGAAATGACTAAGAATGTAGTGATTTGTATCAATTTGATCGATGTGGCGGAAGAACAAGGTATACGCATTAACGAACAACTGCTTACAAATCGACTAGGAGTGCCGGTTATTAAAATTTCCGCAAGAAACAAAAAAGGATTTCCAATGCTTCTTGATACCATTCATCGCATTGTAACCGGGGAAATTGATTGCAATCCTGTTCAAATGAAATATTCGCAGGAAATAGAAGATAGAATTGAAAAGATCGAACCTAAAGTACGAGAGATTGTCGGTGAACATGTATCTTCGCGATGGGTTTCCCTGCGCTTATTGGATGGCGATGAGGCTTTACTCGGTGAAATTGAAAAATACCTAAGTCTTAAAAGGGGGGATGTAAATGAATATCGAACAGCTATACAATGAAGCTCAAACGATGTCAACAGCGAAGTTAAGAGATGATATTGTACAGAATTTGTACGACCGAAGTAATCAATTATGTAAGGCAGGGGTCTCTTATTCCAAATCGAAAAGGGATACACGGACAGAAAAATTGGATGCAATTTTTACTTCTCCCATATTTGGCTTTCCGATTATGTTGATTTTGTTGGGAACGGTTTTCTATATCACCATCGCCGGAGCCAACATCCCTTCTTCATTAATAGCAGAGTTTTTTGGGTGGGCAGAGCAGTATATAACACGGGTATTTACTTTTTTACATGCACCCGATTGGCTTCATGGGATGTTAGTCCTTGGCTTATACCGGGGAACCACCTGGGTCATATCCGTCATGCTGCCGCCTATGGCCATCTTTTTTCCGACTTTTGCCCTTTTGGAAAACTACGGGTACCTTCCCCGTGTTGCTTTTAATATGGATCGTTTGTTTAAAAAGGTCGGTGCTCATGGAAAGCAGTCCCTAACAATGGCAATGGGGTTTGGTTGTAATGCCGCTGCTGTTATTTCAACTAGAATCATAGAATCACCTCGCGAACGGATGCTCGCCATTTTGACCAATAATTTTGTTCCATGTAATGGACGTTGGGGTACATTGATCGTCTTTTCTTCATTATTTATGGCTGCAGGATTTACGGGTGGAATGAAATCACTGGTTACAACTGCGGTTTTAGTCGGAATTGTCCTTATTGGAATCATCGTTACCTTCTTCGTTTCATGGGTACTTTCCAAAACAGCCCTAAAAGGGATCCCGACTCATTATACATTGGAACTGCCTCCATACCGAAAACCGAAAATAGTAGATACCGTCATTCGTTCTTCTTTGACAAAATCTTGGTCTGTTTTAATGCGGGCAGTAAAAGTGGCTGCACCAGCAGCTATTTTAACCTGGGTATTCGCGAATATCTACATTGGTGATACAAGTATATTAATGCATGCAGTCCAGTTCTTGGACCCATTTGGTAAATTACTCGGCTTAGACGGATACATTATGATGGCATTTATTTTGGGCTTACCGGCAAACGAAATTGTCTTGCCGATTCTATTAATGGGATATTTATCAACGGGTTCTTTGACAGAGGTTGACAGTCTTGTTGATTTAAAAGCCATTCTTCTTGACCACGGCTGGACTTGGTTGACTGCCTTAAATTTGATGTTATTCTCTTTGTTACATTATCCATGTGGTACTACATTAATCAATATTTATAAGGAAACAAAAAGTAAAAAATGGACATTCATGTCCTTCCTTATTCCAACTGTAATTGCGATTATTGTGCCGCTTATCATTACACAGTCTGTAAAATGGTTGGGGTGGGTATAAGTTTTCATTAGGTTTATTATGATAAAAGGGTGGGTCCTCAAAATTAAATTGGGGACCTTATTGATTGTTATCATTATAAAGACTTATTCCTTTCGGGTTAAAAAATGTAGTATAATTGGCTCGTAATTATTAATGGTAAATTTGGTAAAATATGCGTTTGTTTATTGAAAGATATAAAATGTTTACTTTAAATGCTGTGTTAAAGATCAACGTTGATTTTATACACTTTGTTGATTGGAGTGGAAATCAACAGCCAAGTTTAACAGAATATTTTTAAAAAGGTGTGATGTTCATGAAATACAACTTCGACGAAGTAGTCAATCGCAGAGGCACATATTCATTAAAATGGGATGGAGAAAAGCTGATTAAAGGCATGGGGCTCACATCCAGATATGATGAAGAAACGATTCCATTATTTACCGCGGACATGGATTTGCCTGTACCCCAGCCCTTGATCAATGCATTACATAATACTGTTGATCACCGAATTTTCGGATATTCAATTTTTCCAGAAGAGTATTTTGCCGCCATTCAGCATTGGTTTAAAAAACGCCATGATTGGGATATTAAAAAAGAAGAAATGATCTATAGTCCCGGGACGGTGCATGCGTTAAATAAGGCAGTCCAAGCTTTTACCAATCCTGGTGATGGGGTTATTATCCAGAGACCGGTTTATCCGCCTTTTACTGCAGTAATTGAAGCGAATCACCGTGAAGTGATGAATAACGCGCTAAAACCGGATGACGAAGGGTATTATCAAATTGATTTTGAAGACTTTGAAGAGAAAGCTAAACAAGAAAAGACTAAGATGTTTATTTTATGTAACCCGCATAATCCAACTGGAAGAATTTTTAAACCAGGAGAATTACAAAAATTAGCTGATATATGTCAAAAACATCATGTACTGATTGTTGCAGATGAAATTCACGGTGACCTTATCCGGCATGACCAAACATTTATACCAATAGCCAAAGCAGTTGATAATGTAAATCATATTATCACTTTTACTGCGATTAACAAAACCTTTAATGTGGCGGGACTTCATTGTACCAATGTGATTATTTCTAATTCTGATCTTAGGAAAACATTTAATAATGTATTGGGGATGCATTTACCATCGCCTTTTACCGTTTCCGCACTTATTGCGGTATACACGGAGGGGGAAGAGTGGTTAGAGCAGCTGAAAGAATATATTGACGGGACAATGGAGTGGGTTTTAAAGTTTTTAGCAGAACGAATGCCAAAAGTAAAGGTAAGGATACCCGAAGGTACTTATATCATGTGGATGGACTTTAGTGGATACGGTTTAACTCCAGAAGAGGTTCATGAGCGAATTTATACTAAAGCAAATGTTATTCTCGAAGATGGAAATCTGTTTGGCGAGGAAGGGCTGTCATATCAAAGAATTTGCATCCCGTCTCCAAGGCCGCTGATAAAGGAAGCATTTGAGCGAATTGCAAGAGAGTTTGAGGATGTCAGATAAACGTTTGGTTTTACATAATGATATTATGTAAACTAAACTAACTAAACCAATATAAAATAGAGTCATGATACCAAAACATCGTGACTCTATTTCTAAATCTATCGCTTACTTTGTCGATACAGTTCCATTGATTTAAACCCTTCTCCCAACACTGTTTCCATTTCAAACAGGCGTTTTTCCTGGGTTTCCTTTCTTTTCGCGCTGTAAACATACCGAGCCCAATCTTTCTGATAGCCAAAGGTTAATTGATTATATTGATCGAGTATTTCCTGATTCTTTATTAAATGTTGTTTAATGTCCTCAATGTGAACAATGTAGTCATCAACGCATTGACTGTTTTTTGAAGCGGCGGATTTTTTGGCTTTCTTTTGCACTGACTTTAACCCCACAACTGTAAAAACGTCATTTAAGCTGACCATTCTTGAAAACTTAATGCTGCTATCAAAAACATATCCATCTTCATTAGTGGGGAGTGCCTGAATTAAACTGTCACGATCTATGTATTCTCCATATTTCGGATTATTCTTTTTAGGGTAGGCAAAATATAAGTACCCATTATCTTCAAGTAACTGTTGTTCAATTACCGCCTTCAATTGCTGAGAAAATTCATCCAGGTTAAAAACAAAAGCAAAAATCAAATCATATTTATCTTTTTTAATCGATGTATCATAATCTAACTCAATAAAGTCTTTCATATCGTCCGGTTTTTGAAGAATTAACTTTTTAGAATATTTAGTTAGATTTAGTTTTTCCACAACTGTTTTTGTCGAATTGACCACTCTAATCTACCTCTCTTTTTATCATTTTATTATCTTACTGTTAGAATTTCAAATTCTAATAATTTTGATTATGATAAGAATAATAAAAAAGCTAAATTTTTTAAGTTTATCTCAGTAAAACCCATCTATAAATGTTTTATTATGTTAGTATACTATATGATATAAATCATAATCCGGAGGGGAAATCATGAGCAAAACAGAGGAATTGAAACAGGAATTGCAGGTCTTGACCAGTCGGCGTGAGCGGATGCAGAAGAACCTTTATGAAGTGGAAAAACGTATTAATGAAATTGTTAATGAATTGAAAAAACAATAAAAAGAATGGGAGCGCCTCCGTTATTTTTTACTTATTTATTAGTAAAGGTAAAAACGTAAAATAAGGATTGTCTCTCTTACTTAAACTTCATTATCTCTTTAACCGATACATTTTTGAAGCAGAAAAAACCCCTTATGTTGGATTATTAGTCCAACATAAGGTGTTCACTTATTCAAAGTAGTAGTGTTTTAATCACGCATTGCTCCGGCCTCCATGGAAGTCATTGCATCTTGTCCCGCGATAACATCTTTTTGAATTTCTTGTTTTACTTTTTGTGCATCAGTTCCAGAAAATTCTGGTTTAATATTAGCATCCAAATTCTCTTTTGCTTGTTTATCTTGTTGCACATAAGTCCTCAATATTTAATATTTAACAATTTTATTATTTACAAAGGCTATTTTCGCATAGATTGTTGTTTT
>NZ_MLYR01000120.1 GCF_001866655.1 Bacillus sp. MUM 116 | reverse complement strand
AAAGCAACAAAGTTTACGAAAAGAGCCTTTATTAATCGAGGCCTTTTCTTTTATTATCCCTTGAAAACAAATAGAATGGATATAGGTTAATATTGTAAAGTTTAAAAGAAAGGAAGATTACATGTTTAAAGGGATCCATATTTACAATAGACCTTTTGTCGAAGAAGATGCTGCGGCACTACTGGGAATACAGATAAAAAACCGTAACTTTTTTGAACGGTTTTCGATGGAACGAAGCAAAGATTTCTATTCTATTGAATCACAGCGAGAAAGAATTCGGAGGTTTGAAGAGGACCAGTTAAGCGACCAAGCCTATAATTTTGGAATTTTTAAAGATGATGGTACCTTGATAGGGACCATTAACTTATTTCAGGTTGTCCGCGGGTCGCTGCAAAGTGCCTTCATAGGTTATTTTTTAGATAAAATACATAATGGAAAAGGCTATACTACTGAAGCGGTAAAGCTGTTAGTAGACTATGCATTTAACGAATTAAAGCTGCATCGGATTGAAGCTGGTGTTATGCCTCATAATATTGGCTCGATTCGGGTACTGGAGAAGGCTGGTTTCCATAAAGAGGGCATTGCTATTAAAAGTGTTAAAATCAATGGAAAATGGGAAGATCATCAGGTATTGGCAGTCATAAATCCTCTTGAAGATTGATAAAATCCTGAATTTATCTGCCATTTCTGTCACAGGGTTTCCATAAAATTATGGTAAAATGGTAGCAGAGAATGGAGGGGACATATTGTGACATTCTACAAATTCATCGTTTTCATACATATTTTTTCAGCCATACTCGGGATGGGACCTGGTTTTATTTTAACGACAGTGGTCAAAATGGGGAATAACATGACCGAATTAAGGCATTCTTATAAAATTAGACATAAATTACATATTTTTGTGATGGTGGGCGGTACATTATTGTTAATAACAGGTTTAACCATGGGATTTCTCAATCCGATACTATTTAGGATGGGCTGGTATGTAACAAGCCTTATTCTCTTTTTAATTTCATTGGCAATGGGCCCGTTGGCACTATCACCAAAGTCGAAACCAATAAAAGCCTTGTTGGAATCCCATAAAGGTGAAGAAATTCCAGAAGAATATAAACGGTTGGCTAAGGGGCTTTTTCTGATTGAAAACATTGAGAACTTCATTTTTTTAATCATTATTGCGTTGATGATTTTAAAGCCGTTTTAAAAAGCAGGGTGGCCGTTAGATTTCGGCCACCATTTCCATTAAGTTTATCACTGCTCTTAGGGAAAATATTTTTGATTAGATCTAGTATTCAGAAGTTCCCACGTGTTACAAGAATTAACTCTCGCATTCCCTCATAATTTTCAAATTGATCCATCCCGTTATAATTACTAATTTCTGTTTTGAGCGCAGCTCGTTCTCTAGCTGAAAAAAAGAAATACAAGCCAAACGTATTTCGTTTTAAGAAAGGAGCCCTCCGTGATTAAGCTCATAATAATGAAGGTGGACTCTGGAAAATATAATTTTTCCTGTTATGAATGAAGTCAATGTATCGAGCAATTTGTTCTACTCCTTGTTTAATTTGATTCTCGTTAACTTGAGAAATACTCAGACGAAGCATATTTTCCTTCCTATACTCTTGTAAAAACATTCTAGAGGCATCATCAACATATATATGCTGCTCATTTAGCGTATGGACTACCTGTTTTGCTGTCACATTCTCGGGCAAACTTATGGATAGGTAGAATCCTGAAGTCGGTTTAGAAAAATGAGTATTAGCTGGAAGTAATAATTCACATGCTTCCTGAAGGGTTTGCATTTTAGTACGGTATACCTCTTTTATTCTTTTGAGATGGCTATTATACATACCACTTTTTAAATAGATTTCTAAAGCACCTTGAGAAAGTGCTGAAGTGTTAAAATCTGAACTAAATTTATATCGTAAAAAATTGTTAATCATTAATGCAGGAAGAACGACAGTAGCAATCCTTAACCCTGGGAGAAAAATTTTCGAAAAGCTTTTAATATAAATCACTCTCCCAGAAGGATTAAAAGAAAATAAAGGATCTGATTTTACATTTGGATCAAGGTCCCCTAAAAAGTCATCTTCCACTATATATACATCGTATTTTTCAGCTAACTCAACAATTTTTTTCTTTTCACTATTCGTGTAACAATGTCCAAGAGGATTGTGAAATCTCGGGATAATATAGAAGAATTTTATATCATTATTTCGAAAAATATATTCCAGACGATCAAGATCAATCCCTTCCATCGTTAACTCAATTCCAAAGGTAGTAGCTTGGTGCAGAGTAATGGACTCAATAAATCCGAAATAAGTAGGCTGTTCAATTAGAATATTGTTTTTTCCATTTGGAAATGGCATAGAAACTAATAAATTAAGAGCTTGCTGTGAGCCAGATACAACGACTAATCTTTCAGGTTGAGTGAACACCTGTAAATTCTGCAAATATTTCATTAACTGTACCCGTAATGAGTAAGACCCTTGTTGATCAGAGTATGTAAAAAGCTCTTCTTTATATTGTTCAATTGCTTGATTCATACAATGTTGAAATTCAAGATAAGGCATAACGTTTTTATCTGGACCAGCAGACAAGAAATCAATCACCTCATTTTCATTCGTCGCATTTTGAAATTCATTCACAACAAAGTAACCACTTTTAGGAACAGAATAAATTAAATGCTCTTTTTCTAATTCTTCGTATGCTTTAATGACCGTATTTTTGCTACATGAAAAATGCTCAGAAAGCTGACGAACAGAAGGGAGCTTACTTCCTGCAATAATTGTCCTATCTGCTAGCCGATGCTTGATCTCTTCCATTATCTCTATATATTTGGCACTCATACATTTATCCTCCTTTAACTGTCATGGTACAGATGGCTAAAAGAACGGTTTATTTTTTTTTGTGCACCTTTTATTATTTTGATTATAACAGAACTGTTTTCTAAGAAATCAGAAAATGGTACAGATGTGATTCAAATATAACGATAGGGGTTGGGATAAGATGCAGAGAGAAGCCAGAGAGAAATTTGGATTATTATTGGGGTTAGCGGGGGTCATTTGCTTTAGCTTAACGCTCCCTGCAACAAGTATTTCAGTAGAGTATTTTGGGACGACGATCGTCGGTTTGGGAAGAACAGTTGTTGCTGCTATTTTAGTGGCAGTGATATTGATTGTTCGAAAAGAAAAGCTGCCTTCTTTCCGCCAAATCAAAAGTCTGTTTCTTGTTGCAGTTGGTGCAGTTTTAGGATTTCCTCTTCTTACCTCGTGGGCAATGGAATCCTTGCCTGTTTCTCACGGTGCTGTGGAAGTGGCTCTGTTGCCATTAGCAACAGCCGGATTTGCTATGGTTAGAGCAAGGGAAATCCCTTCTCTCAAATTCTGGATTTCAAGTGTAATTGGCTCTGTAGCTGTTATTATTTATGCACTTCATCTTGGACTCGGTTCATTAAAATTTGCCGATTTAGCTATACTGCTAGCAGTGATTATACTTGGACTAAGTTATGCAGAAGGCGGGAGATTATCGAAAGAATTAGGCAGCTGGCAAGTGATTGCCTGGGCCATTTTAATCGGTGCGCCATTTTTTATTATTCCAGTTGGGCTAAACCTTACAACTGAAATGCTCCATGCCCCAATACAAGCTTGGGTTAGTTTTATATATCTCGCAGTGGTTAGTCAATTTTTAGCATATGTTGCTTGGTATAGCGGAATGGCTATGGGCGGAATTGCGAGAGTTAGTCAGATTCAATACTTACAACCATTTTTAATGATTCTATTTGCAACAGTATTTCTAGATGAATCTATCACATTGTTCACTCTAATAATTGCAGTAATCGTTGTATTTTCCGTTATAATAGGTAAGAATACTGAAATAAGAAAGGTTCAACCCATATCACAGGAATCTTTACCGCAATCAAGTGAAACACATAATTCAAAATCAATTGATTAGATTACTATAGGTTTTAATATCAGTGCAGCAGCCATATTCAAACTTGTGTATGTTTATTTTATTGAAATAAAAGAGCACTTGGTTTAAGGATTTTATGACACTAAGCGTATGCCAGGATATCTATATGTATATACTTGATTAGTTTGTTGAATAAAGAAGTTCAAAAAAAGCCAATTCCTTAAAATTTAGGGAATCGGCTTTTTTAGTTTGAAAATCCTCTTAGTATACAAAGTTCCCGGATAATGTTTGCAGTACCCCTCCTATGCGTCATTTTCGATGACAAAAAAAACGACAATACGATTGAAAAGTAACATTTTGTTTTATAAATTAGTTATTTAGTTGTTCCTCAGTAAGTATTTCTTTCATTACCTTAGCTAAAGCATCTGCCGAACGATATTCTTCATCCAACGTATTGTCAACTCCACCAATCTCAATTAATGCTGATTTCCCTAAAAGGTCTTGATTGTAAGTGTTTTGTAAGTTGTCTTCATTTGATTTTGAAAGAACTCCTCGTGAAAGACCGGGATACATTTTTTCTAATTTTTCATGAATCAGTTTAGCAAAATGTAAATTTTCCTTATAGTGATTATTTGAACTGGAGATTACAAAAACAATTCTAGCATATTCTTTTCCGTGTATTTTGATCGTAGTAACCTTTCTTCTACTTGAATCTCGGTGTATATCAAAAGCCATCTTAATGCTTTTATGTTTTCCTAGAACACTTTTAACGAAATCTTTTGAGACGACATAGGCATTATCAGCAGTTAAACCTCTTTCTTTTAAAATTCCAAGTATATCGCTCTGATCTTGAATGGTGTTCACACCATTTTCATTTAAAGCTTTGCTTAGCCGTTTTCCGACTAATATTATATTGGTTGATGAATCCACAGCCTCTACAGGGTCTGTTATGTTGATTTCAGGAATAAAAGACTCCCAACTATGTGTCTGATAAATAAAGATGACTGGTTTCTGCTCTTTTACCAATGGAGATGCATTATTTTCTATAGAGAAAAAGGTAGTCTTCAGCATATTACTTCCATTAAAGAAGAAGATCCAGGATATTACTAATGCGCAAAGGGCAGCACCAAATGAAGCAATTGATGCTCGTTTGATTTTCCGTTTTTTTGATAAATTTTTTGCAGATTGTCTGAGTTTCGTATCAGTGGCGGAAACAAAATCATGTCTTGGATTCATTGGATAGGTTTCCTTTATCAGGTCGAACAGTTCTTTTTCAGTTTGCATTCCCCAAAACCTCCCCGACATTTATCTTTAGCTTCTTTTTGAGGTCTTTTAAGGCCCGGTGATAGTCGACTTTCACTTTGGACTCGCTGCATTGAAGGATTTCCGAAGTTTCCTTTATTGAGAATTCATTAATTCCTCTTAAGATAACAACGGTGCGATGGTTCGGCTTTAATTTGGAAATGGCATCATGAATGGATTTTTTTAACTCATCTTGTTCCATTTGCTCATTTGGACCGCTTGCGGATGATTTAAGCTGCTTGAAATAATTCTCTTTGAAAATAGAGGTAAATCTCTTTTTCCGGTAATGATCAATCGCAACATGCTTGGCGATGGCAAAAATCCAAGTTTTTAGATTCCCGCTATTAAAACTGGATAGATTGTTCAGTACACGAATAAAAACTTCCTGTGTCATGTCTTCCGCATCATTTTGATTCCCCGAAAAACAAATCAGAAATCTGTATACGTCTAAGTAGTGTAGGCGGTAGATGGCGCTAATACTGTCTTCCAAGTTCTCAAAATCATTCAACTAAATCCCTCCCCAGATGAAGTCATTCATCCATTAATCGTTTGAGGTTTGTAAAAGGTTACAATTAATTTCGGTGGGTAAAGAGGAAACTCCTTTGAAAATAGGCTCTGTTATTATTCATTGTTGATTTTCGTGTAGGTATCAGAATTCATAGGCGGAGAATTTCCTGCTAATGAATAAAGAGGAAGCTTAAGAAGCAGATATAAGCGTAGATATTCCGATTAACTGCTCTAAATAAGACAAAATCCAAATATTTGGATAATACGAACGGAAAAACTTCCTTTATTTTTAAGGAAATATGGGTATTTCCCAATTCAAACGGAATTTTACCGTTTATTTTTCAAACACAGTGAAATCAACATTCAGTTATAACTGTGCCTGAAAATAAGATAATGGAGGTTTTAGGACATTCTTTAATTCGCAAATAAAGGGGGCTGATTCTCAAATAAAACCTGCAGATTCGCAAATAAAAGGCTCTGATTCGCAAATGAAATCTACAGATCCGCAAATAAAAGGCTCCGAGATTTTACATAGTGGGGTATTATAGAAAGTTTTAGTGAAAGAGCTGTGGATTTTGTCACTAACAAGTTTTATTATGACACTTCACCCAAACGAATAACAAAAAACCAGGGACAGTTTGCATTCCTATAAATCTTCAACAACAATATAACCTGCTTTAACAGGTCCATGCACACCTACAACAAGCTTTGATTCTATGTCTGCCGAGCTACTCGGTCCGGTAATAAAATTAATACATGAAGCAATTTGCTCACCACGTTCTACTTTTTCCCGTATCTTTCTTGCAGCCTGGGTCATTCTTGGCACGATTGTACTTTTGGGAATCAGGATAATCGTGGTAGCGGGTAAAAAGCTAACGGTCCGTCCTCTGTCTTTGCTGCTGAAAAGAACAGCTGTACCGGATTCGGCAAGCGTAATGTCGCTTATCGTAATGCCTACATTTGCTTGATCTGCCCGCTTAATATTTTCTTCTCCGATAGATGAATCCCACTCATGAAATTCAATCCCTTCTTCAGACCATCTCTCTTTAAATAGGGGCGATAATCCATATTCCTCAAACCGTGGATCTTTCCAAGCCAAAATTGGCCCGCCGCCATAGCCCACTACCATTTTATTTACGGCTTCAGTTAATCCTATTTTGTCCGTAACTACAATGTCTGTAAGGATATTTGCACATTGTCTTATCAAAACCTCTACTAATTCATCGGAACTTGCATCTTTTAGCACAGCATCTTGAGGCTGGTATTTCCATTTGGGTCGTTCTAACCCGCCTGTTTCTTTTCAACCACTTCACGAATATATTGATTTGCGTCAGCCGCTGTTTTAGCAAAATAAACATGACCGCCTCTATTTGCAACATTTTCACTTAATTGGTATAAATAAAAATCAAGGTTTTCTAAGACATGCTGACGAATTTCCTCACCATGTGAACGCCATTCTTCCCAGTTGCCAAGTTCTTTGGCTGCTATCAGCTTCCTTGAACTTAAGTGATCCTGTGCACTGGAAACGGCACCTCTCATAAACGCATTATTAATACCGGACTCTACCCGATGATGAAAATCTTCCGTTCCAATTTTCATCGGCATATTCTTTTCCCCCTTGTATAATCGTGTTTCATAGATGTTTCAAATCCCACATGACGGTTTAGATAAGGTGCTCAGTTTAGGAGATGTATCCAAGGTAGGAAGAAATTAAATTATAGAAATCATCAAAATAAATAAAACCCTTCGCCGGCAAGCTCCTTGACGGTATCCCAGTCTTCAATCTGCGCTTCAGGGTCAAGTCCTGTCGTCGGTTCGTCGAGAAAAATGACTGCTGGCTTCCTGATCAGGCTCATGGCGATGTCAAGCCGGCGCTTAATCCCGCCGACAAAGCGCGAAATGTTGGTAAGCCCCCTAGAATATAAACAGCATAAAAGGATCTTCGGTGGAAGATCCTTTTTTCCGTTCTATTGTAAATTGAATGCTGCAACCTCATTTTGTTGCCATTTAGCTGTATCTTGGTCTTGCTGAACTTGTTGTTGAGATTGTTGAAGTTTTTGTGAGTTTGTACTTGCTTGAGCAGATTGAACAGCCTGTTGCATCTGTTGTTGCTGTTGGTTTTGTTGTGTCATGATAATACCCCCTAGGTATATGAATTTTGTTTGGAATTGAAAATAAAAACTCAACAATAATTAAAATTTGCAAGTTTGAAAAAGTTTATACAAAATTATTGTTCAACACCCCATCTTATAATCAATGTCCAGTACTATGGGTTTACGTTTGGCGTAACACATAAAAAGTAAAGAAAAAAAGTAATAAGGCCTGACAGGGCTTTTTAGTTTAACTAAGCTACTCTTCTCTTTTTTTATCAATTCGAAAGCTTCACGTAGACTTTCAGCTGTATAATTGAGGATGCCTCTCGACTGTAGACAGACGAGTTTTTAAAAAAACACCATCATTTAGATGTCTCTTTAAAGGTAACCTTCATCACTTGTTCCGTTTTGTTGTTAAACTCAATATCGATGAAAACTCCAAATTCCTTTCCGTTTTCTTTTAACCAAAGCTTGAATTTTTCGGTTGTAGTTGCGGGTCCACTAGTTCTGCCAATATGGAGGTAGTCAATGATTTGCGCATTCGGATACTTTTCTTTTGTTTTATTCATTGCCAAAACGCCCCACTTAGCATAAGGTGGAATGGGCTTTCGTTGTGCATATGCTATATTTATTAAATTCGGGGGAATCATGATTTCTGAGGAAAAGACTATCGACAAAATCATACTAATAAATAGCTTTTTCATGTATTTTCCTTCTTTTGTTTTTGTTCCTATTTTTTCATAAGAAGTAAAAACTTATGTTACTTTGTAACCTGAAAAATGTGGAAATTTCTAATTTAATACATTCAAGTGATTATAGTAAAAAAAGCACACATTTTAGAATGTGCGCCCTTTTTAGGTTATCTTTTTTTCTTTTTGGAATTATCAGCTGCTGAAACAAGCGTGGTTTTTTTTACGGTTTCTAAAACAATTTGCACATGAAACTTTTGTTCTTCCACATTGGTAACACTCGAAACTTTTCCTTTACGGCCTTTAATTTTTAAATCCTCGCCAACAGATGGAACATGCCGAAGAAGCTGAGTTAATAAAAGATTTTTATTTTCAAAAAAATAAACAACAAACATGTTACTCTCACCTATTTCATATGAATTTTGGTATCTTCATATAAAATATTTGAGAATAATAGGATATAGAACTAATTTACACACTTCTTTATATTAAAACCACAATCTTTTATTATAGTCATAATCGGAGATATCGAAATTTTCTTCTTTTTCTTTATTTGGGGTACCTTCTTCACAAGGCTCTTCAGACTGATTATGTTCACGTAGTTCTAATAAAAGTTCCATTGTTTTATCCCCTCTCCTATTTCTTACTTTTATTTTAATGGAAGCGGTTTCATTTGTCAGGTGGTTTTTACTGGAAGTATGATAGAAATTCCTTATAATCAAAGTGTTTTTATAATTATCCAATTTTTCCTAAAAAGGAGGATAAAAATGGAATGATGTCGAATTTAAGTTTACTAGAATAATTTTTTAAATAAGGGTTTAATTAAGAAAGGAGTAAGATTAAATGGGTAGGAAATACTCATTAGGAGCGTGTTTAACGATTATCGGACTGGTTTTTATGGTATATAGTCCAAGCATCGCAGAGGAATGGACGGACTATATGAAATATCAAGGGGATGGGACTTTTTATTATTATGATTATTTGTCACGTTCCATTGTCATTACCTTAATAGGTTTTAGTATTCAATTAACCGGTATACTTGTAATATTGTTTTCTTATTTTTCAAGGAGGTTCAGGCGTTAAAAGTCTTTACGAGGAGCGGATTAGAATCATTACGCATGGAAGTGAAGGCGGTATATACGGTACCATAATTTTAATTGATAAGAAAAATTATGCTTTTTGCGATATTTACACTTTCACAAGTGCAGGGTAAAATGCCAAAATAAAAGAAATAGCTTCATATTTAATTGAAATCAACTAATCTTCAAAGGGATTAAATTATATATCAACACAAATTTACTGGATATCAACATATTTTCTATTTATATCAACACAAATTCATTCGATATCGACATACTTTTTGAAGTTATCAACATATTTTCGGAAGATATCAACAATCCAGCAAAACTTATAAATAAGGAAGTGCCCATTTTGTTAAAGAATCAAGATCATCTTCGTTCTGACTGTGAGAATTGTTTCGGTTTGTGCTGTGTTGCCCTGCCATTTGCTGCTTCAACAGACTTTGCCAGTGGAAAAGAAGGCGGCAGTCCATGTGCTAATCTTCAAGCCGATTTCCGCTGCAGCATTCACAAAGACCTTAGGCAGAAGGGGTTTAAAGGCTGCACGGTATATGAATGCTTTGGGGCGGGTCAAAAAGTTTCCCAAATTACTTTTAAAGGAAATGACTGGCGTGAACATCCACAATCAGCAAAGCAAATGTTTGACGTATTTCCAGTGATGCAGCAGCTTCATGAGATGCTCTTATATTTGAATGAAGCGTTGATGTTAAAAGAAACTCAGTCCATCCACAATGAGCTTAAATCCATGTTCGAGAAAACTGAACAGCTTACCTATCTTAGTCCCGAATCTCTTATGGAATTAGATGTGCCGTCCCACCGTGCCGAAGTAAATGAGCTATTGCTTAAGACTAGTGAACTAGTCCGTACTGAGATAGGAAGTCAGCAAAAGGGCACGAAAAATACTCGGAAAACCTATGGACGGGGTGCCAATCTGTTTGGGGCAAATCTTCGTAAAGCGAATCTCCAAGGGGCCAATTTAAGAGGAGCCTATCTTATTGCTGCCAACCTTAAGGATACTGACTTATATGGGGCAGACGTGATTGGGGCGGATTTCCGGGATGCAGACCTTAGCGGTGCAAACCTGACCGGAACCCTATTTCTTACTCAAGCTCAGATTAACGCAGCGAAGGGTGATGCCAACACAAAATTGCCGAAGGCACTTACCCGCCCAGCCCATTGGTCTACTACTCAAGATAAATAAGCGACTTAGATTATTTAAGGGAGAATACCATGCCGATTTATTATTTTACTTTTGATGCCATACCATTCTCAGATAACCCGGAAAAAAAGGATTGTGCGGGTGCATATGTTTGTTGCTGGGTGGATTCCATCGATGTTAACTTCGCATTAGCAAAAGCAAAAGGCTACATGAACAGTGAAGGCTGGGAAGTCATCAAGGTTGAAGAACAGTTTATCGCCACCCGTGAACAGTATGAGGATGATCCGGAAAATGAGGATGCTCTTGAGTGTTATGATGAAGCAGTGAGTGAAGGGGAGTCGGCAATTTTTTATATCTGGCCGTATGATGACTAACCAAGGTACAGATTGATTCTAATCTACCATAAATGGGCGAATTTGAAATGAATAGAAAACCCGAGAATTTTCTCAGGTTTTCTAGTGAATTCGTTTAATTCTTTCTTCCAAACAAGACCACAAAGTTAAAGTATTTATAGATACAATCTACATCTTGAAATCCACAATCTTTCAACCAACCAATTTGGTCCTCAAGGGTTGCCATTTTATCCAGTTTCGTTCTTTCATAAGCAGCCGCAATTTCCTGCTTCCTTAAACCGCTGTTTTCAATTTTATTTTTCCAGTCATTTTTGTAAAGCGATTCAATAAATTCTGTATGCCCAAGCACCTGATCAGCATTTATAAAAATTCCATCCTCTTTTAGCAAAGAGAAAATTTTTACATAAAGTTTTCGTTTTTCTTCATCTGACAGATGGTGGATGGAAAGAGAGGAGATGATGATATCAAACTTTTCCTCGAAACAATGTTCAGTATAATCCGCAACAATATAGTGAATATCTTGGTAATGGCTAAATCGCGCTCTTGAAACATCCATCATCTTTTCGGATAAATCAATTAAGGTCATGCGGGCATCCGGGTACTTTTCTTTTAGAAAAAATGAAAATAGTCCCGTTCCAGCACCAATGTCCAGAACTGAAGGGGCCTCAGTATTTGTGTTAAGGATAGAAATCGGAATGGAATAGAAATCATCAAAACATGGAATTAACTTTCTTCTTTGATCATCATAAGAAGATGCATTTTCATCAAATTTGTTTTTTATACTTTGTCTAGTCGTGTTCAAACTAATCATCCCCTTTGTGATTTAACTTAATATGAATTATAGAAGAGTTTATATATAATGAAAATTAACTAATTTTAATAAAATTAATAACAGTTTGTTATTAGTAAAGGCTATTTTCGCATAAATTTTGTTTTTCGTATAAGTCCGTCAACCCGTATACCTAAATGCTTCGTGGCATCTTTTCGTAAGAACATTTG